>CAMZED010000009.1 GCA_947305675.1 uncultured Clostridia bacterium | reverse complement strand
GTCACCAGCCTTTGCTCTTCGCTCGCCGCCGCGACCACGCTGCCGCCGGGGCACATACAAAAACTGTAAACCGTTCGTCCGTAAGGAGTGTGCGAGAACAGTTTGTATTCGGCGGGCGGCAAAAACCGCATATCGCCGTTTTTTCCGTATTGCGCCGCGTTTATCATCGATTGAGGATGCTCGATCCTGAACCCGACCGAAAACGGCTTACGCCCGATCTCGGCACCGCGGCGGAAAAGCAGCTCGGCGACTTCGCGCGCGGATTGCCCCGTCGCAAGGAACAGCGTGTCGGTATCGATCGCACCTTTGCCGGTCACAACGCTTTTAAGTTTGGAAAGCGGATCGACGATAACGTCTTCAAGTTTTGTGCCGAACAGTATTTCTCCGCCGAGCGATAATATTTCGCCGCGGATATTTCCGATAACTCCGCGCAGAATATCCGTGCGGATGCGAATAATAAAGTATCTCCTTCGGCGCTCCGGCTTTTACCAGCTCGCGCAGGACGAATCCGCCGCGGAAGCTTTTGTCTTTTACAAGCGTGTTAAGCTTGCCGTCGGAAAAAGCGCCGGCGCCGCCTTCGCCGTACTGAATGTTTGAATCCGGGTCGAGTTTCCCGCCCGAAAAGAAGGCGTCGACGTCACGCACGCGTTCCCCGGCGGGCTTGCCGCGTTCGATGATCAGCGGTTTCAAACCGGCGCGCGCAAGACAGAGAGCCGCAAACATTCCCGCCGGGCCGAACCCGGCTATGACGGGGCGCTTTTCCGGCAGACGCGCCGGGGTCGGGAAAACATATTCTTCTTCTTTTTTGACCGCGGCGGCGCCGAGCAGCAAAGCGGCTTCCGGTTCGTCCGCGCGGTTTGCCGTAACAATGTCGACGGTATAGACAAAAACGTTTTTCCCCCTTCGGCAATCGAGCGAACGGCGACGTATCTCATAACCGCCGACTTGTATGTTCCGCCCGAGTTTTTCGCTTATCATGCCGGCGACAGCCGATTCCGGATCCGCGCAGGGGATAACGTTAAAGGTCGCCCTTATCATTTGTTCCTTTTAAGAAATTCGCAATAGTCGTTGTAAAGCTTTAAAGAATCGGGATGGCCGCAATAAGATATTGTGCCGGGCTTGTTGAAAATGCCCTGATACTGATAAATGAGTATTTCGTCGACGTAAGGCGATATGCTTTGCATCTGGCGTTCGATCCTGCTCATCTCGGCGGGGATCAGCGCGCTCTTATAAACGTCGCCTTCAAATTCAAACGCCTCCATATCCGCCCACATTGCGCTTCTGCCGGCTTTGTCGTGCGCTTTGCGCAGGTTGGAATAGAAAGCCTCGGTTTCTTCGGGTTTGGATTTGCGAACGCCGATCTCGTCCTGATAAGCGACAATATCGCAATCCATCCGTTCGAGCTGGCCGACAAAACTGTCGTCGGTCAGGGCGTGGTTTGTCCCGTAAGGAGCGATGAGTATTTTATGATCTTTGTTTATGCTTCTGCCGAAAGCGGCGTAATCGTTTACGTATTTAATGAACGATTCGGGGTAATAAGGCCATATTCCGAGCTCGTCGGGCAGATACCAGCCGTAGAACGATTTAAAATCTCCGTAAAGAGCATAAAGCTGTTCCATCGCTTTGAAAGCGCGTTTTTGAACCTCGGGCGAAGTCATATTATCCTCGGTATGACTCCAGTTGCCGTAGAATCCGCAGGAGACAAAAACTTTTATGCCGTTGCGTTCGGCTGCGCGAAGCAAAGCCGCCATCGGGTCTTTCGCCGCCATATCGGCAAAAGGATAGATATCGGTCTTGAAATATGCCCATGATTCTTTTTCATAAACCTGAGCTGTGGTGAGCAATACGATATATTTCATTCCGAGTGAAGCGATCTCGTCGACTTTGGCTTCCCACTGCTCGTCGGAAAACGTTTTTATCACGGGGTTCCAATATTTTCCTTCGGGAATGTTGTGGTGCCAGAATTCAAACCAGGTTCCGTTTATGGGTTTAAGCATAATTTTTATTTCCTTTCGGTATTTTTTTACAGAATACCATTATTTTGCGATATTTTCAATAGTTTTCTCGGCGGCTTGTAAAAATTCCCGTTGATTATTTCGATATAAGATGATAGAATGTGGGCGTAAACCGAAAAGTTTTGCTTAGGAGGAATCGGATATGAAAAAATTCTTGATTTACCCGATGATATTTCTGCTTGTATTTGTCAATTTTGTACCGGTCGGCGCCGCCTATGCCGAAAAGACCTTTGCCCCGGTGCTTGTCGCATACGGCGACAGCATCGCCGCCGCGGGTCAGTGGGAAGCGGAGTTCAGTATGCTTTCCGGCGAAACGGTGATAAATTCCGGCGTCGGAGGCGATACTTCGTCCGACGGGCTGAAACGTTTTGCGTCCGCGGTCGCCGATAAAAACCCCGACGTGGTATTTATCGGGTTCGGCACCAACGATACTTCCATCGATATGCCGAGATACGTCGATATGGGAACCTATGCCGATAATCTACGCGCCATGATCGACAAAGTCCGCGACTGCGGGGCGATCCCGGTGCTTATTATCCCGGCTCCGATCGTCGATGCTCCCTACCTTACCCGTCACGACGAGGCGCCTTTTGTTCCTTACGGCGGCCCGAACGGATTGCTGTCGCTTTACGCCCAGACCGCGCGCGACGTCGCCGCCGAAAAACAGGTAACCGCCGCCGACGTAAACGCCGATTTTTCAGCCGTCGATTACGAAAACTATATCTCCGACGGCGTGCATCCCAACGCGCAGGGCTATAAACTCTATGCCAAGACTATTCTCGGCGCTTACCGCAACGCCGTAAAGGGCGACGTCGACGGCGATAACGAGGTGACCGTCGCGGATTACATCATAACTAAACGCAGCATTATCGGAAGCATTTCGCTTGCCGCCGCTCAAAAACCGCGCGCCGACGTCGACGGCAGCGGCGATACCGACGCCGCGGATTATATCATCATAAAACGCTGCGTTCTGCACAACTACGATATCGATCGCGGAGTTCCTTCCAAGAACGAAATAACGCCTCCCGAAGGCGTCGAATACGTCACCGCGAACCTTACGGCTAACAGCCGCAAAACAGAGGATATGGCGGCGAACACCAAAGAACTCCAGGCTTGCGTCGACGCTATGAACGCGTCCGGCGGCGGCGCGGTGCTGATACCCGCCGGTACCTATTATTTCTCCTCCCAGGGGATGAACTCGCGCAGGATCGAAGATTACGTCTGTATGCCCAAAGACAACGTGCTTGTTATGGGCGCGGGAAGAGCTACCGTTCTTATGCCTGTCGGGAACACGAACGGCGGTCTGGATATGTTTTATTACAACGAATACGCCGACAGCGGGTTCAAAAACCCGAAGTACCTTATAAACGCCGACTTCCGCGATTTTGTCATCGACGGCGGACTCGCCCATTGCGCTCACTATACCTCGGCGGGCAAGGGGTTTATGTTCAACCTGTTCAAAGACTGCGATTTTGACAATATCGTCTGCAAAAACACCGACGGCACCGGGTTCGGAGTCGATTGCCCGATCAACTGCACAATAACGAACTGCGAAGCCTACGGCTGCGGCAAAGCCGCGACAACGGCAAGTTACGGCGCTTCCGGGTTCGGCATCGGCACCGGATATTCCGAGGAGGAAACCATGATCATCGACAACTGTTATGCCGAGGGAAACAAAAAGTTCGGCTTCTTCTTCGAACACCAGGGCAGATTCTCGAAAACGGCTTATACCGCTCAAAAGCTTAAAAACTGTGTCGTTTCGAACTGCACCGCGAAGAACAACTTCAACGATTTCGGCGGCGAGCTGGCGCTCGATCTTACCTATATCAACTGCCGCGTCCCCTCTGACACCACCAGCGTTACCCCGGTCGCCTTCCGCCAGCATTCGATCCGCTGTAAGTTGATCGATATGCACGTCGAAGCGGAGTTTTCCGACGTCGCCGACAAAAGCAAATATTATTACGAACCGGTTTATTGGGCGGTAAACGCCGGGATAACCACCGGTTCGGGCGAGAACAAATTCGGCGTTGACGCCGATATGGCAAAAAGCCAGGCTATTACCTTCCTTTACCGCGCCGCGGGGATGCCCGGCGAACTCATATTGGGCAACGCGCCGGAAGGCGATTTTTATGCCGATGCGCTCGCCTGGGCGCTTAAAAACGGGATCGTCGACAGCGCGGAGGGAATAAAAGATCCCTGCACCCGCGGCGAGTTTATCAGAATGCTGTGGAAATATTCCGGCAGCCCCGATGTCGCCGGATCGTACGACTCCGCTTCGAACTGGGCGATGAAGATCGGGCTAATGGATACCTACAGCGAGACGAATATTTTAAGGTGCGACGCGATAACTTTGCTTTACCGTTATTTTCAAACCGTCGGCGCGTAACATTTAAAGCCCTTGTCACATATTCTGCCATTAGTGAAGGGAGGATTAGCAATGGGCTGCTTCGACAACATCTTCGGCAACAACAACAGTTGCTGGATCATAATCCTTATCGCCATTATTATCTGCTGCTGCTGCGGCTGAGGCGAAACACGACCGCTCCGGAAACGGAGCGGTTTTTTTGTTTCGGTATATCTTTCCGCTTTTTGCAAATATTAATAGCGGAATTTCTAAAAAAGAAAGGGAAAATATATGCCAACCTATGTCAAAGTATGCGCACTTATATTGCTTGCGGTGCTTGTCGCGCTCACCGCGGCGCTGATCACCGTTCTTGCCGATTCGCAAACCGGGTCGATAGTATCGAACGGAGCGGATTACAGCCTGCTCCCGGGTCCTTCGGCGGCTTATCCCGACGGCGATCCGAAACTGCTTACCGACGGCGCTCACGGTCAACTCAACACCGGCGCTTCGGGGTATTATTCCGGCGGCGCATACGTCGGATTCAACAGTTCGGCGCTTGATCAGAGCGGAGAGATAACCGTTATAATCGACCTTGGAAAACGTTACGAGGATCTTTGCGCGTTTTCGCTGGGGTATTTAAACGAAGTCTCGGTCGGGGTGTTCGCGCCGGAAAGCGTTTCGTTCTCGGTCGCCGATTCGCGCAATGGCGATTACGAACAGATAGGCGTGCTTAATACCAAGCAGGACGTCGCCGGCGCTTCGGAAACCTACGTTTCGACTCTTTCCTGCGATCCGGTGGCGGGGCGATATGTAAAAGTCAGCGTTAAAGCGCTTGTCAGTTATACCGACGCCGAAGGTGTAATCCGAAACGCCGGCTGGACTTTTCTCGATGAAATATCGGTTTATTCCGCCTCGGGCGAAGCGCCGGGCGGAGCCGCTGACGTATCCGGTACTTCCGAAGAAAGCGGGACCGCCGAACAAAGCGGAGGAAACCGTTCGCCGAAAACCGGCGATGAAAGCGTAAGCTATGCCGTGCTTGCTCTGGCGGCGGTATCGGCTTTGGCGATGGGAGTCGCCCTGTTCGCCAAACGCCGCCGCGGGATCGACAGTATAGAATAAACGATCCGCGTAAATCCGCGTAATAGTAAATATCCCCCGCCGAAGAGCGGGGGATATTTACTTTATTTCAATAATCCTTTTGCGTAGTTCAAATCGTGTTCAAACGCGGTTTTAAGTTTTTCGTCGCCGAATTCGCAGTCTTCCGAAAGCGTTTCGAGCAATTCTTTCAGTTTTTGTACGCTTATCTGCTCCGGGACGGTTTTTTCCAGAACGTCGATCAGGTTTTTAAGCCCCGCGTCCGAAGGGAAAATATATGTCAGCTTTGCGTATCGGTCCAAAAGGAATCCCAGCGCCGCTTTCGCTCCCTCCGGTTCGGCGGGGAAGCGGTAGGCTTTTTCGTAAACGCCGTTGTATCCGCAGGTGGCGATATAGCGCAGTGTGAAAGTCGAAGCGCCGTAATACCCGAGTTCATAGGGCATATAAAGCTGTTCCGCCATCGATTTTTCCGAGGCGCGTACGTAAGTCCCCACTCCGAGCACAACCCGCGCCGATCCCGCCGCTTCAGCGATCTGCAGCGCGTATTTCAGCTGGCTTTCGGTGTCACTTTGATAGATCATGGGATATATCGCGTCGGCTATTCCGCTTTGCGCCCATTTTTCCGGCTCCTGATAAACGTATAACTGCCGGTCGTTATAATCGGAAAAACAGGTGAAGCTTACGCTGATATCCGGGTCGACGGCGCGTATTGCCACGCTTATTTCCTTTGCAAGCGACGTTATCACTTCGCGCCGCGCCGCGCACCACTCGGGCCAGAGTTTGTCGTCGATCCCGAGTTCTTCAGGATCGATCCCAAAGCGTTTTTTAAAACTTTCCGCCGCGGGACTTTCGTAACCGAAATCCTCGTAGTTCGCCTTCTGATAATAAATCGGCAGGGGATAGCGGATGTAATCGGTCTGGATGCCGTACAGCCCCGGATATTTTTCGGCGATCTCAGTTACCATATCGGTGACAAGTTTGCGAACCTCCGGCCGGGACGGATCCAGAGCCTTCGTCCCATAGGAATCGACCGTCGCGCCTTTTTTGGATCTGATCACACAGTCGGAATAAAGGTTTATATAATGCTCGTCCGGGTAATCCGTCGCGGCGGAAACGCTCATAAGCGCCGAAACCATTACGATAAGCCTTATGTTCTTTTCGGCGCAGGCTTTCGAAAACGAAGCGATCAGATCAAAATCGCCGAGCACCGGGCTTTTGACAAGGCCCGCTATTTCAGAACTGTAAACCGTATATCCGCTTGCAAGGTTGTCGATGATAAGCGTGTTGAGGTTCAGTTTTTCGGCGTAAGCGACGGTGCGCTTTACCGATTCGTCGTCGTAATAGTGCAGATAAGGGTTGCCGGAATAGTCAAGCTCGCCCAAAGTTACCCAGGCGGCGCGTTCGCCGGCGATCACGCAGGGGATAAGCGAAGTCGCCAGCGAATCGAGCGCCTCTCCGAGCGACAGCAGCGCCGTCGGGTCGCTTTTCGATCTTTCAAGCGCGTTTTTCGCCGAAATTATATCCACCGCCGCCGCGCGGTAATCGATATTTCGGAGTTCCCCGACGGCGTTGAGATAATCGGCGTTTAGATCTTCAAGCTCCGCTCCGTAACGTTCGGCGATAACCTCCGGGTTGGTAATAAAGCAAAGCGTTTTGGCGCCGTTCAGCACGCAGATATCGCCTTCCCGCCCGGCGTTTGCCAAAGCGGAGGCGAACTTTCCGGAAGCGCAGACGGCGTGCCCTCCTTGCGGTATGGCGTTCGACCCGGCGGTGTTCTTCAAAACCGCGGTGATCCTGCCGTCGGCGCCGATGATCACGTCGGTCCCGTTCCCGGAGGGAGTCGATTTGTAATCGGCACCCGAAAGATACAGCAGCGAATCGTCCGCACGACTGCCGTCGGTCTTTTTGGAACCGACCGTAAATTTTTGCAGGGTATAAAGGTGCTTTTCCTCGATATATTCCGCTTTGTCGCCGATTTTTACGTCTTTAAGCGAATATTCCACGGAACTGCCCTGACCCGCCGCCAAAACAAAACCGCCCTCGGGTATAAAAGTATCGCCGGAATCATCGGTCCCGGAGGGATTTATTTCAACGACCGTGCCGCTTGCGTCAACTGCGATCTCGGTCCCGTGGCGGTTGCTTTTCGTGGTGGAATTATACCATCCCGAATCGAAAACGAACCCGGTGTTTTCGTCTATGCGGACAACGTTTTTATAGCCGACGGGAATGTTTATTCCGCCGATCTTAACGTAACGTTCGGGCGTGTAAGGCGGATTTTTGAGCGAATAGCGCATACTTTCGCCGATTTCCGGTTCGCGCTCGAACCCCGATCCGAATACCCGAACGACGAACCCGCATTCGGGGATCACCGCCGGGCGGTTTTTGTATATCGCGCATATCACCCCGCCGCAGACGGCGCAATCGGTATAATCGCCGCTCTGCTCCGGCGCGGAGACGGCGCCTTCGGATCTGTCAAAATAATATATCCCCGGGGAAACGGGGGCATGATTCGACCCCGCGATATCGTAATTTTTTCCACCGAAATTCACCGTCTCTTTCGCCGTCCAGGCGCCGCCCTGACTGACGCCGGATGAATCCCGACTCTCAGCCGACGGCGCGCCGGGGTCCGGCGTGCAGGAAAACAGCATCGCCGCCGAAAGTATCGCCGAAAATGCGCGGATCATCTTGTTTCGTCTCATAATCTGCCTCGCTTTAATTAATCGGTGTTTTTATTATAAATCGCCGCCGCCGAAAAGTAAATACAAAATTGCCGTTTATGAATATATTGTAATTGACCGCTATTGAAAAAAGCGTTTTAATGTGGTAATATAATAAAAAACCGACGAGGTGGTATTTTATGGCAAAGATAAAATGGAAGGGCGGAACTCTGCTTTCTCCCGTTCCGGCGGTATTGGTAAGCTGTTCCGACGGAAAAAAGGACAACCTGATCACCATAGCCTGGACCGGAACTCTTTCTTCAGATCCTCCGCGGCTTTATATTTCGGTACGCAAGAGCCGTGCCTCGTACGAAATAATAAAACGGAGCGGCGAGTTCTGCGTTAACCTTCCGAACGAAAAGATCGTAAAAGCGCTCGATTACTGCGGCGTCAAATCCGGCGCCGAACGCGATAAATTTGCCGATATGAAGCTCACGAAGCAGTCCTCTTACGAGGTATCCTGCCCTTCGGTCGCCGAATGTCCGCTTACGCTCGAATGCCGCGTGTTCGAAGTGATCGAAAGCGGCAGTCACGATATTTTCATGGCGGATATAGTCGCGGTTTCCTGCGACGAATCGCTTGTCGACGAAAAAGGCAGGCTTATGCTCGAAAAAGCCGGGCTGATCGCATACGCCCACGGTGATTACTTTGCGCTCGGGAAACGTCTGGGCGGGTTCGGTTTTTCGGTCAGAAAGAAGAGGACAAAAAAGTGAACCGCGTTACGGTCATCCACGTCGGAGATTTCAAAGAGCGGTTCTTCCGCGACGCCGAATCCGAATACATCCGCCGTATAAAACCTTTCTGCGATTACCGCACGGTCTGCATAAAAGAATGCGACACCCACGGCGAGGGCTCGGAAAAACTCATAAAAAAGGCGCTCGAAACCGAAGCGGAGGCGATCCGCACCGCGATCCCGACCGGCGCGCTTACCGTCGCTTTGTGCGTCGAGGGTAAAACGATCGATTCCGAAACGTTCGCCGAACGGCTCGGCGCTTCCGAACGCCCGGTCTGCTTTTTGATCGGTTCGAGCTTCGGGCTGGACGAAAACCTTAAAAACAGCTGCGACAAACGAATATCTTTTTCACCGATGACGTTCCCTCATATGCTCGCCCGCGTGATGCTCGCCGAGCAGGTTTACCGCGCCTGTATGATCAATTCAAACCGCAGATATCACAAATGAATCGCAAATAATAAAAACCGTTCTGGATGTGTACAGAACGGTATTTTCGGCTATTTCTTTTCGTGGTATTCTTTTTCGGTATTGACGTTCCAGACGTTTTCTTTTTCGTGTTTTCCGGCTTTTATCGAACCGACAGCCTCGAAAGCGGTCAGCATCGAATGGTCCATATTGTTGTAGCGGTGCTGCCCGTTCCTGCCTATGCAGTAAAGGTTTTCGAACAGGTCGAGATATTCGCGCACCTTGTCGAAATCTTTATAAACGCCGAAATAGGCGGGATAGGCTTTTTTGATCTTTATGCGTTTGGTTTTTATCACGTCCGCCGAATCGATTATTCCGATCTTTTCAAGTTCGCCGACCGCGAAATCGCAGAACTCGCCGTCCGGCATATTCCACATTTCGTCGCCCTCGTTGCAGAAGTATTCCAGCCCGATCCAAACGGTGTTTTCGGGATCAGACACCATATAAGGCGACCAGTTGTTGAATATCTGCAGCCTGCCCATCTCGACGTCGCGTTCCTGAATATATATCCAGGTGTCGGGCACAAGCCCGGCAAGCGTTTTCCGTCCGGTGGTGTTTTTGATCTTCAGTTTGTTGACCAGTACGCCGACTGTCATAAAATCGCGGTAGGGGAGTTCCGAAGCGATCTTTTTCACTTCTTCGGGTACTTTGTCGCCCTTCATCCCGGCGACAAGATCTTTTATCGGCATGGTGGAAATAAACTCTTCGCCGGTATATTCAACGTCGCGCCCATCTTTTTCGGCAATCGCCTTGACTATCCTGCCGTTTTCGGTGATAAGCTCGCGCACTTTTACGTTCATTTCGATGATTCCGCCGAGTTTTTTTACCTCCTCGGCAAGCGTTTCCCAAAGCTGTCCGGGACCTTTTTTGGGATAGATGAACTGCTCGATCAGCGAAGTTTCGACGTTTTTCTGCTCGATGCTTTTTTTGCTTTGGAACGGCTTTTTAAGCATCGCCGCGACGGCTTTGCGAAGCGAAAGCCCTTTTACTCTCTGGGCGCCCCAGTCGGCGGATATCTCTTTGGGGCTGATGCCCCAGACTTTTGCGGTGTAATCCTCGAAGAACATCTCGTAAAGCGGACGTCCGAAGCGGTTGATGTAAAAATTCTCCAAAGAATCTTCGGGCTTTTTGACCGCCATCGCTTTCATATAGCCGAATCCGGCTTTCAACGTCCTGCCGAATCCCATGTTTTTTATGGTAGAACCGCTGAGCGATATTGGGTAGTCGAAGAAGTGTTTAAGAAAATATATGCGCGATACTCTGTCGCGGATAAGCATTACACGGTCCTCTTTTTCGGGATCGGGACCGTTCGGCGCCAAAGGCTTTTCCCTGCCGAGGATTTTGTCGTCCATCGCGGGGGAGCCCTGCACCGGCATAAGCCCGCGCCAGAAATCCATCACCTCGTCGTTTTTCGAGAAAAAGCGGTGCCCTCCGATATCCATCCTGTCGCCGCCTACGTTCACCGTGCGCGATATTCCGCCGATAACATCGCTTTCTTCAAGGATCAGGGGTTTATAATCGGTTTCGGTAAGCAGTTTATACGCCGCGGTAAGCCCGGCGGGTCCGGCGCCGATTATTACAACTTGCTTATCCATTTTATTCTCCTTTATAAACTAAAACTTTTCTGCCGACGTAGTTCCATATCATAACTATCCCGGCGACGACCGCCCTCACCGCCAAAAGCCCGATCCCGTTGTAGTTTGCGGCGGCTTTGTCGGTGGTGATGCCGAATATTATACAGCCCAGCTGGACCCCGGCGACGGTGAGCAAATACCCGATGAATCCGACCAGGGCGAATATAAGAAAGGCTTTTACGTTCCTTCCTCGCTTCTTTTGTGTTTCGCCGGTGAAAACGAAGAAGATCGATATAAGGTAGTTGACGGTTATCCCGACGATGAAACCCAACGTGGTCGCTATCGCCAGGCGGATATCCCAATAAAGCCATGAACCTTCGGACACGCCGAACAGGGCGACCGAACCCATATCAGGCAAAATGACGCTGTTGAAAAGATAAAGCGTGCCGCTGTCGAACAAAAACGCCACGCCCCCGGCAACGCAGTAGCGAAGCAGTTCGGTCAGCAGCTTTTTGGTTTTTACTTTCATATTCCGGTTCTCCGATCGTTGTTATTATCGGTCCGTGACCATAATACAACAAAAACTCCGGTTTGTCAATATACACGTCCGCACGCTCGTTCCGCACTTACCCGGATGTTGACACAGACCCGCGTTTGTGGTATAATTCCCGCATTCTGCTACGGAGTTTTGTTTTATGGACAAAAAACAGCTCAGAAAGCGCGTTATCGCGCTGATGATACCGATCCTTATCCAAAACGGAATAACCAACCTTGTCAGCATGCTCGACAACCTGATGGTGGGCAGGGTGGGCTACGCCGATTATACCGGGGTATCGGTCGCCAACCAACTGATATTCGTTTTCACCCTGTGCATATTCGGCGCGGTTTCGGGCGCCGGGATCTTCGGCGCGCAGTTTTTCGGCAGGGGCGATCACAAGGGACTGCGCGATACTTTCAGGTTCAAAGTCCTGTTCTGCCTGGTCCTTACCGCCGCGGCGGCGCTCATATTCGTGTTCGCCGGCGGACAACTTATCAATATGTTCCTTCAGGGCGAGGGAGAAGCGCGCGATATCGCGCTTTCCTTCGAACGTGCAAAGAGTTATCTTAACATAATGCTTATCGGGCTGCTCCCGTTCACGCTGGTTCAATGCTATTCCTCCACCCTGCGCGAAAGCGGCCAGACCATACTCCCCATGGCGGCGAGCATCGCGGCGGTGGTGACCAATCTTGTGCTCAATTACATACTCATTTTCGGGCATTTCGGCGCGCCGGCGCTCGGGTCCGACGGCGCCGCTGTCGCCACGGTCATTTCAAGGTTCGTCGAGCTGGCGATAGTTGCGGTTTTCACTTTCCGCGCCCGTGCAAAGAACAAATTCATCGTCGGCGCGTTCAGAAGTTTCAAAGTGCCGCTCCCGCTTGTGAAGCAGATCGTTTTAAAAGGTATGCCGCTTATTCTTAACGAGACAATGTGGGCGGCAGGCACCGCCGCTGTCGGGCGCTACTATTCGCTGCGCGGGCTGAACGTGGTTTCGGCTTATCAGATCAACAACACGTTTTTCAGCGTCTTTTCGGTAGCGTTTATGTCTGTCGGCGTAGCTATCGGGATAATACTCGGTCAGATGCTCGGCGCGGGCGAGATCGAGGAGGCGAAACCCACCGCGAAACGGCTTATGAGGTTCTCGGTGTTTTTAAGCATAGGCGTCGGCGCGGCGTTCGCGGCTTTATCGCCTTTTGTGCCGCAGCTTTACAACACCGGCGACGACGTAAAAAACCTCGCCACGGGCTTTATGCTGATCTGCGCCGCCACCATGCCGTTCGACGCCTACGCCAACGCGGCTTATTTCACGCTGCGTTCCGGCGGGCAGGCACTTATAACCATAATATTCGATTCCGGCTTTTCCTGGGCTGTCAGCGTTCCGGCGGCGCTTATTCTCGCCCGGTTCACCGATATTCCCATTCTTCCCATGTATGCCGCGGTCCAGTCGCTTAACTTTTTAAAAGACGTTATCGGCTTCGTTTTCGTAAAGAAAGGCAAATGGGCTGTCAAACTCTGAACCTGCCCGTTTTCAGGTAAAAACTTTATCTCCCGCATAATAAAAATGTTTACAATTCAAATTGAAAAAAACTATTGAAATTTATGTATAAAACGTATATAATGCAATTTGGTGATATATTATGTTAGATAACAAAGTCGGAATAGCGCTTGACGGGCCTTCGGGTTCCGGCAAAAGCACTTTGGCGAAAAAACTCGCCCGCGAGCTCGGATATGTTTATATTGACACCGGCGCTCTTTACCGCGCGGTGGGCCTGTTTGTTTTCAGACGCGGCATCGCTTCCGACGACCGCGAATCCATCGTACCTCTGCTTGACGAAATCGATATCACCATGAAGCTTGTCGACGGCGGCGGGAAGGTTTTTCTCGGCGGAAAAGAGCTTGGCGACGAGATCCGCACCCCCGAAATATCCAAATACGCGTCCGACGTCTCCAAGATCCCCGAAGTCAGAGCTTTCCTGCTCGAAACGCAAAGGTCAATCGCGCGGGAAAACAACGTGGTTATGGACGGCAGGGATATCGGCACGGTGATCCTGCCCGACGCAAAAGTTAAGATCTTTGTCACCGCTTCGGATTCGGCGCGCGCAAAGCGCCGCTGCGCCGAACTTATAAGCAGGGGCGAAAACGTCACCTACGAACAGGTTCTGGAAGATATGCGCTGGCGCGACGAAAACGACAGATCGCGCAAGATAGCCCTGGCTGTCCCGGCAAAAGATTCGGCAATACTTGATAACTCCGAACTTGACATCGATATGACGTTCGAGGCAGCTCTTAAAATAATCAAGGGAAAACTCGAGGAATCATGAGTTTTTATAATTTCGTACGTAAAGCCGTGCTTTTGTACGGCAAAATCGTTTACCGCGTTGAGTTCCACGGGCGCGAAAACGAGCCGGAAGGCGGCAGCCTTGTCGTTATTTCAAACCATTCTTCGTTCAGCGACGCGCTTTTTACCTCAAACGCCGTGAAACGCGAACTTACTTTCATCGCCAAAGAATCGCTTGCGAGGCACAAATTCCTCGCCTGGGTATTAAAACGCTGCCACGCAATAACCATCAAACGCGGCGGGGGCGATATGCAGGCGGTGCGCAGCGCCTGCTCGGTCCTTTCCGGCGGCGGAAGCCTCGGCGTTTATCCCCAGGGGACAAGAATGCCCGGCTCGGCTCCGAAGCCGGAAGAGGCTATGGCGGGGATCGGGCTGATCGCTTCTCGCTGCAAAGCCACGTTCCTGCCGGTCACCATCTGCTTCGGCAAGAACAAAAAATTCAAGCCCTGCGCTTTCGGAAAAGTGCGGGTTTACGTCGGCAAACCGATAACTTACGAGGAATACAGTTCGATCAACGAACATCCCAATTCACACGAGATCGCAGAATACGCCTTCTCGAAAGTCTGCGAAGATTTCGAACGATACAATTGAACGGAAAATTGAAATAATGGAAATCACGGTATCTCCCCACAGCGGCTTCTGCTTCGGCGTGAAGCGCGCCGTCGATATGATCGAAAAGAGCATAATCCGGGGCGATAAAAAAATTTATTGTCTTGGGGAACTGATCCATAACCCGGCGTTCAACCGCTCGCTTAAAGAACGCGGAGTTGAATTCATAGATCCGGAAGATATCGGCGGTTTGCCGGACGGCGCTTTGGTGTTCATACGCACCCACGGCGTTCCGAAGGAGGTTGTCGACGCTATATCCGCGTCCGGCGCCGATTTTGTCGACGCGACCTGCCCTTACGTGAAAAAGATCCACGAGCTTGTCGCGGCACAGCCTCCGGAAGTAAAGGTGTTCCTGGTCGGCGACAAAGATCACCCCGAGGTGCGCGGGATAATAAGCCGTGCAAAAGGCGAAAAGCGCGTTTTTGCCGACAGCGGCGAGATGATCGCGGCTTTTCCCGCCGGGTTTTCCGACGGGAGCGAATGCATTCTCGCGGTGCAGACGACTTATTCGAATTCAGAGTGGCTTAAATGCCGCAAAGTAATAAAAAGGTTTTTCCCGAACTGCAAAGTGTACGACACCATCTGCAACGTCACCGGGAACCGCCAGAAGGCGGTGCTCGAGCTGGCGTCCGGAAGCGATCTGACCGTTGTGGTGGGCGGGAGGAACAGTTCCAACACGGCAAAACTTTACTCTATCGCCTCAAGCGTTTGCCGCGACGCCGTTATGATCGAATCGGCGGAGGAACTTTTAAAATATTCCGACGTTATTCGTCGGGCAAAAAAATCGGCAATAGCCGCCGGTGCATCGACGCCGGGCGGTATAATACAGGAGGTATATAACAAGATGGCAGACATCGCAAAAGAGGAACTCAGTTTTGCTGAGATGCTCGACCAGTCATTCAAAACATTAAATACAGGTGAAAGGGTTACCGGCGTCGTATTAGCTGTAAATCCGGCAGAGATCAAAGTCGATCTCGGGACAAAACATACGGGAATACTTCCGTATGATGAGATAACGTCTGAATCGGGCGTCGATCTCAGCCAACTTTATAAAGTCGGCGACGAGATCGAGGTCATCTGCGGCAAGTTCAGCGATTCCGACGGCACAGTCCTTCTCTCCCGTAAAAAGATCGACGCCGAGAAATATTGGAACGCAATAGTCGCGGCGGCTGAATCCGGCGAACATCTCACCGGCACGGTCAAAGAAGTAGTAAAGAACGAAAAAGGGTTCGCAGGCGTTATCGTGCTTTACGGCCCGAATCGCGTGTTCATCCCCGCTTCCCAGACCGGCATCCCCAAGGGTGAAGATCTTGAACCCTTAAAAGGTCAGACGGTCGAATTCCGCATTATCGACATCAACGACGCACGTAAAAGAGCCGTCGGTTCGATCAAGAGCTCCGCTCGCGCCGCGCGCAAAGCCGCCGAGGAGGAATTTTATGCAAACGCCAAAGTCGGCGACAAATTCGAGGGCAAAGTCCGCGCTCTTATGAGCTACGGCGCTTTCATCAACCTCGGACCGGTCGACGGTATGCTTCACATAAGCGAACTTTCCTGGGGCAGGCTTAAAAAACCCTCGGAAGTTTTCGCCGAAGGCGATATCGTCAACGTCTACATAAAAGAGATCGATCCCGAACGCAAACGTATTTCGCTCGGCTATAAGACCGAAGAAAACGATCCCTGGAACATCTTCGCCAAGAATTACAAAGTCGGCGACGTTGTCGAAGCAACTATCGTCAGCATTATGCCTTTCGGCGCTTTTGCAGAGATATTCACCGACCTCGACGGGCTCATCCACATCAGCCAGCTTGCGGATCACCCCGTTAAGAACCCCGCCGACGAAGTAAAAGTAGGCGACAAAGTCACCGTTAAGATCACCGCCGCCGATTTCGAACGCAGAAGGCTCAGCCTTTCCATCCGCGCTCTCCTTGAAAGCGACAAAGAGGAATCTCCCGCCGAGGAAGCTCCGGCAGAGGAAACCAAAGCTCCCGCAGAGGAAACCGAGGCTCCCGCAGAGAAAGCCGAAGCTCCCGCAGAGGAAGCCGAAGCTCCGGCAGAGGAAACCGAGGCTCCCGCCGCGGAATGATCCCGGCGCGAATACTTTTAAAAACGCGGTCCGCATAGGCAAACCTATGCGGATCTTTTATTTGCATTTATATATTGGTATTGGAAGAATTTTGCCGAACGGCTATTGATTTCGGGCGAACTGTATGCTATAATCAAAAATAGTATGTCGAAAAAGAAACCTTTTGATCCCACCGGAGAAGCTCTTATGATAAAGAAATTGTTCAAACAAATGCTGCTTACACAGATCCTGTCAGCAATGACGGTCATGATCTGTATGCTTATCGACAGCATAATGATCAGCCGTTTCCTCGGCATCGATTCAATGACGGCTTACGGGCTTGCCAGCCCGGTTTTGCTTGTTTTCGCCGCGTTCGGAAGTATGCTTTCGGCGGGCATTCAGGTGCTCGGCGGCAAAACGATGGGCAGCGGTGACACAAAGGCGACCGACGCCTGCTTTACCGCCTCGGTGGTGCTCGCCGGCGGCGTTTCACTGGTCGGTCTGGTGCTGGTGCTTATCTTTTCCGGTCCGATCTGCACGCTCCTCGGCGCGGGCGAACCCGTCCCCGGCAATGACGTGTTCTTCCTCACTCAGGATTATTTAAAAGGCTTTATTATCGGTGCGCCGGCGTTCATATTCGCGCAGATAATGGTCCCGTATATGCAAATGTCCGGCAATCGCACAAGGCTTGTCGTCGCCGTCGCCGCAATGACTGTCGCCGACATAGTATTTGACCTTGTCAACGTTTTCGCAATAAAAGGCGGCACGTTCGGAATGGGGCTTGCTTCCAGCTTGAGTTATTACATAGCGTTTGCAATAGGCATCGTTTATTTCTTCAAAAAAGAATGCATATTCAAATTCCGCCCGAAAGGATTCAAATGGCGCACCTGTTTTGAACTTGTAAAATACGGCATCCCGACGGTCGTCAACCAGATAAGCCTTGTCTTGCTGGTATTCCTGCTCAACAAGGTACTGCTCGACGTCGGCGGGAATCACGCCGTCGCATCTTATTCGGTAATATCGTCCACCGGCAATATCTGCTATTCCTTCGGGTCCGGCATCGCCGCGGTCGCGCTTATGCTTTCCTCGATCTTCTACGCCGACGAGGACCGAACCTCGCTGCGCTCGCTTGTAAAAACAATGAGTTTCTACGCGATCGTGATCGACGCGGTTGTGATAATCGCCGTGTTTGCTTTGGCTCCGGCGCTTGCGGTGCTGTTCCTGCCGGATAACGTCGAGGCGCGTGAGATGGCTACGCTCGGCGTAAGGCTGTTCTCGCTTTGTCTTGTCCCTTGCGCGCTGAACACTACTTTCAAAAACTATTACCAGGGCACTAACCGCACGGCTCTTACCCAGATCATCTCGGTATTCCAGAACTTTTTGTTCACCGCGATATTCGCCGTGGTTTTAAGCCGCTTTTTCGGCACTACCGGCGTGTGGATCTCGTTCTTCTGCGGCGAGACCGTAACGTTTATACTCATATCGGCTTACGTGTTCTTCAAGAACAAAAAAGTCGCCGTCACTGCCGACGCTTACGCGCTTTTAAAAGACGATTTCGGTGCGGGTGACGACGAGTGTCTCGAACTCACCGTGACAAAGGAAAACGAAGCGGTCGAAGCCTCCAAAAAGGCGTCGGATTTTTGCCGTATGCACGGGCAAAGCCCCAAAGACAGCACGCTTATTGCGCTTTGCGTTGAAGAGATGGTGAACAATATCGTCGCTCACGGGTTCAAATCGGACAACAAACAGCACAGCATCGATATACGCATTATCATAAAAGACGGCACCAGGGTAATACGTATAAGAGATAACTGCCAGAATTTCGACCCGGTAAATTATATGAAGCTGCATCAGACCGACGATCCCACTTCTCACATCGGTATCCGTATGGTCATGGGAATGACAAAAAGCGCCAACTACGTAAATTCGCTCGGATTGAACAACCTTACGCTGGTGCTTTAAAAGCGAATGAAATTCAAATAAAAGCGGGGGAACGCCGAATGTCCTTAACAACACCCGGCGTCTCGACCGCTTTTTTATTTTCCCGCCAGCCGTTCGATGGCGTCGAGCGTGGAGACGGGCGATTCTGTCACGGCAATGCAGTCCGAAACGTCGGAATGGATAAAACCTTTGAACATATCCGATCCGATCACAGCCAGCATATTGTCCCAGAAGTTGCAGACGTTATACAGCACTATCGGTTTGTTGTGTCTTCCCAGGCTCTTTAATGTCAGTATCTGGAAAAATTCGTCAAAAGTGCCGATCCCTCCGGGCACGATAACAAACGCGTCGGCGAGCTTTTCCATAAGATCTTTGCGCTGCGACATGGTTTCGGTGTCGATCAGTTCGGTACAGCGGTCATAGATCGGTTCAAGGCTGCGCATAAAGTGCGGCGCGACCCCGATAATGCTTCCGTTTTCGGCGGTGATCCCCCTCGCCGCGGCTCCCATAAGTCCGGTCGCGCCGGCGCCGTAAACCATCGTGTGGCCTCTTCTTGCGATCTCTCTGCCGAGCGCCTCGGCGGCTTTCTTGTAAACTTCGTCGATCTTTTCGCTTGCCGCGCCGTAAAGCGTAATGTTCATAACGTTTCCTCCTTTGTTTGTGTTACGGTTGTATATTACGGCGGAAATCCTAAATAATTCTTAAAATCACAGATTTTTTTAAAAAATACGGCTCGCATTTAAGCGAGCCGTATGCTGATTTTTCAGTCCGCGTCAGTCGGCGTATTGTTCACGAAGTTCGGCGATCTCGATCTTCGCTTTATCGATTATACCGTCGAGCCTCGAAACGATGTTCGAGCTTCTTGCGGCGGTGAGTTCCTTGAACACCGTGGTAACTCCGCCGAAATCGAACGCTTCACCCATATCATAAACGATGTGGCTGAATATAAGATCGAGCATTGCGATACTGTCGTTATCGTAAGTTTCTTTCCACCTTAAGTTCACGTCGTAATAAGCGTGCGTAATGTAATTCTTGGCGGAAGCGGAATACGCGTCGATCATATAAGCCGAGAATTCGGGATCTTTCGCGGTGAGCGGGATGGCAATGCCGGCAACGTCGGAACTGCTCCCGCAATAGCTGATATAATCGTCCTGAGTCGAATCCATAAGCGGATAGGGGAGTATGCCGAACATAACGTCGGAGCTCTTACGCAGTTTCGTGGCGGCGGAGAAGCCCGAAGGCCTGAACAGAGCGTGGCCCGTGCCGAACAGTTTGAGCGAGTTGGAGAACCCCTGGAAACGGCTGTCCTGCCCGAATATAAGCCAATCGTCGCCGTTGGCGTAAACGTCAAGAATCTTTTCGGCAAGCGATATCGAACGTTCCCCGCCGAGATTGAGCACGGGAAGATCGTTCTCGTCTTTAACGGTGATAAGTTCGCCGGCGGCGCCGAAGAAATCAAACGGGTTGTTATATTCGGTAAGCATACCGTAGGTGTTCTCATAAACGTCGGTACTGCTTAAATCGACGACGGCTTTCGCCATCTGCTGAAGTTTGTCGAAAGTCCACTGATGATCGTTTACCAGCTGATAAGGATCGTCGAGATGATAACTCTTGATCATTTCCTTGTTGAACAGGATCGAAGGAGCGCAGACTTTGTTAAGTATGGTTATATCGCCCGTGGTGAAATAAACCTTGTTCTGTATCGAAAACGCCGAAGTCGCGTGGCTGTCATACCAGGGCGCCGAGATATCAAATCCGGGGATGGAAGTCAGCTCGTAAAGTTTGCCTTCGCCGGCAAGCACCGCAAGTTCGCTCAGCGCGGGCATTATTGCGTCGTAATTGCCGGTGAGCGTTTCGATATCGTTGCGGATGGCGTTCATATAGTTGTCGTTTTTGTCAACGACAAGGTCGACGTTGTAAGTATCGGATACAAAGTTATTACGAATGTTGACCGCTTCGTTAAGCGTGTCGCCGTAAAGAGTTCCGTCGGTGGTGAAGTCGTCCGACTGATATGTGCCAACGGAAGAGCCTCTTACGCAGATGGTAAAGGTGCGGTTTTTGAAATCCTTGACTTCCTGCTTGATGGTCCAGTTGCCGTTGGCGTCTTTCCACGCCGATTCGGGGTTTACGCTTTCGGCGGCGGATTCATCCTGCCCTTCGGATTGTGAACCGCCGGCGGAGGTTTCGGTATTTCCGTTATTGCACGCGGCGAGCGCGCCGACGGCAAACGCGGCAAACAAAAGCAGCGCGATGATTCTTTTCTTCATAGTGCAACATCCTTTTCGGTTATTGATGTTTATTTTAACACAGCGTCGGCAGGTTGTCAATCGCAATCTTTTTATGCGCTGTAATGATGCGTTATAACAAATAAGATAATTCTTCTTGAAAGTTAGAAATTATTATGATAAAATGATTGCGGAAAGAGAGGGTTCGCGTAATGGCAAAACTCTATTTTAAGTTCGGCGCGATGGGCAGTTCGAAGACCGCACAGGCGCTTATGACTAAATTCAATTACGAGGAAAAGGATCAGTCCGTCTGGCTTATAAAACCCGCCACCGACACGCGCGACGATTTTGTCGGCGGCGACGGTAAACTTCACACCGTGCTCAGGTCGCGCATCGGGCTCTTTGCCGACGCGGAATCGGTCCCGGCGGATATCGATCTTTATTCCGAGTTTATTTCCCGCGGGAACGGCAAAAAATACAAAGACGTCGTCATCTGCGACGAATGCCAGTTTCTCACCGGCAAACAGGTCGAACAGTTAAAAGATCTTGCCGACAAGCAGGACGTCCCCGCGCTTTGCTTCGGACTGAGGGCGGATTTTCAGACAAAACTTTTCCCGGGGAGTATGCGGCTTTTCGAGATAGCCGACAGCATTACCGAAATAAAATCCATCTGCCGCTGCGGAAGAAAGGCGACCGTGAACGCTCGCTTTGACGACGACGGCGTGATAATAACCGAAGGCTCTCAGATCTGCCTGGGCGGAAACGACAGGTACGAGGGAATGTGTTACAAATGCTACCGCGCGTTGATAGATGAAAAAGAACGCGCCGAAAAGGAGGAAAAATAATGGAGATCAGCGAAATACTCGCCAAATGCGATCACACTCTGCTGTCCCAAAGCGCAAGATGGGAGGATATAAGGGCCCTGTGCGACGATGGGATAAAATATTCGGTCGCTTCGGTCTGCATCCCGGCGTGCTATGTTAAAGCCGCGAAAGCATACGTCGGCGATAAATTAAAGATCTGCACGGTAATCGGGTTCCCGAACGGCTATTCCACGACCGCGGCGAAATGCTTCGAGGCTTCCGACGCCGTCGGCAACGGCGCCGACGAGATCGATATGGTCATAAACGTCGGGTTATTGAAAGACAAAAAATACGAGGAAGTGCTTGCCGAGATCGTCGCGGTCAAAAAAGCCTGCGCCGGTAAACTTTTAAAGGTTATCATCGAGACCTGTCTGCTTACCGACGAAGAAAAGATAAAAATGTGCGAACTCGTTTCGCTTTCCGGCGCCGAATACATAAAAACCTCCACCGGGTTTTCGACGGGCGGCGCCACCAAAGAGGACGTAAAACTTATGAAAGAACACGTCGCCGACCATTTAAAGATCAAAGCCGCGGGCGGGATATCTTCGCTTGAAGACGCGGCGGATTTCATTGCGCTCGGTGCTTCGCGGCTCGGCACAAGCCGCGTTGTGAAGATCGCAAAATCGATGGAGAAGTAAACGAAAGGAAGGTATAAAACAATGGCAAATTATCCCACTCCGCACATCGACGCGACTCCCGACGATTTCGCGCCGACGGTGCTTATGCCGGGCGATCCGCTCCGCGCCGGATTCATTGCCGACAATTTTTTGCAGAACGCAAAGCTGGTCAACAACGTCCGCGGGATTCAGGGCTATACCGGGTTTTATGAAGGATGCAGAGTCTCGGTGATGGCAAGCGGCATGGGTATGCCGTCTATCGGGATCTATTCCTACGAACTGTTCAACTTTTTCGGTGTGGATAACATTATGCGTATCGGCTCAGCCGGAGCGATCAGCGAAAAGATCCGCGTGCGAGATATCGTTATCGGTATGGGCGCCTGCACCAATTCCGATTACGCGTCACAGTACCATCTTCCCGGCAGCTTTGCGCCGATCTGCAGCTACGGGATGCTTAAAGTCTGCACCGAGACCGCTTCGGAAATGGGTCTGAGATACCACGTCGGCAACCTTTTGTCGTCGGATACCTTTTATAACGACGTCGAGGGCCTGCCCGAGGCGTTCATCCCTTCGAAAGCCTGGGGAAAAATGGGAGTGATGGCTATCGAGATGGAAGCCGCCGCCCTTTATATGAACGCGGCGCGCGCCGGGAAAAACGCTTTGGCGATCTGCACCGTGTCCGATCACCTTATCACCGGCGAGGAAACCACCGCCGAGGAACGCCGCAGCTCGTTTACCGATATGATGGAACTCGCTCTGAAAACCGCGAAAAAACTTGAAAAATGAGGTAGATCTTAATGAAACGCGCCTTTATAATCGTTCTCGATTCGCTCGGCGCCGGCGAGATGCCCGACGCACGTCTTTTCGGCGATCACGATTGCCACACACTTAAAAGGATATCGCAATCGCCGAAGTTCCGGTTCGAAACGCTTAAAAAACTCGGAATGGGGAATATCGACGGTCAGGAATTCCTCCCGCAAGAGGAAAACCCCGCCGCGGCGGTTTGCCGGATTGCCGAACGTTCAATGGGCAAGGATACCACCATCGGTCACTGGGAGATCGCCGGTGTGGTCTCGCCTTCGCCGATGCCGGTTTATCCCGATGGGTTCCCCGCGGAAATACTCGACGAATTCACAAAACTCACCGGGCGGGGAGTCCTTTGCAACAGACCTTATTCCGGCACCGAAGTTATAAAGGATTACGGCGAGGAACACGTAAAAACCGGAAAACTCATAGTTTATACCTCCGCCGACAGCGTTTTTCAGATCGCCGCGCACGAGGAAACGGTGCCGCTTGAAGATCTTTATGAATACTGCCGTATCGCAAGAAAGATACTCACCGGCAAACACGCCGTCGGGAGGGTCATTGCAAGGCCGTTCACCGGGACCCCGGGCAACTATACCCGCACAGCGAACCGCCATGATTTTTCGCTCCTCCCGCCGAAGCAGACTCTGCTCGACGCCCTCTCCGCCGCCGGAAAAACCGTTTATGCGATCGGCAAGATCAATGATATCTTCGCCGGAAGCGGCGTTACCGAAAAAGTCTATACCCATTCGAACACCGAGGGGATGAAGTATGCGCTTGAGGCGCTCGACAAAGATTTCGAAGGACTTTGTTTTGTCAATCTCGTCGATTTCGATATGCTTTACGGTCACCGTCAGGATATCGACGGCTATGCCGCCGCTTTTTCGGAATTCGATTCATGGCTTGAAACTTTTATCGGCAGTATGGGCGAAGAAGACGTTCTGTTCATCACCGCCGACCACGGCTGTGATCCCGGCGACGACCATACCGACCACACGCGCGAGCATATCCCGCTTGTGGTTTACGGCAAACCGGTCGCTCCGGTCAATCTCGGCACGCGAAAAGGCTTTTGCGATATAGCCGCCACGGTCGCGGAATATCTCGGCATTTCCTACCGCGGCGACGGGACCGGATTCTGGCGCGATATCGCCGCTCCCACCGCCGAGGAAAAAGCCGTATGCAAGGCGGCGCTTGAAGCACAGAAGGCGGCTTACGTGCCATATTCGCATTTTGCCGTCGGAGCCGCGATCATGACCGCGGACGGAAAAATATACAAAGGCTGCAACATCGAAAGCGCTTCCTATACACCGACAAACTGCGCCGAACGCACCGCGATCTTCAAGGCGGTAAGTGAAGGCGATAGGGAATTCAAACTTATTGCCGTCTGCAGCGGGAAGAACGGCAAATCGGAATCGGCTTTCCCGCCCTGCGGAGTCTGCCGGCAGGTAATGGCGGAATTTTGCAAGCCCGAAATGCCGGTACTTGTTATGAAAGACGGGGAACGGTTCGATCGGCTTACGCTCGGAGAACTGCTTCCGCATTCGTTTACTCCGGATTTTATGGAATAAATCGTGCGATCATTAAAAAATGTTGTCAAAAACCGTCGATTTGGTCTACATAATACACTTGCAATGGATAAAAAGATATGGTATAGTATAATCGTCATCAGGATGTGACAAAATTTTTTTGGAGGACTTTATGTTATGAAACGCATCACAGCAATCGTTCTTGCTCTGCTCATGGTTACGGGCGTCGCACTTGCATTCGCTTCCTGCACCCCCGCTACCGAAGAATCCAAAGCAGACGAGCTTGATCTTACCGCCGACGGCGCCGCTCAGGACGGCACCGCGGAGATCGCGCTCGTTACCGACGTAGGACAGCTGCTTGACAAGAGCTTTAACCAGGGCACCTGGGAAGGCGTTGTACGCTATGCTAAAGACAACGGCAAATCCTATAAGTACTATCAGCCCGCAAATGGCGCCGACGCGTCCGATACCGACCGTCAGACCGCTATGCAGCAGGCTATCACCAACGGTGCGAAGATCATCGTTGCCCCCGGTTTCCTTCAGGCTACCGCTATGACCGAGATCGCAACCCAGAACCCCGACATTAAGTTCGTATTCGTCGACGGTTGGGCACTCGGGCTTGACAACGTCACCGCTATCGTTTACAAGGAACAGGAATCCGGTTACCTTGCAGGCTACGCGGCTGTTATGGAAGGCTACACCAAACTCGGCTTTACCGGCGGCGGCGGCGGAACCAACCCCGCGGTTAACCGTTACGGCTACGGCTTCCTCCAGGGCGCCGAGGCAGCTGCTGTTGAAAAGAACGTCGACGTTTCTGTAAAATACAGCTTCCTTTACGGCTCCACCTTCTCCGCTTCCCCCGAACTTCAGACTCAGATCTCCGGCTGGTATGACGGCGGCACAGAAGTTGTGTTTGCTTGCGGCGGATCTATGTTCAACTCCGTACTTTCCGCTGCCGGCAAATACGACAACGCGAAGGTCATCGGCGTCGACGTCGACCAATCCTATGAATCCGCAAGAGTCATCACTTCCGCAATGAAGGGTCTCGCTGTTTCGGTTCAGAAGGTTCTCGGTCAGTTCTACGACGGCAAGTGGGATTCCGAGCTTAAAAACAACGCTCAGAACCTCGGCGCTTCCGACGACGCTACCGGACTCCCGACCGACACCTGGTCTCTCAAGAACTTCTCGGTCGAAGATTACAATGCTCTTTATGCAAAAATCAAGAGCGGCGAAGTTACTCCGAAGGACGTTGTTCCCGATGACGTTACCGCCGGCTGGACCAAAGTCACTGTTGAAATAGACGCATAAGTTTTCCGCTACGGGCTGCTGCAAAAAATGCAGCAGCCCGTTTTATTACTGCCGCAAAACCGGTTTCGCATACCGGATTAAAACTAAGAGAGTGCTGACGATATGAACGAACAGACCAGAACAAATGACGCACCCTATGCGATCGAGATGCGGAATATAACCAAAGTATTCCCTGGCATCATCGCAAACGACAATATAACGCTTCAGCTCAAGCGCGGCGAGATCCACGCCCTGCTCGGCGAAAACGGCGCCGGTAAAAGCACGCTTATGTCGGTGCTTTTCGGGCTTTATCAGCCGGAATCGGGCGTGATATACCAGGACGGCGTAAAGGTCACCATAAACGACCCTAACGACGCAAACGCGCTCGGTATAGGTATGGTCCACCAGCATTTTAAACTGGTAGAAGTATTCACCGTGCTTGACAACATTATTTTGGGCACCGAACCGACGAAATTCGGCTTTGTGCAAAAGAAGGACGCGCGCAAGCGCGTGCTTGAATTATCGAAAAATTACGGGCTTAACGTCGACCCCGATGCG
>CAMZED010000008.1 GCA_947305675.1 uncultured Clostridia bacterium | reverse complement strand
CGATCATCCAGAACTCGGCCGCGTGGCGCGGGGTGTTGGAGTTCTCGGCGCGGAAAGTCGGGCCGAAGGTATAAACGTTGGAATAAGCGAGCGCGAAGCATTCGGCTTCGAGCTGGCCGGAGACGGTGAGGTTTGTCGATTTGCCGAAAAAGTCTTTGGAATAATCGACTTTGCCGTTTTCGCCGCGCGGCGGATCGTTGACATCCAGCGTGGTCACACGGAACATCTCGCCCGCGCCCTCGGCGTCGCTTGCGGTGATGATGGGGGTGTTGACGTAAACGAAGCCTTTGTCGGCAAAGAAGCGGTGGATCCCCTGAGCGGCGACGGAGCGCACGCGGAACACGGCGTTGAAGGTGTTTGCACGCGGGCGGAGATGGGCGACGGTGCGCAGGAATTCAAACGAATGCTTCTTCGGCTGAATGGGGTAATCGGGCGTGGAAAGCCCGGCAATCGAGATATTTTCGGCTTTCAGCTCGAACGGCTGCTTTGCGCCGGGAGTCAGTTCAAGAGTGCCGTCGCAAACGACCGAGGCGGCGACGTTGAGTTTTGCGATCTCTTTGTAATTATCTATTTTGTCGCTTTCGAACACGACCTGAATATTTTTAAAGCAGGTCCCGTCGTTCAGCTCGATAAAACCGAACGCGTTCGACGAGCGGATCGTCCTGATCCAGCCGCCGACTTTTATTTTTTTGCCGCCGAAACCGTCCGGCGCGGCGTAAAGGTCGGTTATTCGGGTAAGAGTTTCCTTAATAGCCATTATACAGCCTCCCAAATCGAATTGTTCCGTAAACGGCAAAAAAGCCGCAAAACCGGAATTATTTTGTATTATAACACCTTTTTGCGATTATTGCAAGGTGTTTTTGCGTTTTATTCCCCGCCGGAAGCAAAAAAACCCGCCGCTTATTGTGCCGGATGCGCCGGAACCCGTCCATATAAAGCGCTTAATATTTCCTGCCGCAGATAAACAAATTGCGATACGGCTATTGACTAAAACGGATTTTTATGTTATATTTACAAAGTAAAGACGAAAAACGGAGGGAATCGACATGAAACACGTTAAAACTTTAAAGACCCGCAACCTCTGCGCCAGCGCCAAAAAAGGCGGCTGCGGCGAATGCCAGACTTCTTGCCAGTCCGCTTGCAAGACCAGCTGCGGCATCGCAAACCAGAAGTGCGAAAACAACAAATAATCAATTAAAAACGCAAAGACGGCGTGGCTTTCCCGCGCCGTTTTTTCGTGAACGGGTAAATGTATGATACATCAATTCAAACTTAACGGTTACGATATCGTCGTCGACGTCTGTTCGGGCAGCGTTCACGTTGTCGACGATCTTGCCTATGACGCGATCGCGCTGTTCGATTCCGGCGCGCCGCGCGCTGAAGTGAGAGCCGAGCTGTGCAAAAAATACTCCGGCGGCGACGAAGCCGATATCGACGAAGTGCTCGATTCCGTCGAAGAACTTAAAAACGAGGGGACTCTGTTCTCGGAGGACGGGTTCGAACCTTTGGCGGGCGAGCTTAAACAGCGCAGCGCCGGGATAATAAAAGCGCTTTGCCTTCACGTCGCACACACCTGCAACCTCAACTGCGATTATTGCTTTGCCAGCCAGGGCAAATATCACGGGGAGCGTGCGGTGATGAGCTATGAGGTCGGCAAGCGCGCGCTGGATTTTCTTGTCGAGAATTCCGGCAGCCGCCGCAACCTTGAAGTCGACTTTTTCGGCGGCGAACCGCTGATGAATTTTGAAGTGGTCAAACGGCTTGTGGCTTACGCCCGGTCGATCGAAAAAGAGAACGGGAAAAATTTCCGTTTTACGCTTACCACCAACGGGTTGCTTATCGACGACGAGGTAATCGATTTTGCCAACAAAGAATGCGTCAACGTTGTTTTAAGCCTCGACGGCCGCAAGGAGATCCACGATAAATACCGCGTCGATTACGCCGGAAACGGCTCCTGGGACAGGATAGTGCCCAAGTTCCGCGAACTTGTAAAGCGGCGCGGCGGCAAAAACTATTATATGCGCGGCACGTTTACCCACGCGAACCCCGATTTTCTGGAGGACGTAAAGGTCATGCTCGATCTCGGTTTCGACGAGTTGAGCATGGAACCCGTCGTCGCCGCGGAGGGCGATCCCGCGGCTCTTACCGACGAAGATATCGAAACGGTCAAGAAGCAATATGAAGAGCTTGCGCTGCTTATGATCAAGCGCCGCGACGAAGGGCGGCCTTTCACGTTTTATCACTATATGCTCGATCTTTCGGGCGGACCCTGCATTTACAAAAGGATATCGGGATGCGGATCGGGGACCGAATACATGGCGGTCACTCCCTGGGGAGATCTTTATCCCTGCCATCAGTTCGTCGGGGAAGAAAAGTTTTTGCTCGGCAACATATTCGACGGCATAAAAGCCAAAGAAGTGCAGGACGAGTTCGCCGCCTGCAACGTTTATACCCGCGAGGAATGCCGCGGCTGTTGGGCGAGGCTTTACTGTTCAGGCGGATGCGCCGCAAACGCTCTGCACGCCACCGGCAGAGTGAACGGAGTTTATAAAAAGGGCTGCGAGCTTTTTAAAAAGCGAATGGAATGCGCAATAATGCTTGCCGCGGACGAACAGCTGCGCGGTGAAGAAGAATGAACGCCCCGATAGCGGATTTTCTTGACAGATACGCCGAAAGCGGCAGTATCAGGCTGCATATGCCGGGGCACAAAGGTGCGAACGGCGCCGAAAGATTTGATATAACCGAAATACCCGGCGCCGACAGTCTTTATGAATCCGACGGGATAATAAGCCAAAGCGAATCGAACGCCTCGTCGCTTTTCGGATCGTTTTATACCGCTTATTCGACAGAAGGGTCGTCGCTGTGCATCCGCGCAATGACGGGAATGGCGCTTACTTATGCGCTGGAAAACCGTCTGCCGCGCAGGATACTCGCGGGGAGGAACGCGCACAAATCGTTTATCACCGCCGCGGGACTGCTTGGGTTTGAAGTCGACTGGATACTCCCCGAAAGCGGAGAGCTTATATACGGAAACGCGTCGCCCGATGGGATAAGGCGCCGCCTTGAAAACGGCGAATACGCCGCGGTATATATCACTTCGCCCGATTATTCCGGCGGGATGGCGGATATAAAAGGGATCTCCGCCGTCTGCAAAGAGAAAAAAGTTTTACTTGCGGTCGATAACGCGCACGGCGCCTATCTTAAATTTGCCGGAGAAGGGCTTCATCCGTTGAGCGCCGGCGCAGACGTCTGCTGCGATTCGGCGCACAAGACTTTGCCAGTGCTTACCGGCGGCGCTTACCTTCACGTTTCGCACAGCGCGCCGAAGGAATTGAAAAACGCGCACGCGGTAAAAAACGCCATGTCGACTTTCGGCTCCACCTCGCCCTCCTATCTTATACTGCGCTCGCTCGACGAATGCAACCTTGCTTTGGCGAACGGATACGGCGCGAAGATCATAAAATGCTGCGAGCAGGTGAAAGCGTTAAAGCTTAAACTGAACGAAGCCGGGTTTAAAACTGTCGGCGACGAACCGATGAAAATAAGCCTTGCTCCGAAAAGTTACGGTTACACCGGGAAAGAAGTCGATTCCTTCCTGCGCGAGCGCGGAATTTATTGTGATTTTGCCGAACCGGACCGTGTGATTTTTATGCCGACGCCGAACAACGGCGGCGAAGATCTGGAAAAACTATGCTCCGCGCTGGCTTCGCTTCCACGCCGCGCGCCGGTGCGATCGCGACCGCCTTTTATAAAAATGAATCTGTCGGCTGTCCCGATCGGCGCCGCGCTGCTCGCCCCGTTCGAACGGATCGACGTCAGAGACTGCGTCGGAAGGATCTGCGCGGGTACGAGCGTAAGCTGTCCGCCCGCCGTGCCGATCGCCGTCTGCGGCGAAGTTATGGACGCTTCTACGCTTGCGGCGTTTGAATACTACGGCATAAAAGAATGCGACGTTTTAAAAGAACAGTGAATCAATATAATAATCCCCCCGTTTTACGGGGGGATTATTATTATTTGTCTTTCGTTCAGTTTACGCTGAATGCGGTATCCATACTGTCTTCGGAAATTATAATGATGATATAATCCGAAACCGTCTGGCCTTCGCGTTTATACTGCATTGTCTGCGAGAGGTTTATGCTGTATTCTCCGGTGCGTGCGAGGACCGCCATCTCGAAACGTTCGGCAAGGATATCCGAAAAAGAAAACGACGAATTGTCTCTGTAGATAAGCGCGACGGGGAGTTCGAGTTCCTCGGAACGTTCGGTATCGATGACCCAACGTTCGCCGATGCCGTTGACGTTGTCGCCGGAATCGACCTTGGTGAAGTAACTGTAATCTTTATTCGCCGGGTCGACATATTTTTTCAGCGAACTGATCGCGGAATAACCGGCTGAATTTTTGCCGAGCGCAAGGCTGAAGCCCGGTTCGAGCCTGACGATATCCTCGGTGATGAGCTGATTGTCGATCCCGCGGTAGGAGACAAGGTTGCCGCCCAGCGCGCCGGAAACTTTTCTCACGTTGAACTCGCTTATATCGCGCGGGAGCGCCTGAGGGAACCTTACGGCGACTTTATCCATTATTGCTTTATAGGTGAGATAAGCGCCGTAATCCGAAAGCGAATCGTCGGTCTCGCGGTAAAGTCCGCCGTATTCCGAAACGGTCGAATCGTCGCGCAGAGCAAGGAACTCCTCGCGCATGTCGACGACAGTCGCGCGGGTCTGTTTGAGAGCCGAAAGGACCTGGTCGTAAACCGTTGTGTTGGCGGGTTCATAAGTCCCGTCGGGGATTATCTCGGGATATACCGTGGTGACGTTGGGGATAAGGCAAACGATAAGATCAACCGGTTGACCGGAAGCCCTGTCGTATGCGTAAGCGGTATAGAGGTTGGAAATATAATCCCTTATCTGAAGCACCTGCGAGGAAGTATAGAGATTTTTGCCCGCGGCGCTGTCAGCCATCTTGTCGAAATAAAGGCGCGAATCGGTCCCGACCGAAACGCTGTTGCCGTCAAGACGGGTGTCGGCGGTGGCGTTGTAAGAAGCCACGAATTCGCGGGGGAGGCTTTCGTGTTTGCCTTCGGTCTGTGCCGTGATCTCCAAAAGGTTCCTGCTGTATTCCAGATCGACTTCGATCACGTAATAATCATAGCCGTCTTTCGATTCGGTCTCGACGTCTTCGACGCCGCCGGTAACGCGGATGACCGAATTCGGTTCACAGCGCCCGACCACAGCCACGGTACGCGGAGAAATGTTGATTATCTGTTCGACCGTGGGGGCTTCGGTATATCCGTCAGGCGTGGAGATCTCGTCCTGCGAACTTTCCTCGACCGCCGAAGATTCGCCGATATTAAAGCTCTGTTCAAGGTCGGCGTCCTCGATATTCTGGACGTTTACGCAAGCCGCGAGCACCGTCGCCATAAACATGGCGGCGAGCGTCACCAGCGCGATACGGCGCAGCCCGTGAGTTTTATTGTACATATTAAAGCCTCGCTTCCTCTGTTAGGGTGTTGCTGTAAAACCATTTTTGCCGCAAAGCGGGAAATTTTATTCTTCTTCGTCCTTCTTGGCTTCGGCGATGACCTTCTGAGCAACTTCCGCCGGAGCTTCCTCGTAGCGGACGAAATCAAACGTGTAACTGCCGCGTCCCTGAGTCATGGCGCGGAGCTGGATGGCGTAAACCGTCATTTCGGCGCAGGGTACTTCGGCTTCGATAACGGTATAGCCCTTGCGGCTGCTTTCGCTCATACCCATTATCCTGCCGCGACGTTTGCTGACGTCGCCCATTATATCGCCCGAGAACGAAGTCGGAATGGTGCATTTGAGGTAGCCGACCGGTTCGAGTATTACGGGGTTGGCTTTGGGAAGGCCTTCTTTATAGGCGAGTTTGGCGGCGAGTTTGAACGATATTTCGTTCGAGTCGACGGGGTGATAGGAACCGTCGAACAGGTCGGCGGCGAGGTTGACGACCGGGAATCCGGCGAGAACGCCCTTCTGCATTGCTTCCTGCAAACCTTTTTCGACCGCGGGATAATAGTTCTTCGGCACGTTGCCGCCTACGACGCTCTGAGTGAAGGTGAGCCCTTCGGCTTCGCCGGGCGAGAAGGTGATCTTGACGTGGCCGTACTGACCGGAACCGCCGGACTGCTTTTTGTGTTTGCCTTCGACGGCGACGGGTTTCTTGATGGTTTCACGGTAGGCGATCTTCGGTTCGACAAGTTCGATCGCGGTGCCATAGCGGGTTTTGAGTTTGGCGCACATAACGTCGAGATGGATGTCGCCGAGGCCGGAAACCGTCATCTGTTTGGTTTCGGGGTTGTTCTCGTAGCGGAGAGTGGGATCTTCGTCAAGCAGTTTTGCAATGCCGGAAGAGATCTTGTCTTCATCGTTCTTCGAGAGCAGTTTGATCGCCATGGTGTAATAGGGTTTCGGGAACTCGATCTTTGCAAACGGTTCTTTGCGCGATCCGGCAACGAGCGTATCGTTGATGTTGGTGTTGACGAGTTTTACGGTATAGCCGATATCGCCGGTGGCGAGTTCGTCGACTTCAGTCTCTTTTTTGCCGACGGCGGTGCAAAGTCTTGCGAATTTTTCCTGCTGACCGGTGATGAGGTTGTTAAGAACGGTGTCTTTTTTAAGAGTGCCGTTCATTACTTTAAAGAACACCTTTTTGCCGAAGTTATCGGAAAGGGTCTTGAACACGAATATGGCGGGTTCGCCGTTTTCATCCGCGCCCTTCATTGCGTCGAGCGGGGAAACAAACGCGGCGGCGACGGTATCAAGGAAGAATTTAACGCCGGCGAAATTCGAAGCGGAGCCGCAGAATACGGGAGCGATCGCGCCGGTAACGAGCCCGACGTTGAGCGCTTCGTGTTTTTCCTCGTTGGTGAGCGGCTCTTCCATAATGAATTTTTCCATCAGTTCGTCGCTGGTGGCGGCGAGCGCTTCTTCGAGTGCGGATTTATAAGCCGCAACTTTATCGGAGTATCCCGCGGGGAGCTGAGCCGCTACGCGGTTGCCGCCCTTATCGCAGGTAAAGGCTTCGTCGCTGATAAGATCGTAGAAGCCGAGGTTGGGAGTGCCCTCGTTGAAGGGGACAAGCAGCGGGCAGACTTCTGAACCGAAAGTTTCGTGAAGGCCGTTATAGACCTTTTCGAAATCGGAATTTTCCTCATCGATCTTGTTTACGAAGAAGGCTTTGGGCTTGCCGGAAGCATAATCCCAGGCGTGCTCAGTGCCGACTTTGCAGCCGGTCTTGCCGTCGACGACGATCACCGCGCTGGCGGCTACAGCCACACCCTCAAGCGCTTCACCGGCGAAATCGAACATACCGGGAGTGTCGAGAATGTTGATCTTTTTGCCGTTCCATTCGATGTTGGAGACGGAGGTGTATATCGAATAGCCCCTCTTTATTTCCTCGGGGTCAAAATCGTTGACCGTGTTGCCCTCGGTAACTTTGCCAAGCCGGTCCGTAGCCTTTGCAAGATAAAGAATAGTCTCGGCGAGAGAAGTCTTGCCGTCGCCGCTGTGGCCGACAAAGCACAGATTCCTGATTTGTGATGACGCGAATTTAGCCATTGATGTATCCTCCAAAAGAATTGTTATATGCAGATAGAGTTATTATATATTATTCGCCCCGAATAATCAAGAGTCAAATTCGCATTTTTTGTTAAAAACGACAAATTTTTTCCGTTTGAGGACGAATTTATATCATAAAGATCGAGACAAGCCATACCGGCAGCAGCCAGAAAAGCTGGAACGCCAGCGCGTGAAGCGACGTCAGCGCGCCGACGTCGCCCGTGACAGCCAGAAAGGCGACCGCGGCGAACGACAGGAACACGCTTACGATGCTGATTATGGCATTGCTTTTGGTAATGTGCCGCGTTTTATCGCAAAGGGCGAACATTTTAAGGAAATTGTGCAGGGTCGAATTGCAGACGATTCCGCTGTCGACGCGTTCCGCCTCGCCGGTGACTTCCTGCGGGGAATTGCCGCGCAGCACCGATATCGGGCACTTGCGGAACTTGACCGCGCCGTTGATAAGCTCGTTGTTGATGTTCGGATCGAGCGTTTTCACACCCAGACAAAGCCCGGCTTTGTAAAGATCGCGCAGGAGCGAATCAAACAACGGGTTGACGGTGTATTTAATGTAAAGCTTAGCCGCGAGTTTTTCGTTCACGGTGACATACATTATCGATCCCACGCCGTTTTCATAAGCCTCGTCTCCGTCGTCGACGGGAGCTTCGAAACGGTAGCGGCGCATATAGCTGCGTTTTCCGAGAAAATAGTTCGCGCCGTCCATCGCAATGCAAAGCCCGTCCGACGCGCTTTCGATTATACGGATGGAGCGCGGCTTGCTTATCCCGCCGGGAAGCGTGGCGGACAGCACCTTTGCCAAAGGTCCGCCGACGTAATCAAACAGTTTGGCGAGATCGGTAAGCACCGCGTCGATGCGGAAATCGCCGTACATTCTTATATTGGTGATCTTTACCAGGCTGGCGGGATAAACCTCGGTGTCGGCAAAAGAAAGCACCGAGGCGGTCGCGTATTCCTCGACGACGGCGTTGCCGATAAATGCCGCCTGGTACTTCGAAGCGGCGCGGTTGGCGAAAATAAGCGGCAGGCTTGTCATAAAGAACGCCGAAGCCGGGATCGAAGCCGCGATAAGCACCGAAAACGCGACGTATGAACGGATAACGCCCTTGCCCATTATCATCAGCGCGGTGAAAAGCGCCGCGCCGGCAAGGAGCACCGCGGGAACGAGGAAGTTGAGGATATCTTCGAACTTGGGACGTTTTTCGGTCCTTTCGACGAATCCGTCGATAAAGTTCGCGCGTTTTACGGTATAGATATCGCTGTCGTCGAAAAGATATTTGTAAAACTCGTCCGCTTCACGCGTGCCGCCTGTGAGTTCGCAGGCGGAATATTTTACGCGCTTTGAGGCGACTGTTTTAAAGCAGCGCAGGTCTTTCCTTGCGCCGAGATAAGCCATGAACGCCGAACAGAAAGCCGCGAAAGCCGAAGGCAGATTGTAAAGATGAAGGTCGACGTCCTGGGGATCGTTGAAAAGCAGCACAAGCGAATAAGCCGCCGAGAAGAAGACCGAGATCACCAGCAGGCTGGAAGTGTTCAACCGCATTGTAAATATGCCTTTTATGCCGCTGCGGATCGAATCGAGCAGAGTCAGCGCGATAAAGAAAAGCAATTGCAGATCGACGAGTATATAGATCATTCCGTAACGCCCCTGCCGTGTAAAATCGGAATGGATCGGGCTGTTTTTGGTGGCGAGTTCCAGGAAGAGTATCCCCAAAGCGAGGACAGTCACGATGATCAGTTTTATAAAAGCGACGCGGGCTTTTTTGCGATAATGGGCGGCGACGGCGGCGTTCTGGCTCCTGTCGGTATAAACGATCTTTTTTTCAGAGCGGCGTTCGTCGTTTCCGCGTTTGCGCGCCTCGTCGCTGCGGCGCGTCATCTCCTCAAAACTGCCGTCCTCGTCCTTCATCATATCAAAAGCGACGCGCAGCTTCTTTTCGGTGTCGTCAAGCGTATCTCCGCCGAGCACTTCAAGCGATTCCTCGTCGGCGACGAACCTGACCTGTCCGTCATCCTCTTCTCCGTCGAAGTGCAGTTCGCCGCCGGTGACCCGCTCGGTGAGATTGGCGTAGTCCTCGTCGAACCCGGCGCTTTTTAAGGTGTTGTCGTCCGACCCGGTGGGAAGCGTGTCGCCGAATGGGAACATCTGCTCCTGGGTATAAACCGGGGCGACGTAGCCCTCGTCGGTGAACCGCTGTTCCGCGATCCCTTCCGGCGGACGTTTTTCAAGGTCGGAAATAGTAAGCGTTTTTGCGTCGTTGATCATATCGTAAAGTTTTTCGACGCGTTCGCTCTTGTTCGGACGGGCATCATCCGAGATATAGCCCAGAAGAGTCTCGCTTTCGGCTTGACTGGCGAGTTTTTCGCGCAGTTTCTGGGTGTCGCTCAACGGCATTTCGCCGTCGTAAGTGCTGTATTTGTCAATAAGCTCGGCGGTTTCGGCGTTTATGCGTTTTGTGACTTTGGTGTGCTTTTTCAAAGGTTGTCCTTCGGGCTTTGCGGGCTCGTCCGGGACGGGTTCCGGCTTTTTGCCGGAAAAATCAACGCCGCGGTCGGCGTCGTTGCTGTCGCTTGCGACGCGGAGCAGTTCAAATATATCCGCAACGGAATTCTTTTCGTTTTTATCCGACATGCCGACTCAAACCTCCTTGTTTCTTTGCCTTGCGGCTTCAAACATAACTATCCCGCCGGCGACCGAGACGTTCAGCGAGTTGACGCTGCCGAACATAGGTATCCCGGCGATAAAATCGCTTTCTTTTTTGAGCAGTTCGGATACCCCTTCGCCCTCACTGCCGAGTATGAGCGCCGCCGCCCCGCGGAAATCCTGGTCGTAATAAGGCTTCCCGCCCGCTTCGACCGACCAGACCCACACGCCGTTCTCTTTTAAAGTCTTTACCGCCGAGACAAGGTTCGGGACCCTTGCGACCGGCGTTGCGAAAACCGCCCCGGCGCTCGATTTTGCCACCGTTCCGTTCACTCCGGCGCTGCGGCGCTTGGGGATTATAACTCCGTTCACCCCGGCGCAGTTCGCGCTCCTTATAAGCGCGCCGAGGTTGTGGGGATCGTTGATCGAATCACAGATCAGGAAAAACGGTTTTTCGCCTTTTTGCGCGCAATTTTCCAAAAGCTGTTCGACGGTGAGATAATCGGTCTCCGCCGCGACAGCGATAACGCCCTGGTGGACTCCGCCGCCGGCGAGCGAATCGAGCTTGCGCAGATCGGTTTCGACCACCGGAACGTTTTTCTTCGCCGCAAGAGCGAAAATGACCGTCAAAGGTCCTTCGCCCACGGTCTTTTGCATATATATCCTGTCGACGTTCCTGCCGCTTTTCAACAGTTCCGCAACCGCGTTCCTGCCGATAAACAGCCCGTCGCACGCGTCGTTATTATCGCTTTTCGGGTATTTTCCCGCACGGTTCTGCATACAAAAAACACCTCTCGATCCTATCCCGGTAATTATATCATACAAGTTTTCGGGTGTCAACTGTTTAATCTGCCGATTTGCCCCCGTTTTTCATCGCCGCCCGCAAACCCTCCTGACTTAACTTCAATCGCTTCAGGAACAGGATCCTACATATTTTTTCTCATCGATCCGCTTGAAACGGCCAAAAAACCGCAAGCAGCCGTTTGTTGACGTCTGCTTGCGGTTTTTTCTCTTGATTCTTTCCCAACCATTGACAAAGAACCTGTTTTGATGTGTAATCTTAAAACTACACTTTTTGAGGTCTGAAACCTCACTTTTCATTTTCTGAAACTACAACTTTCAATAGATAAAACGTAATGTTTCAACGAGTTTCAAAGTAGAAATAGTTCGCACTAACGGAAAATAGATTGTTTTTCCATTAGATAACAGTTTGAGTTAATTATCCCAAAAATTGTTTACAAACAATATATCAATTATTCCGATATGTCAATCGGGAGGGCACTCAATCGAATCATATCTTCATAAGTCTTGAATTTCGGGAATAATCGATTTGCTGTTTGAACGACTAATCACAAAGCGGAGCGTATCTTTCCGCAAGATGAGCAATGAACTCCCAAGTAAGATTTCCTTTGCCTACTGCAATGCCGAGATACTTACCGTTAAATGCTTCAAACATTTCTTCGGTAATCATTCCGCCAAAATCTTCAACCGTCAAAAGTCCGTAGGTTTCAATGTCACACTGCATCTTTTCGACGTCGTAAGCCATGGTTTCCGCATCCACCTCAAAGATGTTGAACAAGCCGCTTATTCCGCCCGGCATAGATAGCATTCCGTCAACAAAATAGCACAAATGTCCAAAGGTGACGGGGCTCCACGCCGTTGTCGTTTCGGTTTCAATTGAAACGTCAACAAGTTGAACTTTTTCCAGTTCACTGCCGTTGTGCTTTGCGAACGCGTGACCGATGTAAGCCGAAGCGTTTTCGTCAAGATATACATACTCGTTCAAGTCGTAATCCCAGAATCCGTGTTCGGAAATGACCTTGACGTCCGTACCGTCGGAGAAATACAAGTTAATCACTTCATATGCCGTTTCGGGATCACTGTCGATGAACATAATCGGTGCAGAATCCAACTTGCCTGTTTCAAGGTTCCAGACAAGGAGCATTTCATCGCCGGTAAGCGTTTCAACAGGTACCTGCGTACCGTCCGCAAGAGTGATAAGCGTTCCTTTGGCCACGCAGGATTGTTTAAACGATACTTTAACAGTGGTATTAGCAGTTATTACGGTGGTTGGAACATCACTCCAAGAATCGACACTGTAACCGCTATTTGCCGTTGCTTTTGAAATTTCAACACCGTCATATAGCAAACTTGCGCCATTCGTGGTCAACTTTTTGCCTGGGGCAACCTTGACACTTGTAGGTGAAACCGAACCGTTAGTTCCGGCGGTGATGTAAATCGTAACCGACTTAACGAAGGTCAAACCGACTGTCATATCGTCTTCTACCGTCTCATTAGGGATACTCCATACTGCAATACAATCACTGCTACTCGGCTTTGCCGTGGCGATTACATTGCCGTCACGTAGGAGCTGATTACCCTTAGCAGTTATCTTTGCGCCGGTTGCGACACCCGAAACCGTAGCCGGAGAAACTGTTCCGCCTTCACCGCAATTAATAGTAATTGTGCAATCTTTCACGAATGTCAACTTGACTGCAGAATTTCCTGTTTTGTTGCTTGTAACGGAAGACGGGAGATTGCTCCAAACTGCCGCATAACCTGTGTTGGGCGTTGCAGTTGCAACAACTGTGCTGCCGTTTTTCAGTTTGTTTCCGTCTGCGGTAAGTGAATCCTTATAGCTCACCAAAACCGAACTCTTGTCTACCGTACCATCTGAGCCACAATTGATTTCAACGGTATATTTCGTTTCAGGGAAATGATATTGGATATAGTAGCGATATACAATACCATCGTCGCCACGATACCAGAACTGAACAAGCTGGTTCCCTTCTTTTCGAGGCGCACTCAAACCCGAAGAGTAGAAGCAAAGTCCACCGTACTCTTTATTATACGTTGTGGATGCGTTGCCGTTATTGCCGTCTGCATAGACACTGCTGCTGTGCCACGGAGAATTTGCGGGTGATGTTGTCACAATGTAGCCGTAGTCAGCGGTAGCATCCGAAGGTTGCTTGTTGACACCGGAATAGTTTATGGTACTCCTCTGACCATGCGGCCAGTATTGTGAAGAGCTGTTATAGGTGTACCTCGTTGTGCCGTTATCCTTGTACAAATCCTTGATATTGATTGCCGAAAAAGCCGGAGCCCAAAAGAATAGAGAACTCGTTCCGGATTTGGTAACATCCACAATCGGGTAGTAAATCGTCTGTCCGCCGACCGTTGTACTACCAAACTTTTCCGATGTTTCCGAAATATTCGGCATGATATAAACCATATCGTTTGCAACAACTTGCTTTGTGCCTGCCTGCCAGTTACCGACGTAAGAGAACTGCGGATGATAATCTGCAAGAGTTGTTACGTGGACTTTCTGAATCTGCGTGTATTTCTTACTGCTTTGTTCGGCATCCTTATCGAAGTTGTAGGGATCGGTGTAGATGTATTCAACGTTGTAGTCGCCTGCAGTGTCAAACTTGATTTTACTGCCCCGTGCATATTCCGTGCCGTTCAGCTTAACTGTATAGGTCAAACTGTTGCCGTATTTGGCACTGATGGTCATAATGTACGGATCCCATTCAAACGCATCGTCTGCGGATTTCTTGACAACCTGAATATTCTCCACTCCGCCTTCTTCGATACAGTAGTTTTCCGTAGCACTGTATGCCTTGTAGTTCTTCGTGTGGTCAAAACTTACAGCAGGAACGGTGTAATAATTGTTCGGTGTAAATTCAGGTGCTATCAGCATAGCTTCACTGAACATTGTCGCCTTTGCCGTATAGCAGCAACCGGTCATTGCATAAGCGGTCTTTTCAAAATAATCATAGTTATTGTCGGTCGTATCGTAGATAGCTTTCTGTGCTTCAGTTTTCGAGATGCTTCCACCTGCTACATCCAAGAAGAAAATACCCGTATTGACGTATTTTTTTCCGCCAAAACTTGCTGCGAAAGTGGTATTACTATACACATCACTTATAAGACTACTAAGATCACTCGGAACGTCCGAGGACGTTGACCAGTTGTACTGCTTTAAACTTCCCTTGATGTTCAACTTTACACCGCTGACAGAAGGAATGCAAATGCCAAGGCCTTTCATTCCTCCTCTGGTTGACATGGTTGTTACGCAGTTTTCCATAGTGATATTACCACCCGTTAGGTATGCGTTGCCGATTGCACCGCCGTCAAGAATGGTGTCTATCATCACGATATTGCAGGAATCCGCCTGTAGAGCGTAACGTCCGCCGGAAATATAGCAGTTGTAAATATTTGCGCCGCCGGTACCTACCTTAACGGCAGGAGCAATATCCGTGTTTCCATTGTTAAAGAGGTTTTGCGCCTTTGGCTCGTAACCGATGAACTGCACGTTATCCACCGTGCCGTTATTGATCGTCACGTAACCATTTTGGTTGTTCTGAGGTGTCGGTGAAGTTCTGGTATCCGTAACTTTGAAACCATTGCCATAAAGAGTATGTCCACCACTTACCGTCAGACTGTTTGTCGAAACGTCATTCAATAAAACAACATTACTATTTGTTCCGCTTGTTGCTGTTGTTGCATTTTTACCATCTACAACTTCCAACAATAACTCAACGTTGCCGTTTGCGGTAACTTTAACAACACCTGTACCGGAGAAAGTAATGTTTCCATTTGTGTAATTTCCACATGCATCGCCATGAATATTCGTAACGTCTATACTGCTGACATTTCCTTCAAACAAAGATCTTACCGAAACAGCATTCTGATTTCCCACGCGGTAAAGGTATTTGTCTGTATTCGGGAACTTGACTGTGACATTATATTTACAGATTGTGCTTTGGCCGTTTTCATCTACGGTTATTTTGGTATATTCAAATTCGCCGCAAATAGAGCATATTTTGATCGTACTGCCGGGGACTGTGATGAAATTATGGTCGTGCGCTTGGGAAGAGGCGCTTCTCGGTGCGGTACCAACGCCGGAGATATAGAGGTTATCGTTCTCATTGCCGACGTCCGTCGTGTTTGTGTATGTGGGCGGGGTGGCGAATGTGGCTTTGAGGTTGTTGTTCGTTGTATCTGCGACAAAGCTTATCGTTTTTGCGCCCGGTTTGCCGTTTATGGTTACGGTGTTTTGCGTGTTTGTGTTTGTGTTTTTTACTGTTCCCTGAACGGAGCCGGCCTCAAGATCGACCGTAACGCTTCTAACGCTTGCGCTCGCATCGAGAACGACGACAATTGAGCCGCCCTCGGCGACATAGTGGCCGCCGGTGATCGTGGCTTTAAGCGCGCCGCCGTATTCGTGGAACGAAAGATTGCCGGAATTTATCGTTTGGTTGCCGGAGTCGCCGAAATGGGAGATAGTGCTGTTTGTCGTGTCGGAAACGTCAAGGTTTGTGCCGGTATTGTTTGTGCGAAGGATAATTTTGCGGTCGGGAACCGTTCCCGTGTACGCAACACTTTCAATACCGTAGTTTTCGCCCACGTCAAAGCCGACGGAAACCGAAACGTTTCCCGTCTTGTTATTCCCGTCAAGGTAGATGGAGTAAGTTTGCTCCGCGGGAACGTCGTCGTAGAATACGAAATACGCGACCTTATCCGTTACTTCGCCCGTCTGTTCTCCCTCGGGAGACGGAAAAATGAATTTATCGTTTCCGCCGTCACCCTTTTTGATGATGACAAAGCGGTCATTCACGCTATCCCAAGCTACGAAGTAATCACCGCCAGAGCCGATAGAACTAACCTGCTCGACCGCAAATCCGTTGGCTTTTGCGGCGGCAAGCGCATCGTGCATGGAATTATGATGCACGTCGTCGATCTTTATTGCAGTATTCAGATTTCTTACCGTTTGAATATCCGTCGACTCGTTCGCCTTCTTCACGATGGAAGAGAACGTCGGTATAAGCACCGCCGCCAAAATGGCGATAACCGCGATGATGATAACAAGTTCAACAACGGTAAATCCTTTTTTTCTTTTCATAATTAGTCCCCTTTGTTTTGTAATGGCAAATAATAGTCATAACTGCCCCTCAAATAAAACTACCTGAGGGGCAGTTTTTTGGCTATTTAATTTGCATTAATTATTCTGAATATGTTCCACTGGGACAAGTAGTAACATAATCTGCAGAATTAAATGTGAATTGTTGGCTTCCTACAACATATTTTGTATTATTATTTGTTATCACAAGTTTAACAGTAATAGTTACTTCACCAATATCTTTAAGGAAAACCAATCCACAAGAAAATTCTTTAATATCGTTTACTAATTCTTCACAATTTACACTCACACCATCAAAGCCTACTGATGCAAATACATCTTCTTAAAGAGCCATTTCTTTATTAGCTTTGTATCCATCTGAAGTAATTGGACACGGAAGCCACATATTTTTATAACGTTCCCAGAAACTTGTAGCATTATTACCAAATTTACCTACAGGAATTACAGGAAGAATCTTGTAATTTTCACTATTTGCCGTATGTTGGGTATTATTATAATTATAATTAAATGAAATAATAGGTTCGATATCTTTATTGAACGATATTACAAAATCAGCAGTTGCATTATTCCATTCTTCATTAATACTTTCAGGCGCTATAAATGAAGCACCACCTGCGAATTTGAACTCAAATGGAACTAAAGTAGAATTTTTAATATCTTCAAGATCTAATGATCCATCAGATGTTTCAACAGGTAACATAACATCGATTGATTCAGTATTGTTAATCCTAACAGTCCTGATGCCAAGTAATTGTTCACCAATTTTGAGTATCTGCTCAACGATTGCAGCGATAGCGGCTTCGTTAAGTGTGGGAATATTTGCAATTGCGGCGGTGACGGCTGCGTCGATCTTTGCCGCGAGATCACCGTCATTGCCGAGAACTTCTTTAACGGCGGCAGCGATATCCTCTTTGGTGATGCCGGTCTGAGGGAGTTTTGCGATTATATCGGCGATCTGAGTGTTGTCAATGCCGTTGATACCTTCAAGGATAACTTTAACCTGAATATCGGAAAGTTTTTTGTTTGCGATTGCTTCGAGAATGGCCGAGAGCTGCTCGCTGGTAAGACCGGTGGAATCTTTGTCTTTGATAATGGCGATTATCTGTTTGGCAAGGTCGTCATTATCGCCTTTTTCGGCCAGAGCTTTCGCGATAGCTTCTTCAAGATCTTCCCAGGACATATATTTATCGACTTTTTCGACCTTTGCGATGGCGTCCTGGATCATCTGGTTGGTGCGTTCCTGCTGGTAAGCCGAATCGTTGGATTTGCGGATTATTCCGGCAAAAGTAGGGATAAGCACCGCGGCAAGCACGCCAATTATCACGATGACGATGATAAGTTCGACCATCGTGAACCCTTTTTTATTCAGTTTTTTCATTATTGGTTTTTTCTCCTTATAATAAATAAAATTTAAAAAGAACTGTGTGCGGGCGCAATATCCCCTTGGTCTGACGCAAGTTCCTTTTTTGCGGGGGCGAAAAATACAATACCCCCTTGGGAGAGCGGCAAAAACCGGGGAACGCCCGAAAAAGCGCTTATTTCAGCACCTTATCACGCAGTTCCTTATATAAATTTTATTTAACAGCAAAGGCGAAAAAGCCTTGCGGAAAAGCAAAGTTTTATGCGCGGATTCACGTTTTACGAACGGGGCGGAGCGGCGGGTGCGGACGTATTCGACGACTTTGACAGCCGTCACCGCCGAAACGGCGATAACGAGCAGCGGTACGACGATCTCGATAACCATAAGCGGGCTGATCATCACCGTGTCGCCGTAAACGATATTGTAATGCATCGGCTCGTAATAATCGCCGAGCAGATCGCGCATAACGTCGCCGATGAAGCCGTCCTGAGCGACCATCGCAAAAAACAGCACCACGGTGAACCCGACGGCGTGGATGATCGAGGCGACTTTCATATGGCCCTTGCTCTTTTCGAGATAGACCGAGATAAATATATTGACCAGTACAAAAATAATAAGAAGCGCCATTGATTATTTACCTCTCCTTTCCCGAAAAGATCAAAAACGCGAAAGCGCGCCGGACCGTTGAAAAATCAACGGTTCGGCGCGCTTGAAGTTACAAAATTATTTTCGTTCCGGCAAAAAAGTGCGCGGTTATCCCTTGCTTGCTTGCTTGCTTGCTTGCTTGCTTGCTTGCTTGCTTGCTTGCTTGCTTTAAAGATTATCCCGCGGTTTGTCAACATTGTCAAGCCCTTTTTTGCCCTTTCGTTTACTTTTTTTGATTTTATCACGTATTCTGACGTTTGTCAATACTTTTGGCAGAATGGAATATTTTGATTTTTTACGCCGCCGAGACGGGATTTGAAATCCGAATAGCCGAAGCGGGTGAGTTTTTCGAACGAGCCGTCGGGCTTCATTTTGTAAATATCCGGCAGCGGCATCCCGTTAAAGGTGTTGTTTTTGCAGGTGGTGTAGATCGCCATATCGCCGAAAAGCAGCCGGTCGCCGACGGAAACCGGCAGGTCGAACCGGTAATCGCCGACGATATCGCCGGAAAGGCAGGTCGGGCCGCCGATCCGGTAAGCGAACCGTCCGCCTTCGTTCGAGCCGTAAAGCGGCGGTGTGTACGGCATCTCGATCACATCCGGCATATGGCAGGCGGCGCTTGAATCGATAATAACGTTCGTCGTCGCGCCGTTTTCGGTGACATCAAGCACCCCGGTCAAAAGATATCCGGCGTTGAGCGCGCAAGCCTCGCCCGGTTCAAGATAAACCTGAACGCCGTATTTCCGCGAAACGCGTATTATCTCGCTCTCAAGCAGTTCGACGCCGTATCCCGGGCGGGTGATATGGTGCCCGCCGCCCATATTGAGCCATTTCATACCGTTAAGCGCCGCACCGAACTTTTCTTCGAACGCGGCGAGGGTTTTTGCCAATGCGTCGGAATCCTGTTCGCAAAGGGTATGGAAATGCAGTCCGTCGAGCAGATCGATCAACCCGGGGGTCATCTTCGAATCCCACTGCGCTTTTGTTACCCCGAGCCGCGAGCCCGGCGCGCAGGGATCGTAGATGGCGTGGGAATCCTGGGTGGAAAGCTCGGGATTGACGCGCAGCCCGAGGCTTGTCCCGGCGTTTTTGGCTTTTTGCCCGAATTTTGCAAGCTGCGCAACCGAGTTGAAAACGATATGGTCGGCGTACAAAAGCAGTTCGTCGAAATCACAATCGCGGTAAGCGGCGCAAAAGACGTGGGTTTCACCGCCGGGCATTTCCTCTTTGCCCAGGCGCGCCTCGAAAAGCCCGCTCGCCTCGGTCCCGCAAAGGTATTTTGAAAACAGCGGATAAAAATCGTAATTCGAAAAAGCCTTCTGCGCCAGCAAAATCCGGCAGCCGGTACCGTCTGAAACCCGTTTGAGCAGGCGGCAGTTGTTCTCAAGCGCGGATTCGTCGATTATATAGCAAGGCGTGGGCAGATCCGAAAAAAGTTCTTTCGGGTCGGCGCCGTTAAGAAGAGCAAACGGCGGACGGGAATCGTATAAACGTTCCATCAGCCGACGATCGCGGGAGCGCGGTCCTCGCTTCTGGGAAGTCCGTATTTATCCAGCGCGTCGAGAAAAGGATCGGGATCGAACTCTTCGACGGTGTGAACACCCTTTTCGGTCCATTTGCCGGTAAGCATCATAAGAGCGCCGCACATCGCCGGGACTCCGGTGGTATAGCTTATCGCCTGGCTCTTTACTTCCTTATAGCATTCCTGGTGATCGCAGACGTTGTAGATGTAATAAGTCTTTTCTTTGCCGTCTTTTCTGCCGGTGAAAATACAGCCGATGTTGGTTTTGCCTACAGTGCGGGGACCGAGGCTGGCGGGATCGGGCAGCAGAGTTTTCAGGAACTTGATCGGAACGATATCCTTTCCCTCGAATTTGACGGGGACAGTCGAAAGCATCCCGACGTTTTCAAGGCATTTCATATGGGTAAGATAGCTTTGCCCGAAGGTCATAAAGAAGCGTATGCGTTTTACTTCGGGTATGTTTTCGGCGAGCGATTCGATCTCTTCGTGATGAAGCAAATACATATCTTTTACGCCGACTTTATCAAAATCGTATTCGCGCTTTATGCTCATTGCCGGGATCTCGACCCAGCGGCCGTTTTCCCAATAACTGCCGGGCGCCGATACCTCGCGCAGGTTTACCTCCGGATTAAAGTTTGTCGCGAACGGATATCCGTGGTCGCCGCCGTTGCAGTCGAGTATATCGATGGTGTCGATCTCATCAAATTCGTGTTTTTTGGCATAAGCGCAGTAAGCCTGAGTGACGCCCGGGTCGAATCCGCAGCCGAGCAGCGCGGTAAGTCCGGCGCGTTCGAACTTTTCGCGGTACGCCCATTGCCAGGAATAATCGAAATAAGCAGAAAACCCCTTTTCCTTGCAGCGTTTTTCATATACCTTACGCCATTCCGGATCGTCGGTATCCTCCGGCTCGTAATTTGCGGTATCCATGTAATTAACGCCGCATTCGAGGCAGGCGTCCATTATTGTAAGATCCTGATAAGGAAGCGCTATGTTCATTACGAGATCGGGCTTATAGGATTTTATCAGCGCGACAAGCTCATTCACATCGTCGGCGTTCACCTGAGCGGTGGTGACGACGGTTTTGGTAGTTCCCGCAAGGTCGGCGGCGAGTGCGTCGCATTTGGATTTTGTTCTCGAAGCAATGCACAGTTCGGTGAACACTTCGTCAACCTGGCAGCATTTTCTTATTGCGACGTTGGCAACTCCGCCGCATCCTATAACAAGTACTCTGGACATAACAATACCCCCGAATTAATGATTTGATAACGTTTTTTGGATATACGGTCTTTCAATCCCCGCACAGCGCCAGGACCAGTTCCCTCACGACTTTGCAGGCGACGGCGGTCGAAGCGCCGCTTGCGTCGAGCATCGGCGCGAGTTCGTTTACGTCGGCGGCAACGATATTGGCGCCGCATACCCTGACGATCGCGCCAAGCAGATCGTTAAAACCGACTCCGCCGGCTTCCGGAGTGCCGGTCCCCGGAAATACCGAAGGATCGAGGCAGTCGAGATCGACGGTGAGATATACCGGCGCGCCCGATCTTTTAAGGTTTTCTACACATTCTTCGAGCCCTTCGAAAGAAAACGGGTGGAAATCGGTATGCTCGCGGGCGAACTCGAATTCCGTCCTGTCGCCCGAACGGATGCAGAACTGATGGATGCGTCCGTCGCCGACAAGCCCGTGACAGCGCCTGATAACGCAGGCGTGGGACAGTTTTGCGCCGAGATAATCGTCGCGCAGGTCGGCGTGGGCGTCGAAGTGGATTATATGCAGCCCGGGATATTTTTTGAAAACGGCGCGAACCGATCCGAGCGTAACAAGATGTTCGCCGCCGATAAGAAAAGGGATCTTTCCGTCCGCAAGGATCTTTGCGGCGCGTTTTTCGATGTCTTCAAGCGCTTTTTCGGCGCTGCCGAAGCAAAGTTCCATGTCGCCGCTGTCGAACACGCAGTGATCGGTAAGATCTTTGTTCTGATAAGGACTGTAGGTTTCCAACCCGAAACTTTCGTGGCGGATCGCCGCCGGGCCGAACCGTGCTCCGGGGCGGAAACTTGTCGTCGAATCGAACGGGGCGCCGAACAGAACGACGCCGGCGTCGGGGTAATCCGAATCGCACCCGATGAAAGTTTCGACGTTTCTTTCAAGCATTTATTCCACCTCTTTCAGCATATTTTCGAGGAACGCGGGAAGATAAAACGCCCCGATATGCAGTTTTGTGGTGTAGTATTTTGTCTGAAGATTGAGCGAACTCCATTTTTGCGGGTCGAGATCGTCGACGGGGTGGTATTTTTTGCTGGCGAACCCGAACAGCCAGTATCCCGCGGCGTAAGTGGGGATATGCGCCTGATAAACACGGCTTATGGGAAACGTGTTTACAATGCGCTTGTGACTGCGCTGCATAGCGTCGGAATCGTGTTTATAAAACGGGCTCCCCTGCTGGTTGACCATTATCCCGTCGGCGCGAAGAGCGTTATAACAGATCCCGTAAAATTCGCGGGTGAAATACCCCTCGGAAGGGCCGAACGGGTCGGTCGAGTCGACGATTATAAGGTCGTACTCATCGCTTTTGCGGCGGATGAAGCGCAAAGCGTTGTCGTAATAAATATGCACACGCCTGTCGTCAAGCCTCGAGGCGTTCTCGGGAAGATAGGCGCGGCAGGCTTCGAGGACCTGGGGATCCATCTCGACAAGATCTATACGTTCGACCTGCTCGTACCTCGCAAGTTCTTTTACGACTCCGCCGTCGCCGGCGCCGATCACAAGGATATCTTTTACGCCGGGGTGTACCGACATGGGGACGTGGGTTATCATCTCGTCATAAATGAATTCGTCCCTCTCGGTGAGCATAACGTTGCCGTCCAGCGCGAGCACGCGGCCGAATTCCGGCGTATCGAAAATATCAATCTGCTGATAATCGCTTTTGTGCGAATAAAGGTGCCGGTTCACACGGATACTGTGCTGAACGTCGGGAGTGTGGAATTCGCTGAACCAAAGTTCCATAATATACCTCTTTGTTTCGATTGCCGAAAGGCTCTATACCAGAACGTTGAGATTTTCAATATCGGGATCCTCGGTTCCCGTCATCGAACAGCCCTTCATCTTGGCGTATTTGATATAATCGAGTATCTCGCGGGTGATCTTTTCGCCCGGAGCGAGTATCGGGATCCCCGGCGGATAGCACATTACGAATTCACTGCACACTCTGCCGACGCTTTCTTCCAACGGAACGCTGACTTTTTCGGCGTAAAACGCCTCCTGCGGGGTAAGGACGACGATGGGATCGATATATTCCTGGCTCATCAATCCGGCGCTGTCGCGCTGATAGCGCCTTCTTATCTCCGCCAGGGCGCTCACAAGGCGTTCGAGTTCCTGCATCCTGTCGCCCATGGAAAGATAAGCGAGTATGTTGCCGATATCACCGAACTCGATCTGGATATCGTATTCGTCGCGCAGGATATCGTAAACTTCGATCCCGGCAAGCCCGATATCGCGGGTGTGAACGCTGAGCTTGGTCTGGTCGAAATCGAATATCGAATTGCCGTTGACAAGTTCTTTGCCGAAAGCGTAATAACCGCCGATGGCGTTGATCTCCTCGCGGGCGTAATCCGCCATGGTCACCACGCGGGAAAAGACTTCCCTGCCGCGCAGCGCAAGGTTGCGGCGGCTGATATCGAGGCTTGACATAAGCAGATAACTGCCCGAGGTGGTCTGGGTGAGGTTGATTATCTGACGCACGTGCCCGGCGCTGACGTTGGGACCGATGAGCAGCAGGCTGGACTGTGTAAGACTGCCGCCGCTTTTGTGCATCGAAACCGCCGAAATGTCGGCGCCCGCCTCCATTGCCGAAGTGGGCATCCCGGCGCCGAAATAGAAGTGAGTGCCGTGAGCCTCATCGGCGAGGCAGTACATATTTGCCTCGTGCGCCATTTTTACGATCGCTTTTATATCGCTGCAAACGCCGTAATACGTGGGGTTGTTTACAAGCACCGCGACCGCGTCGGGGTTCTCGGCGATGGCTTTAGCGACCTGTTCGCGCTGCATTCCGAGCGAAATGCCAAGCCGGGAATCGATCTCCGGATTGACGTAAACCGGGACCGCGCCGCAAAGCACCAACGCGTTTATCACGCTGCGGTGGACGTTGCGCGGCAGAATTATCTTGTCGCCGCGTTTGCAGGTGGAAAGCACCATACTCTGTACCGAACTTGTCGTTCCGCCGACCATAAGAAAAGCGTGGGCGGCGCCGAACGCGTCGGCAGCCAGATCTTCCGCGCGGCGGATGACCGATACCGGGTGGCAAAGGTTATCCAGAGGTTTCATACTGTTTACGTCGATACCGACGCATTTTTCGCCCAAGAACGCCGCGAGTTCGGGGTTCCCGCGGCCGTGTTTGTGCCCCGGCACGTCGAAAGGAACCACGCGCATCTCACGGAAAGTCTGAAGCGCTTCGTATATCGGTGCTTCGTGCTGATCAAGTTCTTTGAATTCGTACATGATTTTTTACCTCTGGGGTATAAAAATAGGGCCGTGCGAAACACGGTCCTTGAAAATAAGCCTATACAAAGCAGCCGGAATACCCGGCGCCGGTTTTGGCACATAGAGTCTATACAGCAATAATACTTTTACTACTCTTATTGACCGTTTCACAAGCTTGCGACAAACGCAATTCGGTTATAAAGTAACCAACTTATAAAAACTGAGTTTCTTCACACGGCGGCGCCGTGCTACTCAATCAATAATCGGAAAGACTCTATGGCAAGATTCGATCCGCTTATATAATAAGCACTTTTGCGAATTTTGTCAATAGGGTGGGAAAATATTTTTATTTTATTGTGCCGCGCCGGACGTTCAGACCGATTTGAACCCGAAAGCCGATTCGAAGCAGGGATTGCCCGAGGTGATATCCCTTGCGAAAACGCGGCAGATACCGTTTTCGAGGGGCGACGAAGATACTTCCAGAATATCTCCGCGGCGCGCCTCGTGGCGGAAAATCACCGTGGCGGAAGAGACGAACGAACTTTTTCCGTCGAACCCGTCGACCGAATCGAGCGCGATATCGGGATAAACGCAATTGTTCAGGTGATCGTTTTCGTCCAGATCAGAGAGCCTCACTTCCCTTTCGCCGCATTTTATCAGCCCTTCGGAAGAAATCGCCCGCGGGAGTTCGACCGCCGGTGCGCCGTGGATCCCGGCGCATTCGAAATCGAACCCGAAGCTGCGCGGGCGGACAAGGGTGCGGTCGTCGTATTTTACAAGCACCCAAAGGCTCGAACAGCGCGCGATAAGGTCCCCTCCCGAAAAAAATTCAAACTCGCGGTCGAAGGTGATGCCGGTTATCGAATCGTTATAGGTTTTTATAGTGATCGTTTCGCCCTCCTCCGGCGGACGGTAAATCTCCAGCCCGAGTTTCGTTATTACAAAGACCGTGTTCCTTTCGCGCATGAACCGACAAGTGCATCCCGCCTGATCGCAATCCTCGCGCGCGGTCTGCTGCATATATCTTTGCAGCGCCGAAGGCTTTGCCAGGCTGTTTGGATATACGTCGTAACTTGAAATTTTAATCTGCCGTTCCGTCATTTTTTTGTGATCTCGGCAAGCGGATTCGCCGCCGCCGCCTCCTCTAACTGTTTGTCCGATACGTGGGTGTATATCTGCGTGGTGGTGAGCTGTTCGTGCCCGAGTATGTTCATAAGCGTTCTTACGTCGACGTTGCCCTCGTTATACATAAGCGTCGCGGCGGTATGGCGCAGCTTGTGGACCGAAATGCCCCTGCCGTCAAGCCCGGCGAGCTGAAGGTATTTATAGACCATTTTCTGCACCGACACGCGCGATATGCGAACGTTGTGCGAGCTAAGGAAAAGCGCGTTTTTGTCGATGATCGGCTTCCCGCCGGAAAGTGCGTTGCGCTGGCGCACGGCAAGGTAATCGCGCAGGGCGTCTCGCACGGCGGTATTGAGGTAAACCACCCGCATCTTCGACCCTTTGCCGGTGACTGTAAGTTTGGTCAGGTCACTTGAAATATCGGCAAGATCGATCCCCGTCAGCTCGGCGAGACGCATTCCGCAGTTGAGAAACATTGCAAGTATGCAATAATCCCTTTCGTAATTTCTGTCGTCCCGGGGAACGCTTTCAAGCAGTCTTATGCTCTCCTCAAGCGAGAGATACTTCGGCAATCCGGGTTTTACGGTCGGGCTGTCGATATCTTTCGCCGGATTTTCGGGTATGCCGCGCGTCTTTACGGTGTGGTATTTATAAAACGCTTTTATCGCCGAAAGCCTGCGCGCGCGGATGCGCACCTTGTTGCCGCGCACTTCCGCCAGATAAAGCATATAAGCGTAGATCTCCTCGGTGCGGACCGAAGCGGCGAGATCGAGATCGAGTTTTTCGAGCCCGACCTGCTTCATATCGGTATCTTTGCCGGGCTTTACCCCATCGCGCGTCAAAATTATATAGCGGAAGAAAAGGATAAGATCGTTGAGATATTCTTTCACCGTGAGCGGCGAGCAGTTCTGGATCGAGCCTTTATAGGCGGCGAAAGTCGTAAGCACTTCAGGAAGATCCTGCATCAATATCACCCCTTTGGCGCATTATAACTCAAAACTCCGATAAAATCAAGCATTGACAAGCCTTTATAAGTGATGTATTATTAATGGGTAAGCGGCGATAAGGACAAATCGGTTTTGGGCGGTAAAATTTTCCGGATACTTTGCC
>CAMZED010000007.1 GCA_947305675.1 uncultured Clostridia bacterium | reverse complement strand
CCGACCCCTTCTCCGGTTTTCGCGCAGACGAAAAACACCTCGGCTTTTTCGTTCCTCCCGCGGACGTTCGCCACGGCTTTTTCACGGTCGAAATCAAAGATCGGTGCGACGTCGGTCTTTGTCACCGCGACGGCGGAAGCCACTTCGAACATAAGCGGGTATTTAAGCGGTTTGTCGTCTCCTTCGGGAAGGCTCATCAACACAAGGTTCAAGTCCGCCCCGGTATCGAATTCCGCCGGGCAGACCAGGTTCCCGATGTTTTCAAGGAAAATAAGATCCAGCCCGTCGGTACCGAGAGCGCCGAGCGCTTCGAGGCTCATCTGACAAGTGATGTGGCAGGCACCGCCGGTATGCATCTGCACGGTGCGAACGCCGGTTTCACGTTCGACGGTGAGCGCGTCGACTTCGGAATCGATATCCGCCTCGATCACTCCCACGCGGAAACGTCCGGAGAGCATCGGGATGAGTTTTGTCAGAAGCGTGGTCTTCCCCGCCCCGGGCGACGACATAACGTTGACGTAAAAAATATTCTTTTGTCGCAAAAGCGCGCGAACGTCTTTTGCCTGTTCGTTGTTGCGGGACAGAATGTCCTCTTTTATCAATACTGTCTTCATAATTCCGTGTATAACTCACCGCGAAGTAAAAGTCAAGAAAAGTTATACATAAATAATATATAGATATGTATAATACGAATATGCAATAATACGCGTTTTAAGATGCATGAAATACGCGATAAAAACGGTCCTACTTCCGCGTCGCCGCGGAAGCCGGACCTGTTTCCGTTTAATTTATCTGAATTCGAAGTTGCCGAGCGCTTTGCGTTTGATCATTATATAGTCGCTTATCTGAACTTCTTCTCCGTCGGAAAGCGCAGCCGCGCGAAGCTGAATATCGCTTAATGTGTAATTGCGGAGATAAGCACGTTTTACCATGATGTAGTCGGCTACGTCGATATGTCCGCTGCCGTCCACGTCGCCCTTGACAACAAGTGTGCTGGTCGTTCCGCCGCAAGTGACTGTTGTTCCGGTACCGACGAGGTTTTTATCGCCGAGGTTTTCGAAAGTGTAATCATAGGCGTTGACCGCCTGCTGTTTGAACGCGTCGAGAGAAGTGTCGGGATAAATACCGAGTATATAAGACTTTTCTTTATCGACGGTATAAGCGGTACCGGGTTGGAATGCGATACCCTCGACATCCGCTACGGTAACGGTCACGGGCTGAGCGTAAAGGACGTAATTGGAGCCGGATTTGGTCCTTGTCGAAACACCGACAAGCAGTTTGGCGGTGCCGTTCTTGAGCGAGGTGATCTTGCCGTTGGAAACGCTTACCACGTCGCTTCCCGAAATGACTTTGACGATGAGGTTGGAGGCTTTTATCGCGACATCGGCGTGGGAGAACGTCTCGGCGGCTGCTTTGAGTTCGTAAGTCTTGCCGGATTCCATAAGCACGTCGTTGTGGCTGACGAATTTATACATATCCTTCGCCCACTGTACGTCGTTGGTGGTTATTCCCGCCGCCCCGACGAAGAACGCGCCGTTGTTTGACCCGTAGGTGTAAGTCCAGGGCCAGACGGTAAATCCGCGATCGTTGGCGACCGTCATGAACGGGAGGTAGCTGACCCCGGAATTGTTGATGGTGCTGTTATAGATCTGAGCGACGCGGTAAGATTTATAGAAGTTGTCGATCGCTTCGGAATACACCGCCGAGCTGCCCTGGGTGCTTCCGAGCAATCCGGTCGACATTCCGGGCATATTCGCGCTTTGCTGAGTCTGGCTGAGGAAGGCGGCGTTGAACGAAATAACGTCCACGCGGTCCTCCATACCGTATTTTTTGACTATCTTCGAGGTGGCGGGTATATTGTTTGCGTTGCTTCCCTTGAACTCGATGAACATACGGCAGTTCGGGTATTTTTTGAGCAGGTCGAGCACTTCTTCAAGCGTGGGGACCTTCTGATCGCTGACTTCGCCGACTTTGTGGCTGCCGATGGCGACGTCATAGATCAGGTTATACGATTTTATCTGTTCGAGCGTCAGGCTGTTGACCGATCCCGATCCGTTGGTGGTGCGGTCGATGGTGTTGTCGTGCATAATGACGATGTGGCCGTCTTTGGTGATCTCGACGTCGATCTCGAACACGTCGGCGCCGTTCTTCATTGCCGCCTCGAACGACGCGAGCGAGTTTTCGGGCGCCTGAGTCGGATTTCCGCGGTGACCGATAAGTATCGGGACGCGGGTCATGGTCCTTTCGGCAAAGTTTTCGTTTATAAGCGCGGTGAAAGCGGCGCTGTCGGAAGTGATAACCGCGTTTGCGCCGGAAGTCACGGCTTTGAGAGTGTCGGCTTTATCGCTTATATCAGCCTCTACCCAAACCGCCAGTGCGAGAGCCTGAAGTTCATGCACATTGTAAACGGTGGCGTGTTCGGTGCCGATCACGCAGAAAGTCGCGGGGGCGCCGCGCACCTGTTTGCGGACGGCCTCGGCTTCTTTGGAAGAAAGGCTGTCATTTGCGAGCTGAATTTTCAACCCGGTACGGATAAGGTTGTTTTTATCACGCGCGTATTTAAGCAGCGAAGCGTCGGCGGAGATCATTGTAATATCATTGAACCCGGCGTCGTTTGCGGCGGTGCAGATCGAATCGATCTGAGCTTTCGAACTTACGGAAATGCTTGGGATGGCGACCGATTTCTCGCACGCTTCGAAGAATGCTTTGTAATCGCTTATTTCGTCCGCGCCGACAAGGATGCCGGAGGGTGCGTTTTCGCCTTTAAGCACGGCGGCGTAAGCGTCTTTGCCGCTGAGCGACTGAATATTCGCGAGCGGGTTGATCACGTTGGTTTCGTCGTGAGATATGTTAAGGAGTTCGGACTTCTTTTCGATATGGGCTATTTCGCCCGCCTGAAGAACGACTTTCACTTTGTTCAAAGCGACTTTGGTTCCGCTGGCGATAAATCCGAGGTAACCTTTATCGATCCTTACCCAGGGCCTGGATGAATCGGCGGCGGCGATGCTCATAAGGTCGGACTGAGTCATATAGATCATTTCTTCGCCGTCGACGATAAGTTGGAAGGTGTCGTTATACGCGGTAAGGGCAATATCGTGATAAGCGGCGGACATATCGGCGATAGTACCTGCGCAGGTGCTCATTACCGACCAGCCGTTGTTGACGTTCCTTCCGCCGAATTCAAGGCCGTTGTTGGTGGTGTTCATTCGGATGCAGCTGTGGTAATAAGGATAATAGCTGCCGTTGGCGTTGGATATCCTGTAGACCGGGCCGAACCATCTGCCGTTGGCAACGGTCATTTTAAGGTTCGCGCAGAGCGAATAGTTGCCGAAATCGCCGAGCCACGCGGGGAGAAGTATCCTGCCTTCGTTATAAAGCCCGGTAGTATTGCCGTATTCGAGATAGCCGTCCTTAAGATCCATATCGCCGTTGATCTTGCTGTATCCCGCGGCGACGACGTCGGCTGTGGAGGAATAACCGGTAAAGTCGTCCTCGAACAGGACGTATTCTTTTTCGGATGCGTTTTTGGCGACGACGTAAACCGTTTTTGTTTTGCCGCCGGCGGAGGCGGTAAGAGCCGTTACGCCTTTGGCAGACGGGGTGAACTTAGTCACAGTTGTGTCGCCGTTCTTCCAGGTGATACCGCCGGTGGCGGAAGTATCGCCGTCAAAGACTACCTTGTATTGCGAAAGATCGATCTGTTCTCCGACGTCGGCTGTAATGGCGGGAGAATTGTTGGCGACCGTCTTTTCTTCCGCGACCGCGGCACCGGTAACGGCGAAAGCGGTGAGCAGAGTACAAAGCATCGCAAAAACAAGCGTTAAACTTAAAAGTTTTTTCATTTTCGCTGCTCCTTTTTTATCAGTTTTGTTTTCTTACCATTTTGTATTCGTCAAAGTTTTTATAATACTTGCAAACGCTGCCTTCCGAGGTGAGCATTTTATAAAATTCATCTTCGTCGAGGCAGGCGTCGCATATGAGTTCGCCGGTCTCTTCGTCAAAACGCGCGTATTCGCAGGTCTCGCACTCCGGCATCTCATTCATCTCCGTTCAAAAGCGAAACCAGCCTGGAGTTCGCCTCCGCATTGCGGCCGCTGATCACAAAATACCAGACGTAATTGCCCTGCGCGCCGAATTCGGCAGTTTTCAACGCCCCGGTCTTTACCGAGGGGTAATTCTTTGCATTGGCAAGCAGCATCGCCACGCGCGCCTTTAAAAAATCGCGGAACAGCGCTTTGTCCGCCTGATCGTTCAGCTTGAAAATGCCGAATTCGCAGGGGTCGGTCGGCGTGGTGGTATCGAGATAAACGAAATATTCGGTAAGGCTTTGATAATCAGGCATTTCTCCGGCGTCGCCGTAAACCGAGCGCACCATATCCTCGTCGAGCGTCCAGATGTCGGAATCGCTCGAATAGGTGTATCCCCTCGCTTCGGCGACGAACTCGTCGCGCAGGGAGGCTCCGACGGCAACGACGTCGATATCGCGAACGGAAACGCCCGCGCAGGCGCACAAAGCGACAGCCGACGCGGCGAGGACAAAACACGCTATGCGCAAAAAGACTCTTTTCATACGCATCACTCCTTTGAGACATTTTAACAAAAACATTTTAGCGCATTCGGTTTGATATGTCAATAACAAATAAATCATTTTACCCCCTTTTCAAATCGGCAAACAGGTGTTATAATAAACGGGTCGGAGGTTTACGCCTGCGATACGAATTTTAAGAATCTTTCCGTCACGGGGATCGCTTATGGTTTTTTCTTCGCTCGTCTTCGTTTTCGCATATCTCCCGATAACGCTCGCCGCTTATTTTATTTCGCCTGTCAAATGGCGGAACGCGGTGCTTTTTGTCTTTTCGCTCGCATTTTACGGTTGGGGCGAACCGGCTTATATCGCGGTGATGCTCGCGTCGGTCTTATCTTCTTACGGGTTCGGGTTTATGATCGAAAAATACCGTGCGAACGACCGCCGCAAGGCAAAACTGTTTATGCTGCTGTCGGTTTTCGTAAATCTTGCGTTCCTGCTGTTTTTCAAATATTTCAACTTTTTCGCCCACGCGTTCGGAGCGGAGGGGATCGAAGGGCTCAAACTCCCGGTCGGAATTTCTTTTTACACGTTTCAGATCATGTCTTATACTGTCGATCTTTACCGCGGCGAAGTGGCGCAGGCAAAAAGGTTTGTCCCGTTCGGGACTTATGTCACGCTTTTTCCGCAGCTTATAGCCGGACCGATAGTAAGATATAAAGACGTCTGTGATCAGTTGTCCGCAAGAAAAGAAAGTTTTCAAAAATTCGCGTCGGGCGCGCAGCGGTTTGTCTGCGGGCTTTCGAAAAAACTCATACTCGGCGACGGAGCCGCCGCGGCAGCCGACTATTTTTCGGCACAGAGCGAGCTTGCTCCGACGGCGGTCGGGATATGGGCGGCGATAGCCTTTTATACCTTCCACATTTATTACGATTTTTCGGGTTATTCCGATATGGCGATAGGGCTGGGCAGGATGTTCGGGTTCGAATTCCCCGAAAATTTCGATCACCCCTACGTTTCAAAGAGCATAACCGAGTTCTGGCGCCGCTGGCACATTACGCTTTCGACCTGGTTCCGCGAATACGTCTATATCCCTCTCGGCGGCAACCGCAAGGGAAAAGCGAGGACTTATCTAAACCTTGCCGTCGTGTGGCTGCTTACCGGATTCTGGCACGGAGCCGGCTGGAACTATATTATGTGGGGCGCATATTTTCTGGTCCTTCTTGTGGCGGAAAAGGCGTTTGCCGGCAGGGTGCTTGAAAAGATCCCGGCGGTGTTTTCAAGGATAATAACGCTGTTTTTCATCGGGTTCGGGTGGCTTATATTCTTCCGCACCGATATATCCCGCCTGTTCGGGGATATCGCGCTGGCGTTCGGCGCGGGCGGAGCTTTTTCGGATCTTCCCACCGCCGTAGACATATTAAAACTGCTTCCCTTTGCGCTGATCTGCGTTTTCGGATGCACCGGGATCCCGCTTCGCGTCTGCAAAAAAATCCTGTCGAAGCACGCAAAGATCGCCGCGGCGGCGCCGGCGGTGACGGTCATACTGTTGCTGATCTGCACCGCTTATATGGTCGACGATACCTTTTCGCCTTTCCTTTATTATATTTTTTAGGTGACTGAAATGAAGAATTACGACAAGATCACGGCGATCGCCTTCTGTGCGTTTCTGGCGGTTTTTTCGGTTCTGTTCATATTTCTGCCAAGCAGAACTTTTTCCGAACAGGAGAACCGCGAACTCGCCTCCGCGCCGGAACTGAGCGCCGGAAGTCTGTTCGACGGCACCTTCGCCGACGGCGTCAACGTATGGTTCGCCGACCAGTTTCCCGGGCGCGACGCAATGGTGAAACTGAAATCCGCCGCCGAACAGCTTTTGCTTAAACAAAGCAACAACGGCGTGCTTTATTCCCGCGATCAGCTTGCGGTAAAGCAATTCGACGCTTATCGCTCGCGGCTTTACAAAGTTGCCGACGCCGACGGGTTTTTCGAAAGTTCGGTTTCCGCCCAGGCGGATTCGCTTGTCCGCGCGGCGGAAAAGGTCGATGTCCCGGTCATAACGCTTGTTCCGCCGCGCACAATAGACGTCTGCGGCGAAAAGTTCGGTTATCCGGGGCACGGGGACGCGCTTTTTGAGCTTTTGGAGTCGGCGCTTTCCGAAAAAGCGGGATATATCGATACGCTCGGTATGCTGCGCGAAGGATACGGCGATTATCTTATTTACCGCACCGACCACCACTGGACGACCGCGGGCGCTTACAGGGCTTATGTGAAGATAGCCGAAAAACTCGGTATGGGCGAAGAATGCCTGCCCGAAACGTTTTTTACAAAGGAAAAGATCCCCGGATTTTACGGCACGACGGCGGCAAGGGGCAATTTTGTGTTCTGTGAAAACGACGTGCTGGAGATATGGACTGCCGGTGACGACGGCGATTATTCGGTCGTCGCGGACGGAAAAGAGATCGGCGGTTTTTACGACCGGAGCCGGCTTGATACTTCAGATAAATATTCGGTGTTTCTCGGCGGTACCCACGGCACGACGGTAATAACGAAAAAAGGCGGTGAAAACCGCAAAAAAATGCTGATAATAAAAGATTCGTTCGCAAATTGTCTTATCCCCTTCCTCGCACGCGGGTTTGATATAGTCGCGCTGGATATAAAATCGGGCGTCGACATTGCACAGGCGGTCCGGACTTACGGCGCCGACGTGATACTTGTCGTCTGCAACGCCGAAAACGTTGTTTCCGACGGCAGCCTCGGAAGGATTTATTAAAAAAGGGGGGCTTTGATGTGAAAAAAATACTCTCTGCGGTTATCATCGCCGCATTCTGTGCGCTTGCCGTGCTGACCGCTTGCCGGAACGCGCCCGAAAACAGCGGAACGTCATTAAACTCAAGCGAAGCCGCTTCAGCCGAAGAAACGGTCGCGGTAAGTGATCCGGAAGGAACCGGATCGGACGGGCCTGAATCGGACGGGCCTGAATCGGACGCGCCTGAATCGGACGCGCCTGAATCAGACGGAACTTTATCCGAAACCGTATCGGGCGGCGTATCCGAAACCGAAAGTTCAGTCGCGGAAGAATCCCCGTCCGCGGCGGAGAGTTCGGAACCGGAATCCGAAAATTCCGATCCCGTCGAAAGCGCGGCGGATTCCCGGTCGGAACCGCCCGAGCAGAGTTCGGAACCGGAATCCGAAAAGCCCAGAGCGCCGGAGATGCTTTACTGCGTATATTCCGAAAAACCCTATTTTGCGATCATCGGAAGATGCGAAGAGGGTGCGACCGTCCACGCCGAATGCAACGGATATTCGTTCAGTTCGCTTTCCTGGCACGGATGGTTTTCGGTAAGGATGAAGGGCGAGGGGATCGTCGGCGTAAAAATGTACCAGACGGTGAACGGGATCGACGGAGAGCCGAAAAACTATATGGCGGCGCCGAAAACTCCTTACGGCGACGAAGGCGTGGTGACGGGAAAAGATTTTCAGTTCTTTTATCAGAAGAATCTGCCGGACTTTCTCAAGATCAATGTTCCGAATCAGTATCAGCTCGATTCGTTCACCTCACGCATAAAGTCGCGTGTGGAAACGCTCCGTTCCCTTAACCCCGAATCCGAGATCATATATATGATCGTTCCGGCGTCGGTAACCGTTTATCCCGAACGGGTGCCGGATGAATACGTGAGCCCCGAAGGCGAAAGCCGGCTTGACAAAGTGATCAAAGCGATCCGCGCCGGCGGCGCGACGGCGATCGACCTCCGAGCCGCTTTTGCCGAACACAAAAACGACGAAATGCCGCTTTATTACCACCTCGACAGCCATTGGGCGGATTACGGCGGATATATCGCTTACCGCGAACTTTTCGAGCATATTTCAAAGAGATTCCCGGCGGCAAAACCGCGCGATATCGACGAATTCGACTGGAATCCGGGGTATTACGAAAGCGGCGATATGCCAATGTATCTTTCACTGCCGTATCAGGACATAAAGGATTACGGATATTACCGCAAATTCAATATCGAGGTGCCTTCGGAAGTGACGCGCTTCCCGCGGTATCGCCGCGAGACCAGCCTGGTCTATTCCGACTATGTTACCTATGAAAACGTGATAAACACCGGGAGAAGCGATCTTCCCGACTGCCTCGTTTACCGCGATTCTTTCGGAACGCAGGTTTACGACATACTTGCCGAAAGATCGGGGCGCACCCATTACGCGGGTATGTGGAGCTACGGATGGAACAACGCGACGGTCAAATCGGAAAAGCCCGACTACGTTATATATATCGTCTCGGAATGGAATATACCCGGAATAATAAACAACTGAACGCGAAAACGCAAAAAGGAGAACAAATATGAAAAGATCGTTAGTTTGCATTCTTGTTTCGGCGCTGATCGCCGCGGTACTCGTTTCCTGCGCGGGGACGGGCAGCCAAAGCCCCGATCCCGCCGGAAGCCTTGATCCCGCCGGAAGCCTTGATCCCGCCGAAAGCGGTATTGCCGGGGAGAGCCGGCAGGAAGATCCGGATCCCGCATCGCTCCCCGCCGAAGAGAGCAAGCCCGACGAAAATCTTTCGGGGCTGGAGATAATGTATTGCAGTTTTTCGGAAAAACCCTATTTTGCAATGGTCGGCAGGTGTGCCGAGGGCGCCACGGTTTTCGGTGAGAGCGAAGGGTTCGGGTTCAGCTCGCTTTCCTGGCACGGCTGGTTCTCGCTGCGGCTTAAATGCAGCGGAAGCAAGACCGACGTGACGGTTTACCAGCAGGTCGACGGAAAGACGGTGGGCGAGCCTTACGTTTTCGAAGCAAAGCCGAAAACTCCCGATCCGAACGAGATGTGGCCCATTGTGACCGGCGGAGATTTCAGGTTTTTCTTCCAAAAAATGCTGCCCGATCTGAACAAGACCAACCTGCCGTCGGAAGGCAAGCTGAACGCGCTGACGACGCGAGTGACCAACCGCGTCAACGCGATCAAATCTTACAACCCCGAAGCCGAGGTGATCTATCTTATAGCGCCGTCGGCAATGACGGTGTTCCCCGAGCTTGTTCCGGATATCTACGATAATCCCGACGGCGAAAGCCGGCTTGACAAAGTGATAAACGCTTTGCGAAGCGGCGGAGCGACGGTGATCGACGTGCGCGACGCTTTTGCCGAACACAAAAACGACGAAATGCCGCTTTATTATTACCTTGACAGCCACTGGTCGGATTACGGCGCGTTTGTCGCTTACACCGAACTGTTCGAACACATTGCACAGAAATATCCCGCGGCGGCTCCCCGCCCGGCGGAGGATTTCGACTGGCATGCCGATTTTTACGACAGCGGCGATATGACTTATTACCTTGCGATGTCGCAGACAAAAGTAAAGGAATTCTGCTATTACCGCACGTTCAAAGCCGACGCTCCCGCCGCTATCGCCTCGGTGCCTCGCTACCGCCGTGCAACAAGCCTCACTTACAGTGACGATGTTACCCGTCAGAACGTAATAAATACCGGCAGGAGCGAACTGCCGAGCGCGCTTATCCTGCGCGACTCTTATTCCACCCAGCTTTACGATATACTTGCCGAAAGGTTCAACGTTACGCATTATATGGGTATGTGGGACTACAACTGGAACAACAACCTGATATCGTCGGAAAAGCCCGATTACGTGATTTATGTGATCGCGGAATGGAACGCCGATTCGATAATAAACGGATAAAAAGGAGCCGGAAATGAAAAAACTCGAACAGCTCACCGAAGGAATAATCTACGTCGGTGTCCACGACAGAATAACAGACCTTTTTGAAGGACAGTATAAAATTCCGCACGGAATGTCTTATAACTCTTACGCTATTATCGACGAAAAGATCGCCGTTATGGACACGGTCGACCGCAATTTCACCCACGAATGGCTCGACAACCTTGCCGAGGCGCTCGGCGGACGTCAGCCCGATTATCTTGTCGTGCAGCACATGGAACCCGACCATTCGGCAAACATACGCAGTTTTGCCGACACCTATAAATCAGCGAAAATCGTCGGAAACGCCAAGACTTTTGCAATGATAAAACAGTTTTTCGGCGACGATTTCGCCGACCGGCGCGTTGTCGTATCGGACGGCGACAGGCTTGAACTCGGAAGCCGCGTGCTGAACTTTGTTTTCGCTCCGATGGTACATTGGCCGGAGGTCATGTTCAGTTATGAAAGCACGACTAAAACGCTGTTTTCCGCCGACGCGTTCGGCAGGTTCGGCACCGCCGACGCGGATATCGAATGGCTCGGCGAGGCGAGAAGGTATTATTTCGGAATCGTCGGCAAATACGGCGCTCAGGTGCAATCGGTGCTTAAAAAGGCGGGCGGTTTGGATATTGCGCGGATACTGCCGCTGCACGGTCCGGCGCTTTGCGAAGATATCGCGAAATACGTCGCAATATACGATACCTGGTCTTCATACGCCGCCGAAAGCGACGGGATCGTTATCGCATACACCTCGGTCTACGGCAACACTGCGAAAGCGGTCGAAATGATTGCCGAAAGGCTCAAAAAGAACGGCTGCCCCGCCGTGGTGATACACGATCTTGCCCGGTGCGACATGGCGCAGGCGGTTTCCGACGCGTTCAGATACGGCAAGCTGGTGCTGGCTTCGACGACTTACAACGCCGGCGTGTTCCCGTTCATGCGCGAGTTTGTCGAGCATCTTACCGAGCGCGGATTCAAAAACCGCACGGTAGGTATTATCGAGAACGGATCCTGGGCGCCGATGGCGGCAAAGACGATAAAAGCTTTGTTTGAAGGCGCGAAAGGGATCGAATTCTGTACCAACACGGTGCATATAAAATCGGCGCTCGACGAGACTTCGACCGCCGAGCTGAACGCGCTTGCCGACGAACTCTGCCGCGACTATTCGGCGATGTCCGAAAACTCCGCCGCCGATAAAAACGATATGTCTGCCCTGTTCCGCATCGGTTACGGGCTTTACGTGGTGACCTGCAACGACGGCAAGCGCGACAACGGGCTGATAGTAAACACGGTGTCGCAAGTCGCCGATCAGCCGAAGCTGATATCGGTCTGCATAAACAAACAGAACTATTCTTATCACGTAATAAAGAACACCGGGAAAATGAACGTAAACTGCCTTTCGACCGAGGCTCCGTTCACGCTGTTCAAACGGTTCGGGTTCCAAAGCGGGCGCGGCGCCGATAAATTCGAAGGGATCGAGAAAGCTTATACCGAAAACGGTCTTGCCTTCCTGACAAGATACGTCAACGCGGTCATGTCGCTTGAGGTGAAGGAATATGTCGATCTCGGCTCTCACGGGATGTTCATCTGCACGGTGACCGGTGCGCGCGTCATATCCGACCGCGAAACCATGACCTATAATTATTATCAGGCGAACGTAAAGCCGAAGCCCGATACCGATCGGAAGAAGGGCTGGGTATGCAAGATCTGCGGATACGTTCACGAATCCGAGGAACTTCCCGAAGATTTCGTCTGCCCGCTTTGCAAACACGGCGCTGCCGATTTCGAAAAACTCGGATGACAATATGACGGCAATATGAAGTAAAACATAAAAAAGCGGGACGGCAGCCCCGCTTTTTTGCTTGCATTTTTAATTAATGTATGATATAATTAAACGTTAAAAGGGGGAAGTGTTTTTGAAAAAGTATTTGATAGCGGTCGACGGGCTTGACGCATCCGGAAAAAAGACCCAGACTGAACTGCTCGCAAAGGCGTTCGGAGAAAGAAACGTACCTTACCGTTGTATTTCCTTCCCCACTTACGACAAAGATTTTTCGGCGGGCGTGAATATGTATCTTTCGGGGAGATTCGGCGACGATCCGGCCGCGGTCAATCCCTACGCCGCTTCGAGCTTTTACGCCGCGGACCGGTACTGCTCTTATATGCTCGACTGGAAAAAAGATTACGACGCCGGAAAAGTTATCATCGCCAACAGATACACCTCGGCGAACGCAGTGCATCAGCTTTCGAAACTGCCGGAGGAAAAATGCGGCGAATTTCTCGATTGGCTGAACGACTACGAGTTTGCAAAAATGGGGATCCCCCGCCCCGACGCCGTGATCTATCTCTGCCTGCCTCCGGAACTTTCGGTGAAGCTGCTTAACAAGCGGTGTGAAGACACCGGCGCCGAAAAGGATATTCACGAAAAGAATTTCAGTCACCTTAAAAACAGCTACCGCGCCGCGCTCTATTCTTCAGAAAAACTCGGCTGGATAAAGATCGATTGCAGCGACGGCGAAGAGATAAGGACCGTTGAAAGCATAAACAAAGAGATAATCGAACGTATAAAAGAAAAACTCCCGGATATCGGGTTATGACCGTAAGAGAGGAAACGCTTTATGGCTAATGTATTTATTTTGCTTGCACGGGGTTTTGAGGAATGCGAGGCGCTTGTGCCCGCGGATCTTCTTAAACGAGCCGGAGCCAACGTTGTGCTTGTGGCGACCGAGGGCGGGCTTGCCGTCACCGGAGCGCACGGGTTTACCGTCACCGCCGACATAACTATCGACGAAGTCCGCCGCGACGACGTGAACTGCGTCGTTCTGCCCGGCGGAATGCCCGGGACCGAGCATCTTTCGGGGAACAGCAGCGTGCTGGCTTTGGTGGAGCACGCGGTCGAAAACGGCAATTACGTCGCCGCGATCTGCGCCGCCCCTTCGATACTCGGCAAAATGCGTCTGCTCGACGGCAGGAACGCGGCGGTTTATCCTTCGTTTGCCGAAAGCCTGAAATACGCCAACATCACCGGTAAAAAAGTCGAACACGACGATATTTTCATCACCGCCGAGGGGATGGGAGTCGCTTTCGAGTTCGGGTTCAAACTGATAGAAGTGCTGTTCGGCAGCCAGGCCGCCGACGAGATAAAAAACTCGGTAAGATATTCGGAAATATAAAAAAGCCACGGAAAGTCACGGGGTTGACAATATAATGAAGTTCATGGAAATCGTAAAGAGTCCAGCGGTGACCGCGCCGGTGCTGATAATTTTCGTGATCGCCGCGATGTACGCTTCGCGCTATGCTTTGCAGAACCTCGGCAGCGAAACCAACCTGTTCGTCGCTTTGGGGATGATCCAGCTTGCGGCAATCGCGCTGCCCGGAATTATATATTACCTTATAAAAGGCAGAAAACTTTCGTCGCCGATGATGCTTTTGTCGCGCAGCGGCACCAACGTGTTTTTTGTGCTTTTTGCCGCGCTGTTCTTTGTTTTCGGGACTTTGCTGATAAAATTCGTCTATTTCGTAAGCGGTGAAACGGTGACTTCGCTGGTGAATTATTACGGCGATTTTTCGAGTACGGTCGAAAGCGCCGGGCAGGCGGAAATCATCGTTTCAATGATAATCATTCCAGCCGTATGCGAAGAATTTCTGTTCCGCGGCATAATAATGAGCGAATACCGTCAATACGGTACCGCGAACGCGGTGATAATATCCGCGATATGCTTTGCGGTGATGCATTTTTCGCTTAAGAATTTTGTGATATATCTTTTTGCGGGGTTGGTGCTGGGGTTTGTATCCGCCGTGACGAGGTCTTTGATCCCGTCGATAGCGATCCACATATTGAGCAACACATTGAGCATTTATGCCAGCGACGCGTTCCTGCGCGTCACCGTAGTCAAAAACGGCGCATACTTTATCGGATTTTTGCTTATATCGCTTACCGCCCTGGCTTTTATACTTATGATGTCGAGGGTAGAAAGCATTTGTTATAAATACGCCGAAAAACCGCCCGTGGAATCGATCCCGGCGCGCAGTTACGAAAACGTGTGGAAGGTTTTTCTTTCGCCTACGTTTTTGGCGCTTGCGGCGGCGTTTATAGCGATCAACATTTAGGGAGGATCTTTATGACACCGGAAAACAACAATGCGAATCATTCCGATGAACTCCGCAAAATACTTGAAGAATACGGCGCGGCTGACGGCGGCACGGCCGATGTGCCCGCGCGTGAACCGGAAGGCGACGGGATCGACGACGCGATCTGCATTATTTCTTCCGGCCGCGAAGACACCGGCAAAAGCGCGATATCTTATGCGGATATGAACGAAAGCGGCGAAGAAAGCGAAGACGCGGTCCCCGACGAGGTGCCAGAATCGCTGTTTTCCCACCTTTCGGACGAGGGCGCGGCGGTACATCCGGACGGAAGCCCCGCCAACCCGCATTTTACCGAATCGTTCACCCCGGTCGAAGCCCCGGCGGAAGCCGAAAGCACGGAAGGCGACGGAAGCAGGCGCGAAAGCGGTTTGAAAAAAGCCGGAAGGATATTCCAAAAGCTCAGCCTTTTGCCCAAAGTCGTAATATATATCGCAGTCGTGCTTGCGGTGTCGGCTTATCTTTCCTATTATATTATTTCCATCGCAAACGATGTTTTCGCTTTTGTCAGCACCGACCGCGAAGTCAGGATCGAGATCGCGGAGGGAGCCACCGACGAAGAAGTGGCAAAACTGCTTGAAGACAGCGGGCTGATCGAATACGGCTGGGTCTATAAACTCTATATGCGCTACCGCGGCAGCGGCGATTCGTCGACCGAATACATTGCCGGGGAGCATACGCTTAACAGCAATTACAACTATTCGCAGATAATCACCGCGCTCACCGCGAAGACCGTCAAACGCGAGGTGGTGCGTATTACCATACCCGAAGGATATACCGTCGACCAGATGATCGACCTGTTCGTTTCGAAGGGGCTGGGCGAGAAGGAAAAATTCATCGCCGCAATAAACGAATATCCTTACAAACATGAATTCGTTCAGCTCCTTACCGAAAAAGGCTACCCCGAAACGAGAAAATACCGTCTGGAAGGTTATCTCTTTCCGGACACCTACGATTTTTACAACACCGCGTCGGAAGTATTTATCGTCAACACGCTGCTGAACAACTTCAACAACAGATTTTGGAAAGATTATGTGAAGGAAGACGGCAACGGCGAATCTTACCGCGATATGATGCTGAATTCATACGGTATGGATTTTGACGATATCGTCGTTCTGGCTTCGATGGTCCAGGCGGAGGGAAAAACGGCGGAGGACTTTGAATATATCTCCTACGTGTTTCACAACCGTCTGAGCCACAGCGGATCGTTCCCGAAATTAGAAAGCGACGCCACCATCCAATACGCCCTTGAAGTGCGCGAGACCGATTCTTCGAAAATCGACGTTTCTTACGAAACTCCTTACAACACCTATTTATACGACGGATTGCCTCCCGGAGCGATCTGCAACCCCGGGCTGGACGCTTTTACCGCCGCGATGTTCCCTTCGGCTCCGCTTAACGAGAAGGACAAAGCGATCGACGCTTATTTCTTCGTATCCAACAACGCGGGCAAGACCTATTACGCTTCGAGCAGGAGCGGACACGAAAAGAACAAAGCTCAGGTGGCGAAAGACAACGAGGCGATAGAATCGTCGACTTACGAGGATTGAGTTATTCGGATCATGGACAGAACAAAAAAGCCGGAGCTTCTTTCTCCGGCGGGGAACTATGAAAAACTGACCTATGCGGTGACATACGGCGCCGACGCGGTGTATTGCGCGATGGACAAATTCGGGATGCGCGCAAGCGCGGGCAACTTCGGCAAAGAAGATTTTGCCCGTGGGGTGGAATTCGCCCATAAACACGGCGTTAAAGTTTACTGCACGATGAACACTATGCCGCGCGATCCCGATTTCGACGAGCTGCCGGAATATATCAGATCGGTTTCGGAATCCGGTGCCGACGCGTTTATCGTAAGCGATCCCGGAGTTATGGATACGGTATTCCGCTATGCGAAAGACCCGGTGATCCATCTTTCAACTCAGTGCTCAACGGTGAACTCGGCTTCGGTAAAGTTCTGGCACCGGGCGGGCGTAAAAAGGATAGTGCTCGCACGCGAACTTACGCTTGAAGAGATAAAAACGATAAGGCGGGGAGTTCCCGAAGAAGTGGAGCTTGAATGCTTCGTACACGGCGCGATGTGCGTTTCTTATTCGGGCAGATGCCTGCTGTCGAACTATTTTACCGGGCGTGACGCCAATCTGGGAAGATGCGCCCAGCCCTGCCGCTGGAAATATCACCTCACCGAGGACAAGAACGGCTATACCGCCGAAGCCGAACAGGACGAAAACGGCACCTACGTTTTCTCGTCGAAGGATATGCGTATGATAGACCATATCGCCGAACTTGCCGAGGCGGGGATCGATTCTTTCAAGTTGGAAGGAAGAATGAAAAGCGCCTATTATACCGCGGCGCTCACCAACGCATACAGGATCGCGATAGACGGATATTTTGCCGGCGAACCGTTCGATGAAAGATGTCTTAAAGAGACCGAAAGCGTAAGCCACCGCGAATACGGCACGGGTTATTACTTCGCGCCGCCTTCCGAAAACGCCAACGTGGTTAAGGAAAACGAATATATAAGTGACCGCCCGTTTTTGTGTACCGTTTCGGAATACGATAAGAAAACCGGGCTGGCAAAATGCGTTCAGCGCAACAAGATGCGCGTCGGCGGAAAAGCCAACCTGCTGTCTCCCGGCGGATTCGGCAGGGATATAATTATAGGCGAAATGTTCGACAGCGAAATGAATCCCATAGATTCGACTCCGCACGCCGGAATGGAGTTTTATTTAAAGATCGATTCCGCTTCGCCGATGGATATAATCAGGGGTATGTAGAATGAGACTTTACGAATCCGCCGAAAAAGCGAAAATCACCGTGATCTCCGGCCCTTTCGGCGCCGGGAAGACCAACGTGGCGGTGAATATTGCGCTTGATCTTGCAATGCACGGGAAAAAATGCCGGGTAGCCGATCTCGATACCGTAAATCCCTATTTCCGCAGCGCCGACAACAAGCAAATGCTTGAAGAACTCGGGATACAGACTCTTATCCCCGAATTCGCCAACACGAACGTCGATATCCCGGCAATGCCGCTGAATTATAATCTCATCTTCACCGGCGAGGGCAGGTCGATAGTCGACGTAGGCGGCGACGCCGACGGCGCGGCGGTGTTGGGCGTTTCGCACGACGATTATATTAAAGCCGGATATTCAATGTATTTTGTATATAACCGCTTCCGCCCGCTTTCGGCGGATCCCGACGACGCACTTGAACTTATGTTTGGCATCCAACGCGCCTGCGGACTGAACTTTTGCGGGATAATAAACAACTCGAACCTCGGTGCCGAAACGGCAAAAGAGCATATCGAATTGTCCCGCGCGGCTGCCGAAACTCTCGCGGAAAAAGCGGGGATCCCGATAATCTTTACAACTTCGCCGGATTATTTGGATATTCCCGGCACGGTGAAGATAAAAAACGTTACGAAAAAACTTTTTTGAAATAAACAGAGGTCAAAGTTATGAACAGAGTTACCTTCAAGACCGATCTGTGCAAGGGATGCGGGCTGTGCGTGAGCGCCTGCCCGAAAAAGATACTTGTGCTGGATAAGTCGAAACTTAACGCAAAAGGATACCATCCCGCGGCGATGACCGAACAGGACAAATGCATTGCCTGCGCGATGTGCGCAACAATGTGTCCCGACGTGGTTATAACCGTTGAAAGGGGTGTTGACTGATGGCAAAAATGCTTATGAAAGGGAACGAGGCGATTGCGGAAGCGGCGATCCGCGCCGGCTGCAAACTGTTCTTCGGTTACCCCATCACACCGCAGACCGAACTTTCGGAATATATGGCGAAGAATATGCCCAAGCGCGGTGGGCTGAGCCTTCAGGCGGAAAGCGAAGTCGCCGCGATCAATATGGTTTTGGGCGCGGCAAGCGCCGGCGCACGCGTGATCACCAGCTCGTCGTCGCCGGGAATAAGCCTTAAAAGCGAAGGAATCTCATACATTATCGGTTCCGATCTGCCCTGCGTTATCGTAAACGTTCAGCGCGGCGGTCCCGGGCTTGGCGGCATTCAGCCCGCGCAAAGCGACTATTATCAGGCGACAAAGGCGCTCGGCCACGGCGACGGGCATATAATCGTGCTTGCGCCCGCGTCGGTTCAAGAGATGGCGACGCTTACCGGCGAGGCTTTTGATCTTGCCGACATATATCGTATGCCATGTATGATTTTTGCCGACGGCGCTTTGGGGCAGATGATGGAGCCTGTCGATTTCGAGGAAAAACCCACGCGCGAACTTCCCGAAAAAGATTGGGCTTGCGTCGGTCACGGCGGAAAAAGTGTACACAAAATAATCAAATCGCTTTATATGGAACCCTAAACTCTTGAAAAAACGATAAAAGACCGTTTTGAAAGATACGAAAAACTCGCCGAGAACGACACCAAATACGAAACCTTTATGACCGACGACGCCGATATCGTCATCGTCGCCTACGGCATCACGGCGCGTATTGCGAAAACGGCGATAGTCAACGCCCGCAAAAAAGGCATAAAAGTCGGTCTGTTCCGTCCGATAACGCTTTATCCCTACCCCAAAAAACAGTTGGGCGCGCTTGCCGATCAGGCAAAATGCTTTATCTCAATAGAGATGAACATGGGACAAATGCTTGACGACGTTAAGATCGCCACAGAATGCAAAAAACCGGTCTACCACTTCGGTCGTACCGGCGGCGTGATCCCCACACCGGAAGAAATACTTGAAAGGATCGAATACTACGCCGGAGGAGAAACAAAATGACAGTATTCCAAAAACCGCACGCGCTTACCGACGTGCCATTCCACTACTGCCCCGGATGCACCCACGGGATAATACACCGTCTTGTCGCCGAAGTCATCGATGAACTCGGCGTCGAAAACACCACCGTCGGCATCGCTCCGGTCGGCTGTTCGGTGTTCGCTTATAATTATTTCAACTGCGATATGATCGAGGCGCCTCACGGAAGAGCGCCCGCCGTTGCAACCGGCGTAAAACGTTCCAATCCCGATCTTACCGTGTTCACCTATCAGGGCGACGGTGACCTTGCCGCCATCGGCACCGCCGAAACGGTACACGTCGGTGCCAGAGGCGAAAACATAACCATAATATTCGTCAACAACGCGATCTACGGTATGACCGGCGGGCAGATGGCTCCGACCACGCTGCTCGGTCAGGTCACGACGACTTCACCTTACGGACGCATCCGCGAGATCCAGGGCAACCCCATAAGAGTTTGCGAGATGGTAAGTACGCTTGACGGCGTGGCTTATGCCGAACGGGTAGCGGTGGACTGCGTGAAGAACGTCAACAACGCCAAAAAAGCAATCAAAAAAGGCTTTATGATGCAGCAGGAAAAACGCGGTCTTTCGATAATCGAGGTGCTTTCCACCTGCCCGACCAACTGGGGACTTTCGCCCGAAAAAGCCATTGAATGGTTAAGGGAAAATATGATGGCGCATTATCCTTTGGGCGTTTATAAAGATGTTACTAAGGAGGACGTGGCAAAATGAGTGCAATTCTTCTTGCCGGATTCGGCGGTCAGGGTATTCTTTTCGCCGGGAAACAGCTCGTCCTTGCCGGTATGCAGCAGGGCAAGCAGGTAAGCTGGCTTCCCTCCTATGGGCCCGAAATGCGCGGCGGCACCTGCAACTGCTCGGTCAATATCGACGACGAACCGATAGGTTCTCCGCTCGTCACCGCGCCCGATATACTTATTGCAATGAACAAACCCTCGCTTTTGAAATTCGTCGGCAAGGTAGTTCCCGGCGGCACCGTCGTCTTTGATTCCACTCTGATCGATACCGGAGTCGAGCGCGGAGATGTGAACGCCTATTCCATCCCGGCGACGCGCCTTGCGAACGAAGCCGGGTTCCCGAAACTGGCAAACGTTATTCTTTTGGGATATCTTATAAAAAAGACCGGGCTGTTCGATCGCGAATATTTCTTACGGCACATAAAAAATTCCGCGCCGAAGTCCAAGCCCGAACTTGGCGAATTAAACGCCAAAGCGCTTCAGATAGGATATGACTACGAAGACTGACAGGATATGCGGCATAATTGTCGCCGCCGGCAGCGGATGGCGGATGGGCGGCGTTTGCAAACCGCTGATAAAACTGGGTAAAAAAACGCTTTTCGAATACGTTCTGGAGGCGTTTGAGGGTTCGCGCGTGAGCGATATCACGGTGGTTTGTTCCGAGGATAACCGGAGTGCGCTCGAATCGCTTTGCGAAGGCAAGACCTCGAAACCCGTTTTGTTTGCCTACGGCGGAAACAGCAGGGCGGAATCGGTTTTTTTGGGAATAAAGGCGTGCGGAAAATGCGATCTTGTCTGCGTGCACGATTGCGCAAGGCCTTTTGTCACCGCGGAGATAATCGATTCGGTCATAGATGGCGCCGCGGAGACCGGCGCTTCGACGGCTTGCTGTCCGGTTACGGATACGATAAAGTTCGTCGACGACGAACATCACACTGTCTATACCCCCGAGCGCCGGCATCTTCTTTCGATCCAGACGCCGCAATGCTTTAAATACGGGCTTTATCTGCCGGCTTATCTGCTTGCCGCGTCGCAGAAAAAGAAGTTTACCGACGAGACAGCGCTTCTTGAAAACGCCGGGACAAAGGTAAACTACGTTAAATGCGATCCGAACAACATTAAGTTAACCACAAAATCCGACCTTTTGACCGCGCGTGCGATAAGGTTGATAAAGGAGCAGGACAAAAAATGATAAGAATGGGTCAGGGATACGACGTTCACCGTCTTGTCGAGGGGCGCAGGCTGATAATCGGCGGAGTGGACGTCCCATATGAGAAAGGATTGCTTGGGCATTCCGACGCCGACGTGCTTTTGCACTCGGTGTGCGACGCGCTTCTCGGCGCAGCGGCGCTCGGCGATATCGGCAAACGGTTTCCCGACAGCGACGACAAATATAAAGGAATAAGCTCGCTTAAACTGCTTTTCGAAGTAGGAAAACTGCTTAAAACCATGGGCTGTACCATAAACAACATAGACGCCACGGTGATCGCTCAGGAGCCGAAGCTGGCACCCCACATCGAGCAGATGCGCCGCAATATTGCCGACACACTTAATATAAGCATCGGTTCGGTGAGCGTAAAAGCCACCACCGAGGAAGGTTTGGGGTTCAGCGGCAGAAAGGAAGGCATAGCCGCTCTGGCTGTCGCGGTGATCGATGAATAAAGGTTCTTTGCGCGGAAGGATAATTACCCCGCGCGGTATCGTAAACGGCAAAGCCGTGTTTGAAAACGGCGTTATCACCGCGGTGGAGGAAGGCGATCCCGGTGAGGGGCTTTATGTGGCTCCGGGATTTATAGACATCCATCTTCACGGCGGCGGCGGGCACGACTTTATGGACGGCACGCGCGAGGCGTTTATCGGCGCGGCGCGTCTGCACGCTTCCCATGGGACGGCGACGCTGCTGCCCACAACGCTCACCTGCCCCGACGGGGAACTTTTCAACGCGTTTGAAGTAATGCGCGAGGTTCAGAAAGATGAACTTCTCGGCGGGATGTTTTACGGAATGCACCTCGAAGGTCCCTATTTTTCACCGGCGCAGGCGGGCGCGCAGGATCCGAAATATCTTGCAGTTCCGAAGCCCGAGCATTATAACAAGATCCTCGAGCGCGGCAAAGGACTGATCGCACGGTGGTCGGTCGCGCCGGAGCTTGATGGGGCGCTTGAACTCGGCGACAGGTTAAGATCGCTCGGAATATGCGCGGCGATGGGCCATTCCGACGCGTTTTACGAACAGGTGCTTGAAGCCTCCGAGCACGGATATAGGCATCTTACGCATTTTTACAGCGGGATGAGCGCGCTTAAGCGTATAAACGGTTACCGCTATCCCGGTATGACCGAGGCGGGTTATATGATCGACAGCCTCACCGTTGAAGTGATCGCCGACGGAAAACATCTTCCGCTTTCGATGCTCGGATACGTATTCCGCGCGAAAGGCGTTTCGAAATGCGCGCTGATCACCGACGCGATGCGCGGCGCCGGGCAGACGGAGGGCAAAACCGTGCTCGGGTCGCTTGAAAACGGGCAGGAAGTTTATATCGAGGACGGAGTAGCGAAAATGCCGGGCGGAAACGCTTTCGCCGGCAGTATCGCCACAGCCGACAGACTGGTGCGGAACGCAGTCGCCGCGGGCGCTTCGCTCGAACAGGCGGTGAGGATGATAACAAAAACTCCGGCGGATATAATCGGCATTCCCGACCGGGGCGAGATCGTTCCCGGCAAACGCGCCGATTTTACGGTGTTCGACGGCGAAATAAACGTTTTTACCGTAATAAGCGGCGGAAAAACGATTTATGAAAGGTGATTGGTTATGAATATAAAATATACCGAATCCGACAAATTAAGATGTTATTCTTTCGAAACACGGGCGGAAATGGGTGTCTATGCCGCGCGCGACATAGCCGACGAGATAAAAAGGCAGCTTTGCGAAAAAGACGAGATAAATATGATATTCGCCGCCGCGCCGAGCCAGAATGACGTGCTGTCCTCGCTTATAACGCACGGCGAGATCGAATGGGGCCGCATAAACGCGTTCCATATGGACGAATATATCGGGCTTGAAGCGGACGCTCCGCAGGGGTTCGGCAACTTTTTGAAAAACGCGATTTTCGACCGCGTTCCTTTTAAAACCGTCAACCTTATCGACAGCACCGCGGACGATCCCGAAAAAGAATGCGCGCGGTATTCGGATCTGCTTAATTCGCACAAGTGCGATATTATTGTGATGTGGATCGGCGAAAACGGGCATATAGCGTTCAATGATCCGCACGTCGCCGATTTCAACGACAAAAAAACCGTAAAAGTCGTGTCGCTGGACGAAGTTTGCCGTCAGCAGCAGGTTAACGACGGGTGTTTTGAATCGATCGACAGCGTGCCGAAATACGCGCTTACGCTTACGGTTCCCACGCTTGTCGCTCCGGAAGCGGTTTTCTGCATCGTCCCGGCAAAGACAAAAGCGCAGGCGGTGAAGAACACGGTTTACGGCGCGATAGGCGAAAAATGCCCCGCCACGGCTTTGCGTCTGCACGGCAACGCAAAACTTTATCTGGACGCCGAAAGTTCGGCGCTTATATAATGAGTTTTGAAAAACTTCCCGGTTTCCGCGATATTCAAATAGCCGAAGGCGTAAGACTTTCGTATTGCCGCACCGAAGATTTCAAATCTTCGCTTATGACGGTATCGTTTGTCTCTCCGCTGGACAAAGAGACCGCCTCGGGTTATTCGCTGCTTACCAATATGCTTTCGCTCGCCACCGCGGGATATAAGACGATGCGGGATTTTTCGACCGCCAAGGACGAACTTTACGCGCTCGGACTGGATTCCTATGTGCAGCGCCGCGGCGAACTGCTTTTGGTCACTCTGGAGCTTTCGTGTATTGCCGACGAATATACTCTCGACGGCGAAAAACTGCTTTATAAAGCGACCGCTTTGTTGGGGGAAGCGATATTCTCTCCCCTGCTCGACAAAGACGGGAACTTTCCGCAAAGCGCAGTTGAAAGCGAAAAAGTCAACCTTATAAACGAGATCAACTCGATCATCGAGAACAAACAGGCGTACGCCGTAAAACGTGCAAAGGAACTGCTATGTCCCGACGAACCTTTTTCGGTCGACGCGGCGGGCAGCGCCGAAGCGGTGGAAAAGCTTACCGGCGCCGATTTAAGGCGTTATTATGACAAATGCGTAAATGAACTGCCGGTGATCATCACATATGCCGGCAGTGCGAACGAAGAATATCTGCGGCAGTGCGTAAACGACCACCTTCGGTTTTCCCCGCGTACGGGCAAACCCGTGCCGCCGGTAACACACAGGTTCGGCGGGCTTAAAAAGATCGACGAACGGCTTGATATGGAAGAGCGCATTCTTGTGCTCGGCTTTGAATGCGGACTGCCGGCAAATATTTACGACCGAGCCGTGCTTTCGGTGTTCGACGAGATTTACGGCGGTTCTTCGACCAGCAAACTTTTTATGAACGTGCGCGAAAAAAAGGGGCTTTGCTACTACTGTTCCTCATATCCGTCGGGGAGAAAAAATCTGTTTTTCGTGGTGAGCGCAGTTGAAAGAGATTCCGCCGGGCAGGCGGCTGACGCGATAATAAAAGAGACCGACGCGATGCGCCGCGGCGATTTCAGCGACGGGGAACTCGATCAGGCGAAGAAATCGGTGATACGCAGTCTGAAAACCATGGGTTCCGGGCTTGCTTCGCTTACCGGATATATGCTCGGGCAGGCGCTTTTGGGCACGGAAGACACTTTCGGATCGATAGAAAAAAACATAAACGCTATCGAATCGGTCACGCGCGGGGACGTTTCGGCGCTCGCGCAGAGATTCAAGCTTGAACTTATTTATACTTTAGGGTAACGAGAACTATCCTAACCCGCTCAAACGGCGCTATTCCGGCTCTTTTCGGCTTGTCGTCATTGGAATACGGGCGTATTCCCACTTCCTCCGCACCGAAAATATCTCGAAATATCATCCGTTTGAGTCCTGTGGATTTTCGGGAGATCGGATTGTCGTTCCTGCGAGGCAAAGCCCGCAGGCGCTACTGCCGTACCGCCAAGGGCTTTAACAATGCAGGGGGCGGCAAGACGCCGCCCGAAAACGTGCTTCGGATAGCTCTCGTTACCCTATACCAAGAGGACAAAATTGGACCTTTTTATAACAAAAGAAAACACTGCGTTAAACGAAAAATATTATTTTTTAAAGCATAAAAGCGGTTTGAACCTGACGGTGATTCCAAAAGATCTGCCGACAAAATACGCTTTTGTCTGCTGCAACTTCGGCGCCGCCGACCTGGATTACTCGTCGGGCGGCGTAAAAAGATCGCTTCCGCCCGGAACGGCTCATTTTTTGGAACACAAGATGTTCGAAGCCCGCGACGGACACGATTCTTTCCTCGATTTCGAGAAATTCGGCGGGAGCGCAAACGCTTATACTTCATTCGAGAACACCTGCTATTTCTTCTCCTGCAGCGATAATTTTAACGAAAACCTTCGCGTGCTGTTAAGCGCGGTATCGGGCGCGCACTTCACAAAAAGATCGGTCGACCGCGAGCGCAGGATAATCGCCCGCGAGATATCGATGTATGACGACACCCCTTCGGCGAACTTATCCCACAATCTGATGAACGCGCTTTACCGTTCCCACCCGATAACAAAAAAGATATCCGGCACAGCCGAGGGGATAAAACAAATAACGAAGCCGGTGCTTATGCAGGCTTTTAAAGATTTTTACGTCCCGGAAAACCTTTCGCTCGCGGTTTGCGGAAAGATCGATAAAGATCTGATTGTCGCAGCGGCTGACGAGTTTTTCCTGGCTTCTTCAGCCGCGTTTCGCCCGACGACTCTGTTCCCCGACGAACCCGAGACCGTCGTAAGGCAAACCGTGACCGAGCAGGCTCCGGCGGCGACGAACCTTTATTCCGTCGGGTTCAAATGCGTTCCGTCCGGAAAAGACGATATCGAAGCGATGAAGCGCGGATATGCAATGCGGATAGCGCTGACGCTCGTTTTCGGCAGAAGCAGCGATTTTTATTGCAAAAACTATGAAAAAGGCGTTTTGAACGAGCGGTTTTACGCCGGATTCACCCAAACCCGCGGAACCGCTTTTATGACTTTTTCGGGTGCGGGGGACGATCCCGGACTTATAGCCGAAATGATAACCGAGGAACTCGAATCCCGCCGCAAAACTCTTTTCGGCAAAGAGGAATTCGCCCGCGAGAAAAAAGCGACCTACGCCGACAGCCTCGCGCTGTTCGATATCGCCGAGGATCTGACTGCCGCTTATGCGGCGGACGTGTTCGACGGATACGACGAGTTCGACTGTATCGAAGCACTCAAAGCTCTTGACTACGATTATATTTGCGAAACGTTCCGCTCGACGGCTTCGACCGCCGCGCGTGCAATAAGCGTTATTACCCCGACAACAGACGAAAGAGGATGAATTATGAACAAGATCGGCTTCCCGGGATTAGATTGGTGGTTTGAGATCGATCCCACAGCTTTTACTCTATTCGGAATAAAGATCCAATGGTACGGGATCATCATTGCGTTCGGCATGAACCGTGCGATCCTGCTTTTCTACCGGCTCGCAACGAAAAAAGAGAATATCCCCGGAGACAATATCTTCAGCGTGGCGCTACTCGCACTGCCGATGGCAATTATCGGCGCAAGAGCGGCTTATGTCTTTACGCGCTGGGATTATTACGGACAAACCGACTTTTTGACGGTGATCAACATCCGCAACGGCGGGCTGGCGATCTACGGCGGAATTATCGGCGGATTTATCGCGCTGATCATATACAACACATTCAAAAAGACGCGCGTCCTTCCGATGCTCGACGCGGTC
>CAMZED010000006.1 GCA_947305675.1 uncultured Clostridia bacterium | reverse complement strand
TTTACGTCATTCGTGCCGTATCGGTGCGTAAATAGCCGCTTTGTCTGCGCTCTGACCCCCTCGCTCACCGGCGAGGGGGTTTTTACATTCAGATCATTGCGCGGTCGATTCTTCCGGGCGATAGACTTTATAGGATTCGGGGAAATACGATTTTTCCATCGGTTCGGGAAGCAAAAGCGTAAGTGCAACGTCGGTCTTTCCGACGTCGGACGATACGTAACAAATCATCTTTTCGCTGTCGTATCTGACGTCGATGCCTTTTATATAGGTTTCAAGCAGCGTTACCGGGATAAGATATTCACCGTCGCTTTCTCGCCGCATCACCGGAGCGGATATACGTACCGGGTTGTCATTAATAACTATAAGAGACGAGTTCGCCGTGCAGTTTATGCGGTTGTCCGTACCGATAATAAACAGCGATATGTCGTCGCCTTCACCCGCAAGTCCGAACGCGGCTATATCGGTCAGATATGAAAAGGGGATATAAAGTCCGTACTGATCGTTCGCTTCGGCGGCGGGGATGTTGTGGATCGTCTTTTCGTCATAAACGACGCGCAACGAATATATTTCGGTATTTTTCGCGGTGTCGTTGAAGGAATAAAAGATAAATCCCGCGATCAAAAGAGTAAACAGCGCGTAAAACAGCAAAACTACTATTACAAAGGCGGCGACCTTCGACGACCTGTCGCGGTTGCGCGGACGCGGATTATTCCGGCGCGGCGTTTTTCCGCCGGCTCTTTTCCCGCCGCGGGGCGTAACTCTTTGCGCCTTGACTTCCGCCGGGAGCTCTGCCACTTGCTGGGGCATTCTGATCACTCCTTCCGCAAAAATTATATCATTTGCCGCCGCGATTGTAAAGGGGTAATCCTAACCTTTTTTGCCGATTTTACATAGTATGGTTATGAGAGGGGATGTTTATCTCGTGAGAGATATGCTGAAAAGATTTTCTTTCCGTGCAAAAAAGACTATCGGCTGCGCTTTGGATGCGGCGGGTGAACTCGGACACACATATATCGGAAGCGAACACCTTCTTATGGGTCTTGCCGACGAGGAAAGCGGCGCCGTTTCGCGGATGCTGCGCGAGAGGGGCTGCGAAAAGCCAAAAGTACGCGAACGGATTATAGGTATGACCGGTATGGGGTGCCGCACCTCGCTCACCGCCGAGGATATGACTCCGGTATTCCGCCGAATAATACTGCGCGCTTCATATATCGCTTCGGCTTCGGGAGCCGCCAAAGTCGGACCGGAACATCTTGCGATCGCAATGCTCGGCGAGGATTGCGTTGCTGTGCGTATTCTCGAAAGCCTTAAGATAGATACAGTTGAACTGATCAGTCTGCTCGAATCGGTTTACTGTTCGGAAATGTACGACGAGCCTTCGCAGAACTCCGAACCGGAGTCTTTCGACGCGGCCGAACCCGAGCCGCGAGTAAAGAGCGTTCCGACTCCTCTGCTCGACGCAAATTCGACCGATCTCACGCTTCGCGCCGCCGAAGGAAAGACCGACCCGGTGATCGGGCGCGAAAACGAGGAAGAACGTATTATAAGCATCCTTATGCGCCGAACCAAAAACAATCCCTGCCTTATCGGCGAAGCGGGAGTAGGCAAAACCGCGATAGTCGAATCGGTCGCAATGCGTATAGCAAAAGGGCAGGTGCCGGAACCGCTGAAAAACAAAAGGATACTGAGCCTTGAACTTTCGTCTTTGGTCGCCGGGACAAAATATCGCGGCGAGTTCGAAGAAAAGGTGAAAGGGATCCTCGACGAGGCGCGGTCTTCCCCCGACGTGATACTCTTTATCGACGAGATCCACACCGTCGTCGGAGCCGGCGGAGCCGAGGGCGCGATCGACGCTTCGAATATACTCAAACCTTCGCTCGCCCGGGGGGAGATAAGGCTGATCGGCGCGACGACTCTGCGCGAATATAAATCCAGCATCGAAAAAGACAAAGCGCTCGAACGGCGGTTCCAGACGGTGACGGTGCGCGAACCGGACGTCGCCTCCTGCAAAATGATGCTGCTCGGCATACGCCCGGAATACGAAAAATACCACGGGGTGACGATCACCGACGGCGCGGTCGATTCGGCGATCGAACTTTCCTCGCGTTATCTTACCGAACGCTTCCTTCCCGATAAAGCGATCGACCTTATCGACGAGGCGGCGGCTTCCTGCCGGACGGCGCAAAACGGCAAAACCGCGTTCACTGTCGGCGCCGCCGAGATAGCTTCGGCTGTCGAAAGGCATACCGGCATCCCCGTAAAAGTCCTTACCGAGGGCGAAAGCGCGCGGCTTTCGGGATTGGAAGAGGAACTTAAAGCGCAGATCATCGGTCAGGACGAAGCTGTCGCCGCCCTCGCTTCGGCGGTGAAACGCGCCCGGCTCGGAGTCCGCCCCGACCGGCGCCCCGGGGGCAGTTTTATGTTTCTCGGCAGCGCCGGAGTGGGCAAGACCGAATGCGCCAAAGTGCTTGCAAAAACCGTGTTCGGAGGGCAGGGATCGCTTTTAAGGCTGGATATGACCGAGTTTTCGGAACCTCACAGCGTCTCGAAACTTATCGGAGCGCCGGCGGGATACGTCGGTTACGGCGAGGGCGGATTGCTTACCGAACGTATCCGGCGCGATCCCTATACTTTGGTGCTGTTCGACGAGATCGAAAAAGCGCATCCGGACGTAAGGGCGCTGATATTGCAGATACTCGACGAAGGTGTGCTGACCGATTCGAGCGGAATCCGCGTCCCGTTTTCCGATTCGATCGTGATCGCCACCGCGAACGTCCCCGCGCGTTCCGCCGCGATCGGTTTCGGCGATGGTGCCCGCGGCGGCAGGGATACGGCAAAAGATTTCCTTGCGCCCGAACTTGTCGACCGGTTTGACGAGATAATCGTTTTCCGCGATTTAGAAAAAAGCGATCTGCGCCGTATCGCCGCCCAAAAACTCGGCTCGTTCGCCGAAAAACTTAAAGAGCGCGGCATAATTCTGCGGTTCGATCAATCGGCGGCGGATTCGCTTGTCGAAAGCTCGGGCTCGCGCTCCGCGCGGGCGGTCAGTCGATATGTGTTGCGTAAAGCCGGTGACGTCGTCGCCGGGGCAATGCTCGACGGCAGTCTTCGCGAGGGGTGCGAGGCGGTGCTTTGGTTTGACGGCGAACCGGAACTTAAAATAATGCAAAAATCCTATTGACAAACCTGAAAGGTTATAGTATAATGTGAGTCTGTAAAGTAATTCACTTTACAGACTCTCGCCGCTTTAAGGGGTGTTAGATTTGAATTCGGAAGATCGCGCCTATATGTGCCGTTTGCTCGATAGTTACGGTGCTGCGCTTTCGGAACGCCACCGTGACCTTGCCGATCTTTATTATAACGAGGATCTTTCGCTTGCCGAAATCAGCGAGAACTGCGGTTTGACCCGTCAGGGCGTGCGGGACGCCGTTCGCCGCGCCGTTTCAGATCTTTTGTCTTTCGAATCGGCTTTGGGGTTCGCAAAAAAATCCGAGCGTATTATTTCACTCGCCGAACGTTTAAAGTCGAAAGGCGATAAAGATCTTGATATTATCGCCGACAGTATCATTGGAGAATTGTAACGATGTTTCAAAACCTTGTAGATAAAATGTCACAAGCGTTTTCAAAATTCCGCAACAAAGGCAAACTTACCGAATCTGACGTAAAAGCCGGTATGCGCGAGATCAAGCTCGCTCTGCTCGAAGCCGACGTCAACTTTAAAGTGGTAAAAGCGTTTGTGGCGCGCGTTTCGGAACGCGCTGTCGGGAACGAGGTGCTGGAAAGCCTGCTTCCCGCTCAGCAGATCGTAAAAATCGTAAACGAAGAGCTTATTGAACTTATGGGCGGCACGAACCAAAAGGTCAACTTTGCTCCCAAGCCCCCCACGGTAATACTTATGTGCGGCTTGCAGGGCTCGGGCAAAACCACCCATTCGGCAAAGCTTGCGCGTTATTTCCGCAAGCAGGGCAGGAACCCTCTGCTCGTCGCTTGCGATATCTACCGCCCCGCCGCGATAAAACAGCTGCAGGTCGTCGGCGAACAGGTCGGCGTCCCGGTATTTGAACGCGGAACGGCAGACCCGGTGGAAACTTCCGAACTCGCGGTGAAACACGCGGTAAAATACGGCCACGACGTTGTCATTCTCGATACCGCCGGGCGCCTACACGTCGATGAGGCGCTTATGGACGAGCTCCGCAGGATAAAGTCCGCCGTCCAACCGACGGAGATATTGCTTGTCGTCGACGCGATGACCGGTCAGGACGCCGTCAATGTCGCGGAAAGTTTCAACAACCTTTTGGATATAACCGGCGTAATTCTTACCAAAATGGATGGCGACACCCGCGGCGGCGCCGCGCTTTCGGTAAAATATATCACCGGCAAACCGATCAAATTCATCGGCACGGGCGAAAAACTCGATTGCCTGGAACCTTTCCATCCCGACAGAATGGCTTCCAGGATACTCGGAATGGGCGACGTGCTCACCCTTATTGAGCGCGCCGAACAGCAGATCGACGAGAAAAAGGCCGCCGAAATGGAACGCAAACTGCGTGAACAGAGCTTTACGCTTTCGGATTTTCTCGACCAGCTCGCCACCATAAAAGATATGGGCTCGATGGAATCGCTTATGTCGATGATGCCGGGAATAAAACCTTCGCAGCTGAACAACGCTCAGGTCGATGAAAAATCGCTGGTTCGTACCGAGGCGATCATCCTTTCGATGACTCCTTACGAACGCGATCACCCCGACGTGCTGAATTCATCGCGCAAACGCCGCATCGCCGCCGGCAGCGGCACCAAAGTCGAGGACGTCAACCGCCTTCTGAAACAATATGACCAGACAAAGGCGCTTATGAAGCAGTTCTCGGGTAAAAAAGGCAAAAGAGGAAAATTCAGATTTCCCTTTTAAATAATAATTTTTCCATATACGGAGGAACCAGAAATGGCAGTTAAAATGAGATTAAGAAGAATGGGCGCAAAGAAAGCACCCTGCTACAGGATCGTTGTCGCGGATTCCCGCTATCCCCGTGACGGCAGGTTTATCGACGAAGTCGGTTTTTACAACCCGATGACCGATCCCGCAACCATCACCGTCGATCCCGAAAAGGCTAAAAAATGGATCGCCGACGGCGCTCAACCGACCGAGACCGTAAGAACTCTTCTTAAAAAGAGCGGAGTGCTTGAATAATGAAGCAGATACTCCTCGATATCACCAGAGCGCTCGTTGAAGATCCCGACGCCGTCACCGTTTCAGAAAAGGTCAGCGGCGATACCGTGGTGCTTGAACTTTCGGTCGCAAAGCACGATATGGGCAGGGTGATAGGAAAAGAAGGCAAAATCGCAAAAAGCATTCGCACAGTAATGCGCGCCGCCGCCGCAAAAGAGAACAAGCGCGTTATCGTAGATATTATCTGATGAGGCGTTTTCTCGAGGCGGGGAGGCTCAATTCCCCCCGCGGATTAAAAGGCGAGCTCCGTTTTGACTGTTGGTGCGATGACGTCGCTTTTTTAAGCGGCGTCAGATATCTTTACCTCGACAGCGAGGGCAAGCGCCCTTTGGAGGTAAAAGAATTGCGCGAACATTTGTCGACCGTTATTTTCGTCGGATATGAGGACCGCCTTTCAGCGGCGGCTCTCACCGGCAGGACGGTATGGTTCGACCGAAACGATATAACGCTGCCCGATGGGGTGTTTTTTAACGACGACCTTATCGGGCTGAAGGTGTTTGACGCCGTTTCCGGCGAAGAAAAGGGCAGGTTGACGAAAATCGAACAGGGCGTCGCTTCGGACCTTTATTACATCGAGGGTGAAAAGAAATATATCATCCCGGCGGTGGGCGAGTTTATAAAGTCGGTCGACCCGGAAAAAGGCGTTTTCATTCGCTTTATCGACGGGGCGGGGGAATAAACCATGAATTTTGAAGTTTTGACTTTGTTCCCCGATTCGCTGCGCCCGGTTTTCGCTTCGAGCATAATCGGACGCGCCTGCGAAAAAAACTTGATTTCGGTCAACTGCACCGACATCCGCGATTATACTCTTGATAAACACCGCCGCGTCGACGACGCGCCTTATGGCGGCGGTTACGGAATGGTGATGATGTGCCAGCCGGTGGTCGACTGCATACGCGCTGTCAAAAAAAGGCTTTCGGGAAGCACAAGGGTCATATATATGTCGCCTCAGGGCGCGCTTTTCGATCAGTCGAAGGCGCGCGAATTGCTCGCTTACGATAACCTTGTGCTGCTTTGCGGCCATTACGAGGGGATCGACGAGCGCATTATCGAACTCGAGATCGACGAAGAGATCTCGGTCGGCAACTACGTCCTCACCGGGGGCGAACTGCCCGCCGCCATCGTCGTCGATTGCGTATCGAGAATGGTGGAAGGCGTTTTGCCTTCGCCGGAATGCTTTGAACTCGAGAGCCTGCAGAACGGATATCTTGAACACGCTCAATATACCCGCCCGCGGGTGTTCGAAGGGCTCGAGGTACCCGAGGTGCTGGTCAACGGCAACCACGCTTTACAGGAAAAATGGAAATCGGAACAAAGCCGGGAACGCACCGGTGCAAAACGTCCCGACCTTTTGAAAAAAGCAAAAGACTGACAAGGTCACGCAAATAAGAAGGGCAAGAATGGCAAAAAAGAGCAAAAACAAATCCGCCGGGTTCCGCAGATCTCTGCGCGAGAGCCTGATTTTGTCGTGCACTTCTTCGATCTCGGCGCGCGTGACAAGGTTTTTCGAATCGGGTTTCGCCTCGCCTCTGATAAATTCCGCCGAGAATACCGATAAATTCTTCAAAAGAAACATAACCCGCAGGATCGAAAACAAAGTGGGCTTGGGCAGAAAGGTGTTTAAACCCGCCAGAAACGCGGTGGCGGCTTTCTTTGCCCGCGACCGCCTGTTTTCGTTTTTTATAGGGCTCAAAAACCGCTTTCTCGCGTCCCCGCTCCGCACCGCCGGGGTGTTTTTGATCACTTTCGGCGTTTATTCCGCGGCGATATATATTCTCAGCCGCTATGTATCAAAAAACGGCTCCATGCAGCCATACGATCTCGCTGCTGCCGCCATATCGTTCCTCGCCGGGATGCTGTTCCTGCTTTTCGGCGAAAAAAGTATTCTTTCGGCGTTGGGAAACAGCCGTATCACGGGTTCGCTCCTGAATTCCGCGCTCGGCATAAACGCTTCGTCGCTCGCCCCCGTTGAAAAGGGAGGCACGGCGATCGGGTTGGCTTTTCTCGCCGGATCGCTCTGCGGCGTTATAACCTTCTTTTTCAGCCCCGCAAGAGTACTTTTGGTTTTGCTTATCGCGGCATTGACCGCAAGCATATTCAACGTTCCGGAATTCGGGCTACTGCTCAGTATCGGAATGCTGTCTTTCGCCAAGGCTTCGGTCCTGCTTCCGGTGATCGGCGTTACGGCGGCGTCTTATCTTTTCAAAGTCGTGCGCTTAAAACGCAATTTAAGGTTCGGCACCGCCGACGCGATAGTTGTGCCGGTGCTGGTTATAAGCGCGTTCTTCCCCTCGGTTTACGGCGGAAGCACGCTTACCGCGCTTTGCTTTATCGGAATCTATTTCCTCGCAAAGAATATGATCTGCTCGGAACGCCTTATCGGCCAGTCGCTTAACCTTTTGTGCATAGGCTCGTCGGTCGGGATCGCGCTGTATCTGCTCGGCGAGTTTGCGGTATATATACCTCTTGATGGTCTGCGCGACGCGGCGGCGGCAATGTCCGCCTACACCTTCGCCGGAAGCAGCTGGGCGTTCATTTGTATCCCGACGATCCCGGTCGCATTATCGCGCGCCGCAAAACAGGGGAGCCGCTTCCGCGGGCTGGCGGCGCTCGCCTTTATACTCGCTTTTACCGTCGTCAATGACGATCCGCTTGTTTACATTCTCGATATAATAGCCGTTCTGGTTTATTTTGCTTTCGCCCGTAAGGCAATTGCCGGCGCTTTGCTTGCCGCCGCGATGGTATTGCCTTCCGCCGCGGTGATCATATCCGATAACGTTTTTTCCGACGGCGGCTATTTCTCCTCGTTTCCTTCGGCGTTTTCAAATGTACTTCCGGGAAGCGATCAACCTATCGCAAGGTTCTTTGTGATCCTTTCGGCGGTGCTTGCCGCGGTTGCGTTCGTGTTGGCGTTTCAGCGCATCTTTTATTGCCACATAAAGAATCATTCCAGATCCGAGGTGCGCGTCCTGGGTGCGATAGTCGCTTCCGCAGTGATGGAAGTCGCGGTGATCCTTTGCGTCGATCCTTTTGCCGACGTAAGGTCGCTTGCGATGCTATGGTTCGTTTTCGGGCTGACGGGATCGGCTTACAGAGTATATAACCGTTCAAATAAGGGTTCGGAGGTATATGGTTGATGAAAAAGCACAGAATAAGGCTCAATCTGCTCGATCTTGTAATTGTGCTGTGCCTGATTTGCACCGTCGCGCTGCTCGTCTTCCGCGATGAGGTGAACGAACTGCTCGGCGAGCCGAATATCGATTCGGTCGAACTGCATATATCTTCCGCGGGCGTACCCGATTCAGAGGCAAGAACGTTCAAAAGCGGTGACCGGGTGGGAGTTTCGCTTTCGGAAGGCGGCGATCCTGTCCAGTGCGATATAACCGCCGTTCGCTTCACTCCGAACAACGACGGCACCGTCGACCTTGAACTTGCCGTTATAATAAGCGGTTACCGGCGAGTAGGCGTTTATTATACCGAATCGGGCGAGAAGATTGTTTACGGTTCGCCGGTTTATATCGCTTTGGAGGAGGGAACACTTACGCTTTATGCCGACCGTGCGGAATATATCGACAAAACCGTGACTCAGTAGCCAATTCCAACAAAAAAACGCCGCACAAATGCCGCTATTTTGTTAAGTTACATATGAAATATCTGTTGATTTGGCGCATTCAGTTTGGTATAATGACAATAGATGGGGGTATATCTTTATGACAACCAAGAATATTGAAATCAAAAACACCGAGGGTCTTCACGCAAGACCTGCGACATATTTCATACAAAAAGCAAACTCGTTCCGCAGCTCGATCTGGGTCGAAAACAGCGACAGACGCGCCAACGCGAAGAGTCTTTTGGGCGTCCTTTCGCTTGGGATCTCCCAGGGCGATATAATAACCATTCTCGCCGAAGGACCCGACGAGGAATCCGCTGTCGAAGGCCTTGTCGATTTGGTCATCTCCGGTTTCAACAAATGATATTTTGCTTTTAATAAAAGCCTTGGCCTATCCGGTTCAGGGCATTTTTTGTAGGTATCTGTAATGACGCGCGAAGAACTTTATGAAAAAGCCCGGTTGCTTCCGGCAACGCCGGGAGTTTATATAATGCATAACAAGTCCGGCAGGATCATTTACGTCGGCAAGTCGAAAGCGCTCCGCAACCGCGTTTCAAGCTATTTCGCACCATATTCCAACCACCGCGGAAAAACCAGGCGTATGGTCGAATCAGTCAACGATTTCGAGGTGTATTATACCCGTACCGAGTTAGAGGCGTTGGTGCAGGAAAACCAGTTTATCAAACAGTTTCAACCCCGATATAACATCAAATTAAAAGACGGCGGCGGGTATCCTTATATAAAACTCACAAACGGCGAATATCCCGAGTTTTCGATCGTCTACCGGCGCACCGCCGGAAACGCGAAGTATTTCGGTCCCTATTCTTCGCATCACGTCGCCCGCGATATACTTGAAACGGTCAGAAAAGCCTTTCAACTGCCTTCCTGCGGGAAATCTTTCCCCAAAGATATCGGCAAATCCCGCCCCTGCCTTAATTACCACATCGGTCGCTGCTGCGCGCCCTGCGTAAAAGGCAACGTCTCGTCGGAAGAGTACAAAACGTTAACCTCCCGCGCCGCTCAACTGCTTAAAGGCGACGGCAAAAACCTAATCGCTCAGCTTGAAGAAAATATGGCGCTCGCTTCCGAGGGACTTAATTTCGAGCTTGCCGCCAAATTGCGCGATTGTATCTACGCCGTAAAAAAGCTTTCGGATAAACAGCAGATCGTCTGCTCGCCCGACGTCGAGACCGATCTTGTCGGCATTTACGCCGACGATCTCGGAAGTGCGCTTTCGTTGCTTTTTGTGCGCGGCGGCGCGATTGTCGACCGCGAAAACTTTTTCTTCGGCGCCGACGAGATAATCTCCGGACCCGCCGTCGTTTCGCTTTTGCAAAGATATTACGAACTGCGCGGCTATATTCCCAAAAAAATACGTATGAATTACGAGCTTGAACCTTCCGAAAGGGCCCTGTTGGAGGAATCGCTTTCGGTTTCGGCGGGGTATAAGGTTCAGGTCCTGCGCCCCGAGAGGGGCGATCTTCACGCCCTTGCTCTGCGTGCGGACGATAACGCAAAACAGCAGTTAATACACAAGCGCGCGGCGGAGGACAAACACAAGGATTTTCTCGTATCGCTCGCCGGATTGCTCGGGCTGGAAGTAGTCCCCGACAGGATCGAATCCTACGACATATCCCATTCCGGCGGCGATTTTACAAGCTGCGGAATGATCGTGCTTGAACACGGCGTTTTCGCCAAGAAAAAATACCGCGCGTTTAACATAAAAACGGTTTCCGACGGAAACGATCTTGCCGCGCTGAAAGAATGTATGGAACGCCGGTTCGCTCACGACAGCGACGAATCGGGTTGGGAATACCCCGACCTTATGCTTATCGACGGCGGAATTTATCAGGTACGTACGGTAAGGGAAGTTCTCGTGAATTACGGATTGAATATCCCGGTTTTCGGAATGATAAAAGATGAACACCACAAAACCAGAACGCTCACCGACGGCGAGGGCGAGATATCGCTTATAACCCGCCAGGACGCGTTTGTATTCATTTATAAAATTCAGGAAGAAGTACACCGTTATTCGCTTTCGATAATGGATTCAAAGCGGCGCAGCGCCGTCAAAAAAAGCAGTCTTACCGCCATTAAGGGCGTCGGAGCCAAACGTGCGAACGATCTTATGCTTAAGTTCGGAACGCTTGAGAACCTCCGCACCGCCGCGCGTGATGAATTGCTTGCCGTGCCGGGGATCAATCCCGCCATCGCCGACGCGATAATCGAGCACTTCGGAAAGGAACAAGATGAGAATAATAACCGGAACGTCCCGAGGGACTAAATTAAGAACGCTTGAGGGGACCGACACCCGCCCCACCACCGAGATCTGCAAAGAAGGAGTTTTTTCGGCGATCCAGTTCGATATCGCCGACAGATACGTGCTTGACCTTTTCGGCGGAAGCGGGCAGATGGCGCTTGAGGCGTTATCCCGCGGGGGAGAACGCGCAGTCATCGTCGATAATTCGCGCCGCGCCTGCGAGATAATAAAATCCAACGCCGAGGCGACCAAATTTATCAAACAGTGCCGCATCGTCTGCAACGATTGGCAGGATTTTCTGCGCTATACCGCCGGGAAGGAAAAATTCGGGCTGGTATTTCTCGATCCGCCCTATACGCCGGAACTGCTCGACTCGATCATTTCAAAACTTATACAATGCGACGTTCTGACCGACGACGCGATAATCGTCGCCGAATCAGACCGCGACGGAGTTCCGCAGCCCGTCGACGGGTTCCGCACAAAGCTTTATCGCTACGGTAAAACGTTTGTAAGCATACTTCGCAGAGAACAGCGGGAAAGCGAGGAATAATATGGCTGTAACGGCAATTATTACCGGCACATTCGATCCCTTTCACAAAGGGCATTTGCTTATAATTTCGCGGGCTGCCGCGGTTTTTCAAAAAGTCGTCGTAGCCGTCGCCGACAGCCACTATAAAAACGAGCTGTTCTCCGTCGAAGTGCGTACCGCGGCGGTAAAAGCCGCCGTCGGGCGGATGCAAAACGTTGAAGTCGCGGTTTGCGAAGGGCTTGTCGCCGATTTCTGCGAAAAATACGAATCGCCTCTGATCGTGCGCGGAGCCCGCAACGGAAGCGATTTCGAATATGAGCTCGGATTATCAAAGATCAATTCCGAAATATTTTCAGCCGTAACCGCCGCCGGGGGGCGGCTCGACACCGTCGTTTTTCCCGCCGACCCGGAGTTTGCCCATATAAGTTCCACTTTTATCCGCGAACTCATCAAGTACGGCAGGGATTACAGTGCCTATTTGCCGGCTGAATCGGCAATAATTATCGAAGAAGCGTTGAAGAAAAGCAATGAAAAACCTTAAGATCACCGGAGTAAACGAAAAATTCATACGCGAACCGTTAAAAGAGCCTTTCGGTTTCAAGGGCAGATATCTTTCGGAACTGTGGCAATCTGTCCCGATGATAAAAAGCGAAAATTTCCGTGCCGCCTTCCCGGGCACGGTAAGCGTGCTCTGGTCGGATGCAAACGTGTTTGCAGAACACGCCGATTCGTCCGCGCTTATGAACAAAGTCACTTTAAGAGCTTTGGATATGATAAACGGCGAATCGTTCGTCTCTCCCGACAGCCTTATCGCGGCGATCCTGCCCGATCTTAAAAAATACGCCGATTCCGTCTGCGGAAGGGAAGTCGCCGGGACGTTCGTGCTCAACTCGCTCGTCGGTATCGATTATGCTCTTTGGTCGCTTTATGCGCTTGAAAACGGAATAAAACACTTCGACGGAATCATCCCGGATTACGCACGGAAGGCTTTGTCGAACCGCCACGCGGCTTTGGCGCATATACCGCTGGTAAGCTACGCCGTCGACGAAAATGCTCTGCGCGGGCTTCTGGAATCCGGGACCGGGCTGTTAAAAATAAAGATCGGCAAACTCTGCGGCGATGGACTTACAAAAGATGAAGATATGAAGTCTATGCTCGAATGGGACAAAGCGCGGCTCACGCAGATACATAATATTGCAAAAAACTATTCCACCGATCTTTCAAAAACCGGCAAAGTGCGCTATTATCTCGACGCAAACGGGCGTTATGACGGAATCGACAGGCTTGAATCCCTGCTCGACCACGCCGAAAGGATAGGCGCGCTCGAAAGCATTGAACTTGTCGAGGAACCTTTTGCCCCCGGGAACGAGATATTTGTAGGCGATCTTCCGGTCACGGTGAACGCCGACGAATCGGCTCATTCGCTTGACGACGTCAAAAAAAGCCTTCAGCTCGGCTACAAGGCTGTCGCGCTGAAGCCTATCGCCAAGACGATGTCGGTTTCGTTCGCAATGGCCGCCGAGATCGAATCCGGCGGAGGTCAATGCCTTTGCGCAGATCTCACCGTCGTTCCGCTGCTCGCCGAATGGAACAAGCAGTTCGCCGCGCGCGTCGCCGCCCTCGACGGTATGAGCGTCGGGTGCATAGAGGTAAACGGCGATCAGAACTATGTCAACTGGGACGTTCTTTGCAAAAAACTCCCCGCCGGGATGGATTACATCCCCGAAAAGAACGGCAGGTTCGTGCTTGAACCTGGTTACTACTCCGGCGAATGCAAACTTTTCAACGAGAACGAATATATAAATCTGTTTTAACAAAGGAAAGGCAGTTTTTTATGAAAATAGCACTTATTATGGATCCCGGCACCAGGAATATGGTGTTCAACAAAAAATATCTCGACCGCCTTGCAAAAAGCGGTGAAGTTGTCACGAACGAGGGCGGGACCGCGTTCGAATCGGTCGAAAACACGGTAAAAGGCGCCGACGTCATAGTTACTTCCTGGGGTAACGAGCATATCGATGAACGTTATCTTGCGCTTTGCCCCGATCTTAAACTGCTTGTCCACGCGGCGGGCAGCGTTAAACCCGTGGTTTCCGACCCGCTGTTCGAAAAAGGCGTGCGTGTGACCTCCTGCGCCGGGGTGCTCAGTATGGGCGTTTCCGAAACCGCGCTCGGGTTTACCATTGCCGCTTCGAAGAATTTCTTCGCGCTGAACGATAACATACATCACGGCGGCTGGGCGGAAGGGAAAGAGAACATCCGCGAACTTTACGATCTTACAGTCGGCGTGGTCGGCGGCGGCTGGGCGGGAAGACATTATATTGAACTATTAAAGGCTTTTCAGGTCGAGATCCTGCTTTACGATCCCTTTATTTCCGAAGAGGGCGCTCTGGCTATGGGCGCAAAAAAAGCCACGCTCGAGGAACTGCTCAAAAACAGCGATATCGTTTCCATCCACGCACCGCAAATCCCCGAAACTTATCATATGTTTAACAAAGAAACACTTTCGCTTATGAAAAAAGACGCAGTGCTTATCAATACCGCCCGCGGAACCATAATCGATGAATCGGCTCTTTATGATCATATGAAAGCCGGGAACCTCAAATACGCCTGCCTCGACGTTACCGATCCCGAACCCCCCGCTGTCGACAATCCTTTGCGCACGCTAAAAAACTGCATTATGACGCCTCACCTCGCGGGGCTCGCCAACAACGGTCTTAAAAAGATCGGTCAGCACGTCTGCGAAGAAGTCGAATCATTCATTACCGACGGCAAGCTCGCCACCGAAGTGACCAAAGAAATGCTTTCGAGAATGGCTTGAACGACCGAATAATCAAAAAGCCCGGTCACTGCCGGGCTTTTTTTAACGTTATTTTTATTTCGGTTTCGGTTTCGGTCTCGACGGTGTTCCACACCGCGTTCAACCCCGAAGAATTAAGCAGATCCACGGCGCGTTCGACGGTGTTGTATAAAAATTTAATATCTTTTATGCTCCCTTTGACCGTTTTCGGCCCGCCGTGGGGCTTTTTCTTTTCGGGACGGGATCTCGGGTTCATTGCGCCGCTCAAATAATCTTCTACAAGTTTTTCGCTTTCGGGCGCCGAAAGCTGGCATTCGATCATTTTCAAAAGCGGCGCGCGGCGTTCCCGTTCGGTGCCGATCCTTACCAAAGCACGGGCGTGCCGCTCCGAAAGCCCGTTTTCGGTTATCAAAAGGCGTTCCCGGTCGGTCAGTTTCAAAAGCCTTAACTTGTTGCAAAGCGTCGATTGCGAAATGCTCAACTGCTTTGCCGTATCGGTCTGGGTCTGCCCGGTGAGCAGCAGCAGGTTTTGTATTGCAATAGCTTCCTCGAAAAACGAAAGATCGCTTCGCTGCTGGTTTTCGACAAGCGCCAGCGCCGCCGATTTTTCCCGGTCGGCGTCTATGACCACACAGGGTACTTTCTCAAGCCCCGCCACCACTGCCGCGCGCCATCTTCGCTCTCCGGCGATTATTTCGTATCCGGCGTTCCTGCTTCCTCCCGGATAAACCGGCTTGTCCGCCTGCCTCACCGCGATCGGCGATATTATGCCGTAGCGCTTTATGCTGTCGGCAAGCGATTGGATCTCTGCGTCGGAAAAGCTCAGACGCGGCTGCATCGGGTTCGGAATCAGATCTCCGACTCGCACAAAAACGACCCCTTCTTTTTTCTTCTGCATCAACATTCGACATCCCGCCCTGCTTTGTTTTCTGTGCAATCAATATAACCTCTGCCGGGTGTCGCTTTTTGCCAAAGTCTGCGCCCGTGCGAAATAATTTTTCCGCGGCGCGTCGTTTTTGCCGAAAAAAATAAAAACCGCCCGCGTCTTTGCCGAAACGGGCGATTTTTAAAACAGTTTTTTCAACCGGAAATAAAGATTTCCGTCTTTTTCGGTGATCTCGCCGAGCGAATAAAAGCCGCGTGCGTCGTTATATACCCTGAAAAGCTGACCTTTTTCGCCGCGCAGCCTGAGCTTTTTCAAAAGTATCTTTTCTCCGTTGGAATAAAGCCTGTCGTAAAAAGGCTGAAGCCGCGCTTCCGGGAGCTGCGAAAACATCTTTTCAATGGGGATCGCACGGGATAGTATCTCCTCACGCGGGAGCCCGTTAAGATCGTCGAAATCGATCGCGTCGGCTTTTGTGAACCCGCCGACCTCGGTCCGATCAAGTGCGCTCATCACCGCGCCGCATCCGAGTTCATCGCCGATATCTGAGCAAAGCGTGCGTATGTAAGTCCCGCGCGAGCATTTTACGTCAAGGCAAAACTCGCCGCCGTTCACAAACGGTACGCAGGAATAAACGGTGATCTCGCGGGGCTTGCGTTCCACGGTGACTCCTTCCCGTGCAAGGTTCAAAAGTTTTATCCCGCCGACTTTCAGCGCGGAATACATCGGGGGGATCTGCATTATTCTGCCCTCGAATTTTTTCGCCGCGGCGGCGAACCGTTCGAACCCCGGCAGCTCGCCCGAATAAACGTTTATAACGTTCCCGGTAGTGTCCTGTGTGTCTGTCGATATTCCCAACTTGACAGTCGCCGTATAACGCTTGTCGTGGTCGACAAGATATTCGCTCGCTTTTACGGCGGTGCCGAGCATTATCGGCAAAATCCCGCTCGCCATCGGGTCGAGCGTGCCGCAATGCCCCATCTGCCGTTCTCCCAAAAGGTAACGCAGTTTTGATATCACGGTGTGCGAGGTTATCCCGACGGGTTTGTTGATAACAAGTATGGCGGGATTCATACTTCGATCTCCGAAAAGATCCGTTCTATGATCTTTGCAGCCTCTTCGGCTTTGCAATCGAGCGAAAGCCCCGCCGCATGGTAGTGACCGCCTCCGCCGAACCGCGAAGCGATCGCCGCCACGTCGACGGAATCGCTCGAGCGCAGCGATACTTTAACGCCGTCGCCGCGTTCGCGTATTACCGCCGAGGCAAGCACGCCGTCGATCGAACGGGGGATATCGTTCACGCAGTCGACGTCGCTGTCATCCGCGCCGCATTTTTTAAGATCGTCGACGGTTATTGCAACGTAGGCGAATTTTCCGTCTTTTACAAATCTCAGATTGTTATAGGCGAACTTTATAAGCTCGGTCTGAGCGCGAGTTTTCGATTCGAACAGCCGACGGTTGATATATGCGAAATCGATCCCTTTTTCGTGCAGTCTCGCCGCCATTCGGTGAGTTTGCGCCGAAGTAAGCGAATAACGGAATCCGCCGCTGTCGGAACAGATCGCCGTATAAAGCGCCGCGGCGCAATCCGCGTCGGGGTCATAACTCATTTCGTCGGCAAGCAAAAAGATCATCTCGCCGCAGGAACAGAGCCGGTTCATAAGGCAAAGCCGGTCGCATTCAAGCGTGTTTATAAGATGGTGGTCGAACGAAAGCGCAAACCGCGGCGCCTCCGCCTTGCCCAACAGCTTGGGACCGGCGAGATCCACGCTAAGCGGGATGAAATTTTTGTACTTTTCGGGATCGGATACGAATATCCCTTCATACGGCAGAAAATCGAGCTTTGCGGGGATCCCGTCGGGCGAATAGGCAAACGCCTTCTTACCAATATGGCGCAGGATCTTCACTAAAGCTATCGCGCTGCCGAGCGCGTCGCCGTCGGGATGCGCGTGGTTATAAACAAGATATCCGTCGTTGGCAGCCAAAAATTCCGCCGCCTGTTTAAGGTTGACTTGTTCCATTTTCCTCAATATCTTTTAAAATACGGTTGATGTTCATTGCCTGTTCGATACTTGTACTGCGAACAAACACAAGTTTCGGGGTAATGCGAAGGTTCAGCCGGCTCGCAAGTTCGCTGCGAATGAATCCCGAAGCCGATTTTATGCCTTTGTCTACCTCGGCGTCGTCGCCCAGAACGCTGTAAAACACTTTTGCGACCGAAAGATCCGGCGCGACGTTCACTCCTGAAATGCTTACGAACGCGCCGGCAACGCGCGGATCTTTCACCTCGCGGATAATGGCGGCGAGTTCTTCGCTCACCGCGTGGTTCAATTTATCCTGTCTGCGACCTGCCATCAGCGTTCCACTTCTTCCATAACGTAGGCTTCGAGTATGTCGCCCACCTTGATATCGTTGAATTTTTCCAGCCCGATGCCGCATTCAAACGACTGAAGCACTTCTTTCGCGTCGTCCTTAAAGCGTTTGAGCGAAGATATCCTGTCTTCGGATATCACAACGCTGTCGCGGATAACGCGCACAAGCGCGTTGCGGGTGATCTTGCCGTCGAGAACGTATGACCCGGCGATGGTGCCGACAGAGGGAACGCGGATCGCGTTGCGGACCTCGGCGCGTCCGAGTATGTTTTCTTTGTATTGCGGAGCGAGCATTCCTTTAAGCGCGGCTTCGATCTCTTCAATGCATTCATAAATAATGCGATAGCTTCTTATCTCGACTTTTTCACGTGCGGCAATATCGAGCGTGTTTTTGTCGGGCCTTACGTTAAAGCCGATGATTATCGCGTTTGAAGCCGAAGCAAGCATAACGTCGCTTTCGGTGATCCCCCCCGCGACAGCGTGCAGTACGTTGACCTTCACTTCGTCGTTCGAAAGCTTTTCAAGGCTGGCTTTTACAGCCTCGGCGGAACCCTGAACGTCGGATTTTATAATGATGTTCAGGCTCTTCACGCCGCTTTCGATCTGCGAGAAGAGATCGTCGAGCGAAACCTTGGTGCCGCCCTGCTCTTCCTCTTTCTTCTTTGCACGGCGCTGTTCGGCAAGTTCACGCGCCATACGCTCGTCGGCGACGGCGTTGAAAACGTCGCCCGCCTCGGGTACTTCGGCAAGCCCCATTATTTCTACCGGGACAGACGGTCCGGCGGCGTTTATCTTGCGCCCCTTGTCGTCGGTCATGACCCTTACTCTGCCAACGGCGGTCCCGGCGATGATTATATCGCCGTTGTGAAGAGTGCCGTTCTGCACGAGCAGAGTTGCCACCGCGCCCCTGCCTTTGTCAAGACGCGCCTCGACGACGGTGCCTTTGGCGGGACGTTCGGGGTTGGCTTTCAGTTCGAGCATATCGGCCGAGAGCAGTATCATATCCAAAAGTTCTTTTATACCGTCGCCGCGCACCGCCGAAACCGGAACGCATATGGTATCGCCGCCCCATTCCTCCGGCAGCAGGTCATATTTGGTGAGTTCGGTCTTTACGCGTTCGGGATCGGCGCCGGGGCGATCGATCTTGTTTATCGCGACGATTATCGTCACTCCCGCGGCTTTGGCGTGGTTGATCGCTTCGACCGTCTGGGGCATAATTCCGTCGTCCGCGGCTACTACAAGCACCGCTATGTCGGTAAGGTCGGCACCCCTTGCGCGCATCGCGGTGAACGCCGCGTGCCCGGGAGTGTCAAGGAAGGTTATCTCGCGTTCGCCGACGTTTACGCGGTATGCGCCGATGTGCTGGGTGATGCCTCCGGCTTCGCCGGCCGTCACGTTGGTGTGTCTTATTGCGTCGAGCAGGGAAGTCTTGCCGTGGTCGACGTGACCCATAACGACTATTACCGGCGCCCTGGGTTTGAGTTTTTCCTCGGCGTCGGCGGTTTCGTCGAACAGACGCTCTTCAAGCGTAACAACTACTTCTTTTTCGACTTTAATGCCGAACTCATCGGCTACAAGATAAGCCGTGTCGTAATCGATCGATTCCGTCACGTTCACCATCATACCCATACCGAATAGCTTTTTCACAACGTCGCCGGCGGTTATCTTCATCCTCAGCGCAAGCTCGTTTACCGTGATGTAATCCGGCACGGTTATCTTAAGCTGAACGGGCTTTGGCTTCTGAGGCTGTTTCACAGGCGTTTTTTGGTTTTTGTCGGCGCCTTTTTTGCCTTTTTGCTGTTCGTTGAATTTGTTCTTCTTTTTTATTTTCTGAACGTTTGTATGCGATTCGGGAACGTCGCTGTCATATTTAAGGATCTTTTCGTCGTATCTCGAAAGGTCTACGTTCGAAGTGCCGCGTGTGTCGACTACACGCACCTCATCGCGCGAGCGCTTCTTTTGCGGCTGTTCGGAGGTTTTGCCCGCCGCTTCTCTCTTTTTGCGCTTTTCTTCCTCCGCCGCAGCTTTTGCGGCTTCGAGTTTTTTGCGCTCTTCTTCTTTCTTCGCGTTCTTTTTGTCGTCGTATTCTTTAAAGAACGCCGTCAAATCGATCTGATTGTTTTGTGTGAGAGTTTCGAATATAATGCTCAATTCTTCTTCGTCCAGAACTGCCATATGAGTCCTGCCGGTATAACCTGCTTCATCAAGGATGGTTATAAGATCTTTGCTCTTAATGTCAAAATCCTTGGCAAGTGCGTTTATTCTGTATTTCTCGCTTGTTGTTGCCATAAATCATACCTCTCTTTCTGTGTCGGCGGGATCTTCTGCCGAAAGGCTCTTTTCGAACGCTTTAACGAAATTCTCGTCGGTAAAGGCGACCGCGGCGGTGCTTTTTCCGCCGATCGATCCGCCGAGCGACGCCATGTCCGCGTCGGTCACCAGGCAGTCGACCGAATAAAACGCCGCTTTGTCGGTAACCGTTTTTTTGGTGTTTGCCGAAGCGTCGCAAGCGATCAAAGCGAGCTTCGCTTTTCCCGACCTTATCGATTCGACCACCGATTCGGCTCCCTGCGCCAGCCTGCCGGCACGCTTTGCCAATCCGATAACGCCGAAAGTTTTTTTGTTCAAACGGAATCTCTCCCCTCGGATTTTTATTCGTCAGATTCGATGCTTTCTTTAAGCATGCCGTAAACCTCGGCGGGAACGGCGCACTTCAATGCGCGGTCTATCCGGCGTGATTTTATCGCCGATTCAAGGCATTTGCCGTTTTTGCACACATAGGCGCCGCGCCCGGCGGCTTTGCCGGTAAGGTCGAGGCTTATTACACCGTCGGCTGTACGTACGACCCTTACAAGTTCTCGTTTGTCTTTCATTTCGTTGCAGCCCACGCATTTTCGCATCGGGTTCTTGCGTTCGGTCAAATTGATCGCCTCCGTTTCGGGCTTATTCTCCGTCGTCCGGGTCGCCGGACGTCGGTTCGGCGCTCTGGATGCTCTTGATATCGATCTTGCAGCCGGTGAGTTTTGCCGCAAGGCGCGCGTTCTGACCTTCTTTGCCGATAGCCAGCGAAAGCTGATCGTCGGCAACGCGAACGCGGTATGCTCTGTCGGAATCGGGAAGTTTAAGAACCGAGCTTACCGTAGCCGGAGCGAGCGCGGCACTGATGAAGGCTTCGGGCACTTCGCTGTATGGTATGATGTCGATCTTTTCGCCGCAGAGTTCGGCGGTGACGTTGTTTTTGCGAGCCCCCTTCGGACCTATGCAAGCGCCGATGGCGTCAACGTTTTCATCGTTCGACCATACGGCGATCTTCGTCCTGCTGCCCGCTTCCCGTGCGACGCGCATTATTGTGACGGTGCCGTCTTTGATCTCCGGTACTTCAAGTTCAAAAAGCCTTGAAACAAGGCCGGGATGCACGCGTGACAGCTGAATGCTCGGCCCTCTCGCGGCTTTTTTGATCTCGGTGATAAACACTTTTATCCTGTCGCCGACCTGAAGGCTTTCGTTGGGGATCTGTTCGTTGCGGAAGAGCACCATTTCGTTCTTGCCGATCTCGAGCGTGGCATTGCCGGAAGACGGGTCTACTCTTACGACGACGGCGGAAACTATATCTTCTTTCTTTTCTTCGTATTCACGGATAAGATTGCCGCGTTCAGCTTCGCGGATGCCCTGTATGATCACCTGTTTTGCGGTCTGTGCGGCGATCCTGCCGAAGTTTTTGGTTTTGAGTTCGATCTCGTAAACGTCGCCGACTTTGTATTTTTTGGATTTCATGTGCGCGTCGTCCAGCGATATTTCGGTCATCGGATCGGTCACTTCCTCAACGACGGTAAGCTGTTTGAATATCTTCGATTCCTGCTTTTCGGGATCGAGCTTTACCCTTGCGTTTTCGTTTCCGGCGTTCTCTTTGCGGAAAGCCGAAAGCAAAGCCGCTTCGATGCGTTCGAGCATATACTCTTTGGAAATGCCTTTTTCTTTTTCGAGCATATCAAGCGCTTCAAAAAGTTCCTTGTTCATCTTTTTACTCCTTTGTGCCGTCCGACCCTTTGTCGGTTTCGTCGGCGTAGTCAAAATCTGCGGTTATTTTGGAAATCTGTTTTTTGTTGAACACCCTGCGTTCGCCGTCGTGTATCAAAGTCACCGTGTCGCCGTCGTATGCATCGATCACGCCGGCAAATTCTTTTTTGCCGTCGACCGCGGCGTAAAGCCACAGGTGCACCGGCATTCTTCCCTCGCAGGCGAATTTAAGATGCTCTTCCCGGTCGAGCGGGCGTACAGTGCCCGCCGAGGACACCTGAAGGCAATAGCTTTCTTCGATGGGGTCGAGTTCATCGATGATCGGTTCGACGATCTTTGTCACCTCCGAGCAATCGTTGATCGATATCCCGTTTTCGCCGTCGATCGATATTTCAAGGATCATCTCCGGGCCTTCTTTGTAATATGCCACGTCCCAAAGGCGGTATCCCGCGCCGGTCACCGCCGGTTCGATCCGTTCGCGCACGCGGGCGGCGACGTTTCCTTTTTTGTCTGCCATATTTCCTCCCATTCAAGACTCAAGAGAGGGACGAGCCCTCTCTTGTAAGTCAAATCTTCTCTTCTGCCTTATTATACCATAACACGGCGCGTTTTACAATAGTTTTTTTCAAAAAAATCTTATTCAAACCGTGCTTTTTGCGGGAATAAGTCCGCTTTTTTCGGCTTTTTCCCAATCGACGAACAGCTTTGCCTTCTTTTTGCCTTTACCGTCGGGCAGACTGCGCTCGGATATTATCCCGCTGTCGGCAAGAGATTTCATCGCTTCGGATACTTTTTGCTTCTGCACCTTGCCGCGGCTCTTGTCCGTGACGTATTTCACGGCTTCCTGATAAGTCGGGCTTTTGCTCGACGATAAATACTCGAAAATATAGCGGTAAAAACTTTCGTGGATATCCGAATCATCCGGCATTACCCGGAACGAACTCGCCGTGTCGCGCAGTTGTTTCGAAAACGACCCGTTCACGCCGTAGACCACCACTTCTTTGCGGTAGAAGTTCTTTAAAAACGCGGTTACCGAACTGAAATGTCCGTCGCCCGAAAACAATATAAAAACATCGATGTCGTCGGAAGACAACGCTTTTTGATAAATATTGTCGAGAATAATGAAATCGGTGAAGTCCTTCTGGACTCCGTTCGGGCTGCGCGTGTCGATGATCTTGTTTGAAAACAGCCGTATCCTGCCGATCTCGTCGGCAAGACTCTTGTGTGAAAAATCCGCAAAGAAATTCACTTCGATAAGGTTGTAATGGCGGTTGAGTTCTTCAAACCAGCCTTTTATGTTGGGATGTATTCCGTAGTTGTTTTTGAGCGATATGAACCAGTGCTCGTAATCGACGAAAGCGACGGCTTTCGGCAGGCTCGGCGTATCGTGATAATTGCGTTCGTTCTTTGCGGGCTCTTTTTTTCCGAAAATGCTTATAACAATGCCTCCTTTCCTGTGTGATCTGCGGAAAAACCGCTTTATTTGCCGGTCATCCGCCTGTGATTATAACGCGAACTTCCGCTCGTGTCAATAGTTTTGCTTTGTCAAATAGTCTTTTAACTGCTCGATTATCTTCTTTTCCAGCCTCGAAATATAGCTTTGAGAAATGCCCAGAACGTCGGCGACTTCTTTCTGCGTCATCTCGCGCCCGCCCCTGCCGATCCCGTAACGAAGCTCGATTATCCTGCGGTCGCGCGCGCAAAGCGAAGCCATCGCCATCGCTATCATCCGCTTGTCCTCGCTCTCTTCAAGGCTTTTGTAAACGTAATCTCCGTCGGTCCCCAGCGTGTCACAGAGCAACAGCTCGTTGCCGTCGTAATCGACGTTTAGCGGCTCGTCGAGCGATAATTCGCCCCGCGCTCCGTTGCTCTTCCGCAAAAACATAAGTATCTCGTTCTCGACGCACCTCGAAGCGTAGGTCGCAAGTTTTATTTGCTTTTCGGGGGCGAATGTGTTTATCGCTTTTATAAGTCCTATCGTCCCGATCGAGATCAGATCTTCGATCCCCACCGCGCTGTTTTCAAACTTCCGCGCAATGTAAACCACCAGCCTCAAATTCCGCTCGATAAGCGTGTTTCTGGCGGAAGGATCGCTTTCGAGCCGCTCTATCAGCGCATTTTCTTCTTCTTTCGTAAGCGGCGGCGGCAGAGTTTCCGGCCCGTTTATATAAAAAACCTCGTTGTCCCGGAACAGTTCTTTTATCAGCTTTATAAACGGCGCGATCAGTCTCTTTATCATTTTTTGCTCCTTTCAAACAAGTTCTGCGGGCATAAGTCCGTCGTATCCCGAAAAACTTCCGGTAACGGTGTCTATCCCGATATAGGCTTCGATCTTCGTCGGCTTTTTCGCGGGTCCGATCAGTTCGGCTTTTTCCGGGCGGAATCCGTAAAGGCAGCCTTTACCGGCGCCGGTTGTTATCGGGATCGCGCGCAGCGGGAGAGGGAAGAATTCGCTTTGCGGCATATCGTAGGGCGGCGGAAGCGCGGTCGACGAAAGAACGATCACCGGGAGCGCGGAAAACGGCTCCGAAACAAGATTCCCGCTGTCGATAAGAAGTCTGACGTCGATCTTTTCGCCGCCGAGATATATCCGCACTTCACAGCTTTTTGCCTTTTTTCCGTTACGGGTGACGAATCCGTAAATCAGTGCCGCCGCGGCGGAAATAACGCATATAAACAAAAATTTAAGGCGCCCGCCGGAAAAATATGTGCCGTCCGTTCCGCCCGAAAGGTTATATACCGCCGTCATCAAACCGCCAAGCAGCGCCGCCGTCACGGCGAAAGACAAATAAGTAAGGAAAAACCTTTTAATCCCCGAACACGTTCCGAACGCAATAAAAACCATCAGCGCCGCCGCAGCAAGGTGCGCCGCGATCTGCAGCGGCGCCGGGATCCCGCCCGCCGCGTAAGGCAGGAAGGCATAAAGCCCGCCCGCCGCCGCGGCGGAGATCAAGCGCGCAAGCCGTCCGCCGCGCTTGTTTATCCGCCCGGCTATAAAAAGGCAAAGAAAATCCGCCGCGAAATTTATGACAAACAGCACGTCGGCATAAACAACGTCGTTTGCAATATACATTTAACATCACCGGCTATATTATATCATCGCCGTTTGGATTATTTTGTCACAATAAAAAAGCGAAGTGACCGTTTTTGAAAAAAACTTTCATCAAACTCGATGCCCCGCGCGACAAAGCGGTATTGTTTATCGCTCTTGTGCTTACCGCCGCGGTTTTATTGCTCTGCTTCCGCACGGCAGGCGACGGGTCAGTCCCGGTGTTCGCCGTGAGCGGGGAAGAGAACACACCTTCCGGACTGTTCGGGCTTATCTGCGGATCGGCGGGATAAACGGGTGTTTTTCGTTGTTTTTCCGCGCTTGCGCTTAAGGATCTCGGTGCTGGCGCTCCCCGCTTTACTGATTATGCTTTCTCTCGAGGGCGTTGTCCCGTTTTTAATACTCGTCGGATCGGCGGCGCTTCACGAATCGGGGCATATCGCCGCGCTTTTGCGCGCGGGTTACCGTTACCGCAGGATCGATATCCTTCCCATGGGGGCGCTTATTGTCGGCCCCGAGGGTATGCCCGACCGGGACGAACTCGCCGTCGCTTTGGCGGGACCGGCTTTTTCGGCTGCCGCGGCGATCCTGTCCGCGGCTTTATACGCTTTCACCGGCGGGGTTTATCCGCTTTTTTCAGCGTGTATAAATTCGTTCCTTTTCGCTTTCAACCTTATACCCAACAAGAACCTCGACGGCGGAAAGGCGCTGTACTGCTTCGTTTCGCAAAAATACGAAAAAGAGACCGCCGAGCGTATCTGCCCGGCGGTCTCGGCGGCTTTCACCGCGGTATTCTTTGTATTTGCCGCGGCGATGTGGCTGGTTTCCGGCAAAAACGCCGGAGTGCTCATACTTTTTGTTTCGCTCGCGTCACAGCTTATTTAACCGCCATTCGGAAAAGCGTTCTTCATCGATCCCCGTTTTGCTTTGCCTCGGCGGCTTTCATCGCTTCGTTCGCTTCCTCGTCCCATACCGTACGCTCGGGGCGGAGCGTACCGGGAACCATCCGTCGGGAATATCCAACTGCACTACAAACATTCTCAACACTAAATTCTATATCTGTGTGATGTGCTTTGATATACTCTTGTGCCAAGACAACCGCTACAACACCATACCATTATTTATTCTTGATGTATATGGACAAGCCTATTAGCTATATATTATTTTTCAATTCTACCGAAGTTGAGTAATATCTTAGCTCGCTTTACGGCAATATATCCTTTCCAATTCTCAGTTACTTGTCTGGAAACATCACTATCGATTCCCCAAGAGAAGTTAGGATTCCATACGCCTTGCTCATTGATATTGTCCAACCAAAAATCAAAAGTCTGTTCTATTCCGTGTTTCACATCATCGTACCAAAGAGAATTGGGGGACGATACATAATCAAGCGGAGTAAAGTAATATCCATTATACTTACTTACATCAAAACAAGTGTTATCAAGAATTCTTCTACGAATCGATGCCATTATTTCATCAGATATAAGTGGTGAGTTGATCTGCAAAAGTTGCTCAACCAACGCCTGTATATTAAAAGAGTCGTGGTCGCCACAGAAATCGTTGCTCAAAAGAAGTTTGAAACAGTCTTCTGCGATTTTATATCCAAGTTCTTTCTGACTATCGGTGCCATAACGAATCATTGCTGAAGCTACTACTGCACACGGATTAGGATTAAATACTGTGCAGGGTGCGTAATTCCACCAGGGCGCATGGGGATAATCCATTGCTTCTTTAGGGATATCCTCCCAATACTTCGGTATATCCTGCACAGAGTTTTCAAAATATGCAAGGATAGACTTGAACCAACCTGCGGTGCAATCAAGATCATATTCGTATGCTTGAAAGATAGCTTCTGCTGTTGGGATAGCAGCAGACAATGGACAAAGCACGTCTGCTTCAAAACCACTACCCATTCCTCCATCAGCATTCTGATATTTCAGCATTTCTTCAACGATAGCATCCTTGCTGCAGTTGTTAAAGAGATAATTCCATTTTGCACGATCATACGGACGTGCATTTACCTGCATCCAATCATTCATTTTGTCTAATTGTTCTTTTGTCAGCATTCTCATAACATTTTCCTTGACCTTTCTGAATAAAGCTATCCACTATTTGATTGCATTGATTTACATACTTTTTACAATAAAAACGGATCAGTAAATTAGTTCATTCTGATTCTATCACACCGGGCAAAGTTTTTCTACAGAAAACGGGGCTGGAATGATCGGTTCCAACCCCGTAGATGGCGGACAGGGTGGGATTCGAACCCACGTGACGTTGCCGTCAAACTGATTTCGAGTCAGCCCC
>CAMZED010000005.1 GCA_947305675.1 uncultured Clostridia bacterium | reverse complement strand
AAGTGCCGGATTTGGCCGTTTTTCAGGCGGTTTGTCCTCATCACCGCTCACCCATTTATTATAAAACATTTTGTTAAAAAATGCAACTCAAAATTTATACAAAAGTTCGGTTGCATTGCAGGCGTCTGTGTGTTATAATTATTTAGCAGAACGGATTTCCGTCCGCCCCTTTCCGTGCGGGAGAGATCCATTTTTCAGGAGGGAAAATTTATGTCTTCATCCAAAAAAACGGTAAAAATTCTGGCGTTTGCGCTGGTGTGCTGCGTTTTGTTCGCCGCGCTGCCGCTTTCGTCGGCGGCATACGGCACAAGCGACGGCCGCCTTGTTATAACCCACATAAACACCGCCGGTTCCTACGAGGGCGCGGCGGTCATAATGGCGGGCAAAAACGGATCGACCGTCGGCGATTACGGCGGATACGAGTGGTGGAAAGTCGCCGTATTCGGCTGGGACAAAACCGAACGGGTATATAAAGTCACCGCGGTCAACAATTCCACCGGATCAGGTCAGAACAAGGGCGCAATGCAGATCCCGGACGGCGGATTCGCCTACGGCGTCTGCGTCGGGAACGATTATTCCGCAAGCGGCGGCATAAATTATATCAACGCTCCCACAAAGAATTCCTATGAACTCGTCGGCAAACTTAAAGTGGGCGACAAAGCCTATCTCTACGGCACCGACCTTAAAAACGGCATAATAAAGAACAACGGCGAGAAATGGTATTCCTCTTCGTTCGTTTCGGAATCGTATATAAAGATCGGGGCCCCTGCCGAGAGCGGGACGGCATACGACCCCGACGCCGTGACCGTGCTCGGTTACACAATAACCCCAAACGTTATCGACAAGATCGAGTACGCCGTCGGTAAATCGATCCTTTTCACTCCGAACTACGGCAAATATGCCCACAATTCCGGCAGTGCGAGTTTTCAGTGGTGGAGCTCGGTCATATTTGACTACGATCCCGGGCAGAGCTGCTACGTTGTCGCAAGCATAAGCACCGCGGCAAACAACGACGCGGCAAAACAGCCGCTGATCCCGCAAAACGGGTTCGCCATCGCCGATTGCGCAAAAAACACCACCGCGATAAGCAACCTTGGGATCGGCACAAAATGCTGGCTTTACGATATCGATCTTAAAAACGGCAGATTCGGCGCTTCGCCGAGGATCGCCGTGAACCTTCCCGAAGAGGGCAAAACGGCTTACGATCCCGGCATAACCTCGCGCCTCGACGCGCCCGTTGTAAAAGAAGCCGAGGGCGGATTTATCGATTCGCCGGATTCCGGCGCGGTCATCAGCTGGGACGCCGTCCCGGGCGCGACAAGCTACACGGTAAGCATCAACGACGGCACAAACTGCGCCGACGGCGCGCTTGCGGTCAAACCCGTCGAAGTCACTTCGACAAGCTACACCGTCCCCGCCGGGATAATCAAAGTAGGCTCGCGCTATACTTTCCGCGTCACCGCCAAAGGCAACGCGGCGGAAAGCCGGTTCAACACCTATACCCTCCGCGGGATAAGCGCCAAAGCGCAGAATTCGTCGCTCCGCGGCAAAAAGATCGTTGCTTTCGGCGACAGCCTCACCGCGCGCCAGGGCTATGTTTCGATGCTTTACGGTTATATCGGGACCGAGGTCGTCAATTCGGGCGTCGGCGGCGACAGCACCGTCAACGGCAAACAACGTTTCCAAAGGGACGTGCTCGACCTGGACCCGGATATAGTCCTTATCTGCTTCGGGATGAACGATCAGGCGTGCAATATCTCTTCCAAAAAGCCGAATATTTCGATCGACACCTATCGCGAAAATCTTGAGTATTTTGCAAAAACGCTCACCGAAAAAAACGTCGACGTGGTGTTCGTCACCCCGAACCCGGTCTGCACCGAAAAAGGCTATTACGTCGGCGGTTCGTATAACCTCGATTACGGCTATGGGTTTATGAAAGATTTCTGCAACGTCATGCGCGAGGTCGCGTTTAAATACAACTGCGGGCTTGTCGACGTCAATCAGCAGTGCGTCAAAAACGAAGATCTTACAAAATTCCTGCTCGCCGGCGACGGCATCCACCAGACCGTCTACGGGCACACCCGCTACGCCGATCTCATCGCCGATTATCTCTTCGCCGCGTACGACGGAGTCGACAAATCGACCGTGACCGTCAACTGCGCCGCCGACGGAAAAACCTTTGCTCAGAAGACTCTTGTCGGCAAGTCCGGCGCCGAAACCGTCATCGCCGTGCCGCAGATCGAAGGATACGTTTCAAGCGATTCTCCGGTCGAGACCAAGCTCAAAGACGGCGCCTCGGTGACTTTTAACTACGTTTCCGAAAGCAGCTTATCCGGTCTTGGCGACATAAACGGCGACGTCGATATCGACGCGGCGGACTATATACTTGTAAAACGCCACATTATCGGCAACAAGCTTCTCACCGAAGCGCAGGTCAAACGCGCCGACATAAACGGCGACGGCGAAGTTGACGCCGCCGACTATATACTTATCAAGCGCCATATCATCGGCAACAAACTCATCCCCGGCGTAAAAGCCTGAACCGCCCGCGCGGTATTTCCGGCGACCGACAAAAACATTTATTAAAGAAAACAGGATATGCATTCATTTGCATATCCTGTTTCTTTTTTTGCGGCTGTGCCGCCGGAAAAACAAGCCGGGTTTTGATATTCCGTATTATTCAAGTATGTTGGAAGTGATAAACTGAACTCCCCAGCCGATAAGTTTTTCGGCAAGATCTTTGTCGTCGACGGTCCAGACGTTCAGTTCGATCCCCATACCGAGAATATTCTTTACCTTTTCCTCGTCGGGGATGGCGTTCGACCAGATATCCAACCCCATTTTGTGTTCGACAAGCAGATCAAGTATCTCCTGCTTATATTCGCCGGTAAGGAACTGGCAATGCGATTCCGGGCAGACTTTGCGCAGGGTGAGAAGGTTTTCGAACGCGAACGAAATGAATATCATATTGTCAAGGCTGTATTCGGCTTTGATTATATCAACTATCTCTTTCATCTGTTCCTCGGTGTAAATACCTTTGAATTCAAGCACACCGACCTTGCCGTATTTGGCGCAGATGCGTATGTAATCGATCATCTCGGGCACGCGCAGATCGATCCTGCCGCGCTTTTCGTCTTTATCTTTAAGCACCACCGACTGTATCGTCTGAAGCGTGCACTGAGAGGGGACGAGCGCGTCGATGCCGCATCTTTCGGTGGTATCGTCGTGAAGCAGCACGTATTTGCCGTCTTTGGTGGCGCGTACGTCGGTTTCGATGCCGAAATAGCTTCGGTTGCCCGCCGCCACGAAAGCCGAGGCGGTGTTTTCGCGTTCGATGCCGGAAAGCCCGCGGTGAGCGATTATCTTTGCGTTTCCTTTGTTGATCTTGATCGTGTCTTTCATAATGAACAACTCCTTTTATTTAACAACAACGTTGAACAGTCTGTCTTTGACGTAGATCTTTTTTATCACCGTCTTGCCGTCGATGAATTGGGTGATCTCCGGCACGGAATTGATGATATCCCAAACGGTGTCCTCTTCGCTGCCGGCGGGGATCATAACCGTACCGCGAAGCCTTCCGTTGACCTGTACGGCGATCTCTTTTTCGTCGTCGACGGTGAGCGATTCATCGTATTCGGGCCAGGCGGCAGTCGAGCAGAAGCCCTTTTCACCCAGACGTTCCCACATCTCTTCGCAGATGTGCGGAGCGAACGGCGAGAGTATGCGCGTGAGGACCGACAGACTTTCTTTATCGATCCTGCCGACCTCATAGATCTCGTTTAAATAAGTCATCATCGCGGCGATCGCGGTGTTGAACTTCATCCCCTCGATATCGCCCGAGACCTTTTTTACGGTTTTGTGCAGCGATTTTATAAGCTTCGCGTCGGGTTCGCCGATCATATCGTCCAAAGCGGCAAAACGCTCGATAAACCTGGAGCAGCCCTTCACGCTGCTTTGCGACCAGGGCGCCGCGGAGGCGTAATCGCCCATAAACATAACGTAGGTACGCAGAACGTCGGCGCCGTATTCGTCGATAACGTCAAGCGGGTCGACCACGTTGCCCTTCGACTTGCTCATCTTTTCGCCGTCGGGACCGAGTATAAGCCCCTGCGCGGTGCGTTTTGCATAAGGTTCGTCGGTCGGGACGACGCCGATATCATAAAGGAACTTGTGCCAGAAGCGGGAATAGATCATATGCCGCGTGACGTGTTCCATGCCGCCGTTGTACCAGTCGACGGGGAGCCAGTATTTGAGTTTTTCGGGATCGGCAAGGCATTTGTCGTTGTGCGGGTCGACATAACGCAGGAAATACCACGAAGAACCCGCCCATTGCGGCATCGTGTCGGTTTCGCGTTTTGCGTCGCGCCCGCATTTCGGGCATTTGCAGTTCACGAACGATTCGACGTGCGCCAAAGGCGATTCGCCGCCCTGGCCGGGAGCGAATTCTTTCATATCCGGCAGGCAAAGCGGAAGTTCGTCATAGGGGACGGGGACCATACCGCAATGCTCGCAGTGGACTATCGGGATCGGTTCACCCCAGTAACGCTGGCGGTTGAAAGCCCAATCCTTCATTTTATATTGCACGCCGCCCTCGCCGGAGCCGGTTTTTTCAAGTTCTTCTATCGCGCGGCGGATCGAATCCTTTTTGTTGGTGAATCCGTTGAGGAACCCGGAGTTGACCATCTCGCCGTCGCCGGTATAAGCCTCTTTTTCAATATCGCCGCCCTTGATGACCTCGATGATATCTATTCCGAACTTCTTTGCAAACTCCCAGTCGCGCCCGTCGTGGGCGGGGACAGCCATTATCGCGCCGGTGCCGTATCCCATCATAACGTAATCGGCGATATAAATAGGTATTTCTTTGCCGTTGATCGGGTTGACGGCGGAAAGGCCTTCGAGTTTAAGCCCGGTCTTGTCCTTGTTGAGCTGGGTGCGGACAAACTCGGTCTTTTTGGCGCATTCGGCGCGGTAATCGGCAACGTCTGCCATATTGGCAATGCGCGAGGCATATTTGTCGATCAGCGGATGTTCCGGCGCCATGACCATAAACGTAACGCCGAAAAGCGTGTCGGGCCTTGTGGTATAGATGCGAAGTTTTTCATCGGTATCTTTTAATCCGAAGTTTACAAAAGCGCCCTCGGATTTGCCGATCCAGTTAACCTGCTGCTGTATTATGTTGGGGAGATAATCGACTTTTTCAAGCCCTTTAAGCAGTTTGTCGGCGTATTCGGTTATGCGCAGATACCACACGTCTTTGGATTTCTGAACGATATCGTTGTGGCAGATATCGCATTTGCCGCCCTGCGAATCCTCGTTCGAAAGGACGACTTTGCAGCTCGGGCAATAGTTTACAAGCGCGGTATCGCGGAAGACAAGCCCGTTTTCGAACATTTTAAGGAATATCCACTGAGTCCATTTATAATAGCCGGGCTCGGTTGTGTCGATAACGCGCGACCAATCGAGCGCGTAGCCGACTTTTTTAAGCTGTTCGGTGAACTTTTTGATGTTGTTGTCGGTCACGGTGCGGGGGTGGGTACCTGTCTTGATGGCGTAGTTTTCGGTCGGAAGTCCGAACGCGTCAAACCCCATCGGGAACAGAACGTTATAGCCCTGCATCCTGCGCTTGCGCGATATCACTTCAAGGCTGGAATAGGCTTTTATGTGCCCGACGTGCATCCCCGCTCCGCTGGGGTAGGGAAATTCCACCAGACCGTAAAATTTGGGCTTTTCCGATCCTTTTTCGCCGGGATCGGCGGCTTCGAATATGTGCGATTCCTCCCAGCGGCTCTGCCATTTGGGTTCGATCTCTTTAAAATTGTGTTTCATCGCTTTTATCTCCTGATCCGCCGGGATCATTCCTGCGCCCCGGCGTCTTTCCAAAGTCGTTCGAGTTTATAAAATTCACGTCCCTGCGCGGTGAAAATGTGAATGACCACACAGCCGTAATCAAGCAATATCCAGCTGTTGCCGTCGCCGCCCTCGATGTGTCCCGGCTTAACGCCGAGTTCTTCGTTCAGCTTGAATTCCGCCTCGTCGGCAAGCGCGCGTACGTGGGTGTTGGAGGTGCCCGTCGCCAGCACAAAATAATCGGCAAGCACGGTCTGCGCGCCGACTTCAAGCGTCGTTACGTCGACGCCTTTTTTGGCGTCAAGGATCCTCGCGGCGGCTTCGGCGATCTCGCGTGCGAGTTCTTTTTGGGTTCTTTCTTCTTTCATTTGCCTGTTTTCTCCCACAATGCTTTTATATAATAATTTCTGGCGGTGACGGCGGCGCCGTTTATTATCTTGCCGTCGTCGATCAGCATTTTTATCGTTATGTCAAAAGATTTTATCAGCGTTTTTATAAGCGCGACCGATTTGTCCTTTTCTTTTTGTATGCGCTTTTCATAATAATTCCTAAGCCTTACGCAATCGGGGTGTTCGCGGAATTCCTCGATGTAATCCGCCAGATATATCACCGTTTCGAAGGGAGTCATCGCCGCGCGCCCGGTCGTGTGCCAATATATCGCGCTGCACGCCTCTTTCGAAAGCCCGAACCGTTCGTCTGCTATCGCCGCGGCGGTTTTGGAATGGATCAGCTTCGGTTCTTCGCGCTCCTCCTCGGATAAAATTATCCCGTAATAGCGGCAAAGTTCAAGCTGCTGTTCAAAAGTGTATTCTTTGGTAAAATCGTGCATAAGCGCCGCAAGTTCAACTTCGTTCCGGTCAAGCGCGGGGAAGTGAGTCGCCGCGAGTTTTTTGGCGCATTCGGCAACGCCGAGCGTGTGGCGCAGGCGTTTGTCCGATACCGTCATCGCCGATAAAATAGCGTTCGCGTCTGTCATTGTTCATACAACCCCTTTGCTCTGATATAATCATAGACTCCTTCCGGCAAAAGGTCTTTGCCGACCGAAGCGCGTATTTCGCTCGACGAAACGGCGGTCACGCTGTTGCCGAGCAGGACGGCGCGGCTTCCGGTCTGTTCAAAAAGCTTTTCGGCTTTGGATTTTATATCTCCGCCGCCGCGGTCTGCTACCGCCAAAGTCACGTTTTTAAGGATATATTCATAGTTTCGCCAACGCGTGAACCCTTCCAGCCAATCGTCGCCGATAAGATAGAACAGCTTGCTTTTCGGGTGCTTTTCGCGGATGGCTTTCACCGTGTCGCAGGTATAACTCGTCCCCTCGCGCCTTAACTCGATATCGCTTACCACTACCTTTTCGCGGCCGGCGAAAGCGATCTTCAGCATCTCCAACCTGTCCCGCCCCGAAGCCGAAAGCGCGCTTTTAAGCGGCGAGACGAAAGTCGGGATAACGTAAAGCAGATCAAGCCGCAGTTCCGCTGCGAAAAAATCCGCCGCAGCGACATGCCCTTTGTGGACAGGGTTGAAACTGCCGCCGAAGATCCCTATTCTTGCGGGATCTTTATCATTCCTCTTCATCCCAGTTATGCCATACTTCGGTAACGTCATCGTTATCTTCAAGCACCTCGAGCAGTTTGTTCATCTTTTCAATATGTTCATCCGATTCAAGGCGGACGTAGTTTGCCGGGATCTTTTCGGGATCGGCGGATTCGATGGTATATCCGGCTTTTTCAAGCGCTTCGCGCACGGCGGATATCTCGCTCACGTCGGTGAACACCTCGCCGTTCTCGCCGTCGGTGGTAAAATCGATCGCGCCGCAATCGAGCGCGGCTTCCATGAATTCGTCCTCGTCCTTCACGCCCGAGACGACTATAACGCCTTTTTCGGCGAACAGATAAGAAACGCAGCCGGTAGTGCCCATATTGCCGCCGAATTTGTCAAAATAATGCCTTATATCGCCGGCGGTTCGGTTGCGGTTGTCGGTAGCCGCTTCGACAATAACGGCTACTCCGCCGGGTCCGTAACCTTCGTACTGTACCGATTCATACTGAACGCCGTCGGATCCGGACGCTTTTTTGATAATGCGGTCGATGTTGTCGTTCGGTACGTTAAGGCTCTTGGCTTTGACTATAAGATCGCGCAGTCTGGTGTTGGAAGTGGGTTCCGGCCCGCCTTCGCGCACCGCCATCGCTATTTCTTTGCCGATCTTGGTAAAGACTTTGGCACGCTGTGCGTCGGTCTTTTCTTTCTTGTGCATTATATTCTTCCATTTGGAATGTCCTGACATAACTCTTTTTGCTCCTTTGTCGTGTTTTTATTCAAGTTTTATTCAAGGCTTCGGCGCTCAGCCGCCGAACGAGCCGTTGTATTTCTTCTGAGCTATCGCCATAAGGATGAACCCCACCGCCGCGGCCGCCGTGAAAACGATCCAGCCGACCGACCCGCCGACGTGCATATCGAGCAGCTCTTTGGCGATCAGCCCGCCGCCGACCAGCGCCACGCCGATCCCCATAAGCAGGGTGTAAGGCCTTACGTCTTCGGGGCGTACCATTGCGTTCCGGCGCGAATGAAGCAGCGAGACCTTTTTTCCTATGGCGACGACCAATCCGAACACGGCGACGGCCGCCCCCAAGATTATGCCGACGCTCATGTCATATCTCCTCGGTGCGCTCCATCCCGAGCACGTCAAGACATCTGCCCAAAATGTTCCGGGTCGCCTCGGTAAGCGCAAGGCGGAAACCTTCGGCTTCGCCGCCCGCGCCGATTATGCGGCAGTTGTGGTAGAACTGGTTGAACAGCGTGCAAACGTTGAGCGCAAGCCGTGCGATATAGCTCGGCTCATAATCCGCCGCGGCTTTAAGCAGAGTTTCGGGGAACTCGTTCAGCCTGGCGATCAGCGCCGTTTCGTCGGCGTTGGGAGTATAGCCCGAATAATCGGGGCGTTCCTGCGCACGCCTTAAAACGCTTGCGGCGCGGGCGTAGGTATAATGGACGTAGGGGCCGGTGTTGCCCTCGAACGACAAAGCGGTATCCCAGTTGAAGTCCTTGTCTTTTATCCTGCCGTTCGAAAGGGTGTTGAACACCACCGCGCCGACTCCGACAGCTTTTGCCACGGCGTCCCTGTCGGCGACTCCGGAATCCTTTTCGTCCAATATTGCGCGGCATTTTTCAATAGCCTTTTCAAGCAGATCGTCAAGCAAAACGATGTTGCCGGTGCGCGACGCGAGTTTTTCTCCGTTTATGCTCATTGTGCCGTAAGGGACGTGGACCATATCCTTTGCCCATTCGTTGCCCATAAGCTCAAGCGCTTTAAAGAGCTGGGCGAAATGCAGGCTCTGGCCGTTGCTCGTAACGTAAACGCATTTATAAAATCCGAACTCGCTCCTGCGCCATTCCGCCGCGGCGATATCGCGCGCGTGGTAGGTCGTCGATCCGTCGGATTTAAGGATAAGCACCGGCGGCATATTGTATTCCGAAAGATCGATTATCTCTGCGCCGTCGTCCTTTTTCAAAAGCCCTTTTTCTTTAAGCTCCTTCACCACTCCGTCGGTACGGCGGTAACAAAACGCCTCGCCGTTCCAGCAATCGAACCCTACGCCGAGCAGTTTATAGGTCTTGTCGTATTCCGCAAGCGAGATCTCTTTGAAATAACGCCATATTTCAAGATATTCGTCGTTCCCGACTTCCAGTTCGTGGAAAGCGGCGCGCGCCTCCGCGGTAAGCGACACGTCGTCTCTTTCGGCGTCGCAAAAGCGGACGTAAAGATCTACAAGCTCGTCGATGCCGCGCTCCTTGACCTTTTCGGAATCGGACCATTTTTTATAGGCGACTATAAGTTTGCCGAACTGGGTGCCCCAGTCGCCAAGATGGTTTATGGCGACGGTTTTATAGCCCAGAGCGTTGAAAATATTACGCAGGGCGTTGCCTATTACCGTCGATCCCAAATGCCCCAGATGGAATCTTTTTGCAATATTCGGCGATGAAAAATCAAGGCAGACAGTCTTGCCGCTGCCGGTCGATTCAAGCTCTTTGTAATCGTCGGCGGCAAGTTTTTTCACGTCGGCAATATATTTTTCGGTCCCGAAGAAGAAGTTCAGGTATCCGCCGACGTTTTCGACTCTGCCGAACCCGCCTTTTTCACTGAACACCGCGGCGAGATCCGCGGCGATCGCGTTCGGGTTGGTATGCAGCACCCCCGCAAGTTTAAAACAGGGCAGAGCAAGATCGCCCCTTTTGCGGTCGGCGGGAGTCTCAAGCAGAGCTTCCGCTTTTTCGGGCGGGAATTCTCCCCCCGCCGCGGCGACATATTCGCTCACCGCTTCGCATATACTTGTTCTGATATCGGTCATTGATCAATATCCTTTCGACTTTTTTTCTTTACTGCCGTTTATCATCATTATCACTGCTTCCGCGATATCGAGTAAAAATACAATAAGATCCATTGCCGCATCCTTTCGCGTTCGTTGATCAAAAACGGTTTTTATTTTATTATGATACCACATATACGACCGAAAATCAACCGTTTTTTATCGTATAATTGCCCGCTTTTGAGGTGACTTTATGCTGATCCACACCGTATCCCCCGGCGAAACGCTTAAAAGCATCGCCGATCTTTACGGGGTAAGCGAATTTTCGCTCGCGTTCGACAACAACGTATCCGCTCTGCCTTCGCTCCCCGCGGGGATGGCTCTCGCCGTCGTCCTGCCGCTGGCGACCCACACCGTTTCGCCCGGGGAAACGCTTTATTCGATCGCCTCGCGATATTCGACCGACCCGGTCGCGCTCTGGCGCGACAATATGTTTCTCGACGGCGGCGATTCACTCTCTCCCGGGGAAGTCCTTTATATCGGCACCCGGCGTGAACCTTTGGGTGCTTTCCGCACGGGTGGCTACGCTTATCCTTTCATCCCGCCCGAGCTCCTGCGGCGAAGCCTGCCTTTCTGTTCCGCTCTTATGCCGTTCACATACGGATTCACTCGCTCCGGCGGGCTTATACCTCCCGACGACGGTTTTGCCGTATCCGCTTGCGCCGATTACGGAACGATGCCGGTGATGCATCTTTCGACGCTCGATGAAAACGACGTTTTTTCGGTCCCGCTGGCGGAGGAACTGCTTAACAGCCCCGATCTTCAAACCTGGCTGCTCGATTCGGTCATTGCGAATATGCGTGCGAAGGGTTATAACGCGCTCGACGTCGATTTCGAGTTTCTCGGCGCATCCAACGCGAAAAAGTACGCGGATTTCATCGGCTATTGCGCTTCGCGGCTGCATCCTTTGGGCTACGGCGTAATGACGGCCCTTGCGCCCAAGACCTCCGACGGTCAGCTCGGGTCGTTATACGAAGGGCACGATTACGCTCTGCTCGGCGCCGCGGCGGACGCGCTGCTGCTTATGACCTACGAGTGGGGCTATACCTACGGACCGCCGATGGCGGTATCGCCGATAACTCCCGTCGGCGCGGTGGTCGATTACGCGCTCACCCGGATCCCCGCCGAAAAACTGCTTTTGGGGATCTCGACTTACGGCTATAACTTCGTGCTGCCCTACGAGAGGGGAGTCTCCCGCGCGGATTCGGTCTCGACTTCCGCGGCGATAAACCTGGCTTATCTGCGCGGCGCCGAGATATTCTACGATCCGACGGCGATGGCGCCATACTTCGATTATACCGAATCCGGCGTTTCGCACCGCGTGTGGTTCGAGGACGTCCGTTCGATCTCGGCGCGGATATCACTTATGGCGCAAAAAGGTTTGAGCGGGATGCTTATCTGGAGCCTCAACCGCGAAGGCAACCAGAACCTCGCCGCCGTAAACGGTATGATCGACGTCCGACCGTTCGATATCTACCCCTGAACCGCCGCGTTTATTATTGTAAAAAATGATATGCAGTATTAATCGCTGCATATCCTGTTGCTTTTTTTGCGGTTTATTCCGGTTTGAAAAAAACGTGTGAGGAAGGTTTGCCGTCGTCGCCGATCACCGAATAATCAAACAGCGCCATCCCCTTCGATTCGGCGATGTCTTTTACCGTTTTCTGTTCGGTCACGTAATCGCCGTTTTCGTCGGTCACCGGGTTGCCGTTTTCGTCGGTTACGTTGACGTTATAGGTTACAAATTCGCCCGTCGAGCTTTCTCCGCCGTGGATCTTTACCGTGCCCGAACAGTAGATCGCCTTTTCAAGCGTCGTGCGGTGGATGATCAACGCGGGGGAGCCGAATATTTCCACGGTTGCGTTTTTGTCTATCATCAAAGCCGAAGCGCTGTCTTCGCATTCAAGAAACAGCCCGGTATCCGCTTTTCCGCTTTCGTTCAGTTTCAGACTGCCCGAACCGGTAAAAGTCACGCTGCCTCCGTACATCGCGCCCCACGCCCGCAGAAAATCCAGCGAATTTTCGCCGATAAGTTCGATTCTGAACCCGTTGCCCATAAGGTTCACGTCGATACTTCCGCCGTGATAGTTGTTCAAAGTAAGCGTGTTGGTCGTTTTATCGTAAGAAGCGCCGTCAAGTGTTTCGACGCTCACTCCGCCGCCGGTATAAACCGTGCCGGCGTGGAGGTAATGCGAATCGACCGCAACGTATTCTTCCGAACCCATCCCCGACCAGGCGTAATCTCCGGCAAAATCCGGCTCAAGGTTGGGAAGCGCGGGAAACGAATCCCCCTCCGGGATCGAAACGGGTGCGGAGGACGGAACCGCGGAACCTGACCCGCCGCCCGAAATAAGGAAATCGCTGCCCAGAGGGTCGTTCCCGAAAGCGGCGAAGACGATCGAGTTCGCGGCGATCGCCGCCGCGACCGGAATGAACGCCAGCTTCTTGATCAGTTCGCGGCGCGCGGCGCTTTTTTTGCCTTCCTCGGCTTTCACTCCGCCGGAAGTGCCGCCGAACTCCGGCGCCGGATCGGCGATCTCGGCGGCGCCGCGGTATTCTTCGGCGGGATCGACGTATTCTTTCGCGGTCGTATATTCTTCGGCACAGAAGCCGTCTTCAAGCGTTTTGTCAAAACGGTATTCGTCGTTATTATCACGCCGCACCATTTTTCACCTCCCGAAAAAAGCCGTGGATTTTTAATTTTTGTCGGGGTGAACGTCTATCTGCGGGAACGGGCATTCCACGCCGAGCGAGCGGAATCCCAAAAGCAGATCACGGTTGAGCAGCCGCGCGCCGGAATAGATGTCTTTTTCGTCGACGTTCACGACGAATTTAAGCACCACCGAGCTTTCGGCAAGTTCCTGCACTCCGAGATATTTCGGCGGAGCTTTGAAAACGTCGGTGCGGCGGTTATAGATCTCCTCCATAAGCGCGGGTATCTCGTTTTCGAGTTTTTCAAGATCGGTTGCATAAGGGATCGCGATCTCGCTTATACTGCGCGAGAGTTTGTCGGAACGGTTAAGTATGTTTTTCATCGCGGAGTTGTTCACTATCTTCACGTTGTCGCCGGGGTCGGTGATCGACGTCGTGCGGATGCCGATATTGGTAACGGTTCCGCGGAATCCGTCCACTTCAACGATATCTCCGACGTTGTACTGGTTTTCAAACAGCATAAACGCTCCGGTGACCACGTCGGCAATGAGGCTTTCAGCCGAGAAGCCGACAACAAGGGCAATAATGCCTACGCTTGCAACAATTGTGGAAACGTTCACGCCCAGAATCGAAAGTCCCCAGCAAAGTATTACGATGAACGCAATGTATTTGAGCAGGCTGGCGGTTATCGAAAGTACCGAACGCATACGGTGGTTGTCAGGCTTGGGGAAAGTGAGCAGAAGCGACAGCAAGGATTCGGCGGCGATGACCGAAAACGTCATGACCACCAGTTTTATAAGCACCGCAAAATCGAATCGGATATCGATTTTCGAAAAATCGAACACGCCGCTTAAAACGCCGACAAGGATGGCGATACCCAGCACGGCAAGACATATTATAAGTCTGATTATTCTTCCCGACAGTTTTTTCTTCATTTTGATCTCTCCTTTATATTCTGTAAACAAAAAACGGGCAAAAACGCCCGTTTTTTATATTATTCGGCGTATTGAGCCCCGCGGGATACCATTATCTCGCGCACTTTTTTGCCGTCTATCTCGCGCGGCAGCTTGCCTTCTTCAAGCGCAAGCGCGGCGCCGATACCGGCGGCTTCGCCCGACGAGCGCGCCGATTGCTGAACGCGCAGACTGCTTTGCGCCAAAAATTCCGCGCCGAGGCAGCGCCCCGTCACAAACAGATTGTCGATCCCTTTGACCACCAGCGAGCGGAAGGGGATCTCGTACCAGGGTTTGCCGTCGTCGACGTCTTTGTATTTTTCTTTGTTGAAATTAAGCTGCTTGCCGTGGATGTCCACCGGATAGTTGGATTGGCAGAACATATCGTCAAATTTCCTGCGGCAAAGCAGATCCTCGGCGGAAAGGACGTATTCCGCGGTTATGTTGCGGCTTTCGCGTATGCCGACCATAGCCGAAATATCCGAAATATAAGCGCCCTCGAAACCTTTGAGATATTTTTTGCAGAACATAAGCTGGCGCAGAGCGCGTTTTTTGCCGATCACCTGGGTCTTGGTAAGAACGTCAGGGTCGGTGCCGTCGGTCTCGTCAAAGAATTCCGGGCTGTTGAAAGCGATGGTGTTCGGACGTCCGGTGACGGTGAACCCCTGCCAATAGGCTTTGTCGTCGAATTCAAGATCGCCCGCGGCGATGGCTTTGTCGAACAGATCGGAGAAAGTCCATTGGCCGGTAGCGCAAACGGCAACGTATATCTTGCCGTCGTAATAACTTGCGGCGCCGTCGATTCCGGTGCGCTTCTTTTCTTCCTCGATAAATTTGCCGAACGTTTCGAAATCGACGTTCGAAACGATATATCTCAGCGAGATCGGCTGGTTCTTTCCGGTTTCGGGGTTGCCCTTGGTGTATCCCGCTCCGGCGCGGACGCAAACATCACCGTCGCCGGTGCCGTCGATGAACATTTTGCCTTTTACAAGCCCCAGACCGGCTTTGTTGGCAACGACCAGCGCGGTTATCTTTCCGTCCTCTTTTATCACGTCGGCGATAAAGGTGTGGAACAGCAGTTTAACGCCCGCGTCGACGCAGATCTCTTCCAGCACGACCTTCAAAAGGAAGGGGTCGAAGTTCGCACCGCTTTCATCGCAGCCGCCCAGCGGCAAAAGTTTGTCGCGCACGAGGTTGGCGATATAGGAGCATTGCGGGTTGGAGGCTATATGGGTGTGCATTACCGGCATGGTAAGCCCGTTGGTGGCGGTTCCGCCGAGCGATCCGAACTGTTCGACGACAAGAACGTCTTTGCCCTGATCAGCCGCCGCCTTAGCCGCGAAAGCGCCCGCCGCGCCGCCGCCGCAGACGACTATGTCCGCCGAAGCAAAAACGGGAAGAGATGAATAATCCATAGGTTTTTTACACTCCTTTGTATAAAGTGTTGTATCGTTGATTTAAATATAATCCCATATTAATTATTTGTCAATAACTTATTCCCCGATCATAGCCAAAAATTCGCTCTCGTCTATGACCTTTATGCCGAGCTGACGTGCTTTTGCCAGTTTGCTTCCCGCGTCCGCACCGGCGATGACGAGCGAAGTCTTTTTGGATACCGACCCCGCCGCGTTTCCGCCGTGCGCGCGTATAAGCGCTTCGGCTTCCGGACGTTTAAGAGTCGGAAGCGTTCCGGTGACGACCACCGTCATCCCGGCAAGGCTGTCGCCCAGCCGCTTTTCGGTGCTTTCTGTCGAAACTCCGGCGGATTTGAGTTTTCCGATAAGTTCTTTTGTTTTTTCGTCGGCAAAAAATTCCAGCACCGAGGCGGCGCTTTCCTCGCCGATGTCGTCGATGTTTTTAAGCGTTTCCGCGTCCGCCTGCGCGAGCGAATCGATGTTTCCGAATCGCTGCGCGAGCGTTTGCGCCGCCTTTTCGCCGATATGCCTTATCCCCAGCGCGCAAAGCAGGCGTTCAAGCCCGGCTTTTTTGCTTTTTTCAATGGCGTTTATAATGTTTTCGGCGCTCTTGTCGCCCATACGGTCGAGCGGAGCGATATCCTCTTTTTTAAGCGTGTAAAGGTCGGCGGCGGAAGAGATCAGCCCCTCGGAGATAAACTGCTCGATAACGCTTTCGCCGAGATTGTCGATATTCATCGCCGGGCGGGAGACGAAATGTATTATCCTGCGGCAGAGTTGGCTCGGGCAATAGGGATTTCCGCAGCGGACGGCGGCTTCGCCTTCCGCGCGCGTTACCGGCGCCCCGCAGGAGGGGCAGAACCGCGGCATGGCGAAAGGCTTTGCGCCGTTTTGCCGCTTTTCGGGGACGACGGATATTATCTCCGGGATAATATCGCCGGCTTTGCGCAGCCTTACCGTGTCGCCGACGCGAATATCGCGTTCAGCGATAAAATCGGCGTTGTGCAAAGTCGCATAAGAGACCGTGCTGCCCGCAAGGCGGACGGGTTCCAGCACCGCGCGCGGCGTAAGCACCCCGGTGCGTCCGACCTGGATCTCGATTTCGTTAAGCAAAGTCTCGACGATTTCGGCGGGGAACTTATATGCGATCGCCCAGCGCGGAGCGGCGGCTGTGCTGCCGAGCATCCCCCTGACCGCAAGCGAGTTAACTTTTATCACGGCGCCGTCGGTATCGTAAGCCAGATCCGGGCGCGATTCTCCGATCTCCTTCACCGCGTCGGTAACTTCGTCCGCGCTGCGGCAGATCCTGCGGTACGGCGATACGGTAAACCCGAGCGATTCCAGATATTCCAAAGCCTCCGAGTGAGTTTCCGGCATCCCTTCCGAGCAGAGCTGAAGATTGAAAACGTATATCTGCAGTCCCCTTGAAGAGGCGATCTTCGAATCGAGCTGGCGGAGCGACCCCGCCGCCGCGTTGCGCGGGTTGGCAAAAGTCCGCTCGCCGTTCTCCTCGCGCTTTTCGTTCAGTTTTGCAAATACTTTGCGCGGCATATAAACCTCGCCGCGGACTATAAGCTTTGCGATATCGCGGTTTAATTTAAGCGGTACGGTTTTGATCGTGCGGACGTTTTCGGTCACGTCCTCGCCGAATATCCCGTCGCCGCGCGTAAGTCCGCGCACAAGTTCGCCGTTTTCGTATTCGAGCGACACCGAAAGCCCGTCGAATTTATGCTCGACGACGAATTCGGTGCCTGGGTATTCTTTTAAAATTTTCCCGACGAAATCCACGATCTCTTCCTCGGAAAAAATGTCGCCGAACGAGTCCATAGGCACGGTGTGAAGCACCTTTTCGAACCCTTCCGAAACTTTTCCGCCGACGCGCCTTGTGGGCGAATTGGGCGACGCCAGTTCGGGATACTTCGCTTCAAGGTCGACAAGACGGCGGAAAAGCGCGTCGTATTCCTCGTCCTCGATTTGCGGCGAATCAAGTTCGTAATAAAGGCGGGAGTGATATTCAAGCGTTTTTTCGAGATAACGCATTTCCTCCGAGGGAGAAGCGAAGTCTTTTTTCATTTCCTGCATTCTATCGCCAACCATTCGTTCTTTTCTTTTATCTGTTCAACTTTGAATCCGTTCCGTTCAAGCGCGTCAAGCACAAAATCTTTCCGCGGCGATATTATCCCCGAGCAGACCAGCGTTCCGCCGTCTTTAAGACAGGTTTTAAAAAGCGGAAGCATATCGCTTATAACGTCGGCGACTATGTTTGCGAGTATCAGGTCATAACGCTTCGACGCGTATTCGTCCCAAAGTTCGGCGGAATCAAGCACGTTGCCGCACCTTACTTCCATTTTGCCCTTTTCAAGCCCGTTTTTAACGGTATTTTCCTCGGCTATGCGGGCGGCGACCATATCGATGTCTATCGCGTCGACGTGCTTTGCGCCGATCAGCGCGGCGCCGATCCCGAGTATTCCGCAGCCGCAGCCCATATCAAGCACCTCGTCGCCGGTCTTGCATAATTTTTCAAGTGATTCAAGGCACAAAGCCGTTGTCTCGTGCCTGCCGGTGCCGAACGACGAAGCCGGATCGATCTCCAAAGTTATCCTGCCCGTAACAGTTTGTTTTTCCCACGACGGCACTACCAAAAACTTTTCGCCGATGGGCAGGGGATGAAAATACTGTTTCCAGTTGTTTTCCCAATCTTTTTCGTCGGTGACCGCAAGCGAAGTTTCCAGGCTTCCCGCCCAGTCGCCTTCGCTCGCTTTTATTTTCGCAAGCCCGGCGGTGATCCCCTCGAGCTGGATCCTGCCCTGCTCGTTCTGCGCAAGATAGACCCGCACTATAACGTCGCCGTCGTCTCGGATAAGCGAATCCTCGACGTAATCGATCGGCACGGTTTTGCTGTCGAGCAGCTCGGCGAGATCCTTCGGATCCTCCACCGAAAAACAGGTGATCCCTTCGTTGAACAGCACGCCGGAAATCAGCTCGCTGCCGGCGGTGGTCGTGTGTATCGTCAGTTCGTCAAATTTCATAACGTCTTGATCCCTTCTTTTTTAAGCGATTCATATGTCAGCTTCATAAAAAGCGCGTCCTCGGTCTGAGTCCCCGCCGATTCGCAGATCACCGTCGGCCCTACTCCGAGCTCAAGGCAAGCCTCGGCAAGCGGTAAGAATTCCGGCCCGTAAACCGAATCGTCAAACGTAAGGTGCTTCTTTTCGCCCATATCGGTGTACATTATTTTTGAAAAATGGCAATGCAGATCCTCGGCGTATTCGGCGCCGAGACCCGAAGATACGGATTCGAAGATGCGTTTGTAATCGTCTTTGGTCTTTATCCCGCCGAGCGTGCGCGCGTTCAGGTGTCCGAAATCGACCACCGGGGCGAACCGTTTCGATATCCCGCAAAGCTCGATCACTTCCTCCAAAGTGCCCAACTGGTTTATCTTTCCCATCGTTTCAATGCCGAGTATCACTTTGTATCCGTTCGATTCAAGCATTTCCGCCGCCGCCGAAAGCGTTTCCGCGGCATAACCCATCGCGGTGCGGCGGTCGATCTTCGCGGCGCTGCCGCAGTGCACCACCATCGTCTTTGCGCCGAGCAGATCGCTTACCTCCGCCGAACGTTTTATGTAATCGACGCTTTTATCGCGCTTTTCTTTTTCCACCGACGAAAGCGAAATGAAATAAGGCGTGTGGAACGACATATTTATCCCGTGCTCGATCGCTTTCGCCCCGATCGCTTTGAACATTTCGTCGCTGCCGGTGATGCCGTTGCCCGCCTCGTATTCATAACAGTCCAGCCCGAGGCTTTTTACGAACCCCGGCGCCTGCAAAGTCGATCTTCCGCCCGCGGCGCGGAAGGAATCGGAGTTGCCTCCCGGCCCGAACTTTGCGGTCTTGCTCATTTTGTACCTCCGTCGTTTTTCTTTTTTCTGCGTGCTTTCAGCCGCTGCACCGCCTCTTTTGCCGAAAGCCATTCCAGCCCCCGCACAAACGGGCGTTCCATAAACCGTTTCAACCTGAAAAAAGCGCTTTCCTGTTTTTGTATCGGCTTGACCATCGCAAACCTTATCCCCGCGCGGTGCGCCGCAAGGCAATCGGTGAATATCTGGTCTCCCACGGCAAGCACCTCGCCGGTCCCCAGCCCGAAGTGGGCGATGCACTTCCGCACGCCCTTAGGCGAAGGTTTCCCGGCTTTGCAGACGTAAAACAAACCGAGCCCCTCGTTGAAACGCATTACCCTCGGGCCTTTATTGTTCGAAACAAAAGCCATTTTTATGCCGGCCTTGCTGAGCGAATCGAAATATTCGCGCATTCTGTCGGTAGGGATCTCGACTTCATAGGGGGCGATGGTGTTGTCTATATCGAAGACGACGCCGCCGACCCCGAGTTCGGCGAGAACTTCCGGGGTTATGGTATAAATATTGTCAAACGCCATATCCGGGCGAAGTCTTTTAAGCTGCATTGCTCCAACCTGTTATCAATATATCGCGTAGCATACCGACAGCGGCGGCAGTTCAATAACGCCTTTGCCGTCTTTTATGCACAGATCCGATCCTTTGTCGCCTTCGAGACGGTATTTGCCGTCGGCGATCCCGGACTTTATTTCGGCTTTCGCCGTTTCTTTTGCGGCGTTTACGAACAAAATCAGTTTTTTGCCGTCGGTGATCCGCTCCCAATGCTCGCAGAACACGGCGGAATGTTCGGTCACGCCGCCATAGGATTCTTTGTTGCGCGTAGTGCGGATCGCGTTGAGATCATCGCTTATCTCCGGGCTTCTCAAAAGCCTGCCGTTATAGAAGAACGAACCGATCCCGCGCCGCTTCTGAACGCAGTTTTTATAAAATTCGCGGCTTTTCATCTGCATATAAAGCTTCGGATCGTTCCAGCCGAGTTCCTCGCCGAACGTGAGCGATTGCGCTATTGCGATCCTTTGACCTTCGTCGTCGTCAAAAGGCATAAAGCAGTAATTCCTGCCGAACATGGTGACCATCCCGGAATAAACCGCCACAAAAGCCGGCACCTGGCGATTATGCACCCAAAGCCAGGTAAGATATCCCTGAATGTGCTTCATAAACGGGTCGGCGGTGCATTCGGTGGTTATCGCGGTGCCTTCCGGCATAACTTTCGATACGTGATCGAGCAGGTTGTTGTAACTTTCCGCCCACCAGCTTCCGCCTCCGGCGAGGTGGGAATGGGTCCTGTCCTCGCACGCGTAGGGCTGCGCCGCGGCGATCTGGTCGATATAAACCGCGTCCACGCCGTAATCGTTGAGCAGCGTTTTTACAAGCTCGCTCACCTTTTCCTGCCAGCAGGCGGTCGAAGGGCACATTATCGAAAGCTCCACCTTGCTGCCGTCGGATTCTTTCGAGCTGTAGGTTTCGATAAAAGGCTTGCCGCCGAACCCTTTTGTGCAGTTGGGCTTGGCGACTTTGCTGAACTGCCAGTCCTCGGTCCCTTTGTCGCGCGTGTCCCAAAGCCTGCCGTTTATATAGGGCATAACTTTAACTCCGTGCTCGCGCAGCCTTTTCACCCCGGTGACAAATGCCGGTTTGACCGGGAAATAGTGGGGATAATCGTTATCGTAAGGTATTTGATGCCAATCGTAAAGATGCACCGGGCTGTCATATCCGAGATCGGCGTTTGCCGCCAGAATATCGTCGGCAAAGCTTTCGTCGTCGCCCATCCTCACTCTCCACCAGTGGTCGGCGGTCTTCATCCATTCCGGCTCGTCAAGCCTGCCGTCTTTGCCGGCGGAAGGTATCCACGCCGAGTTCGCGGTGACAAAATCGCGGTAGATCTGCGCGGCGTCGTACCAGTCGCCGGAATAAAGCTGCCACACGCAGCTGCCGTAAAGCGATTGCGAGTTGCCCGCGCGGGTTATATCGCAAAGCGGCTGATAGGATTTGAGCGTGAACCACGGCTTGTCCGCCTTCTTTTCAAAGCAGAGTTTTTTGTGCGCCGGAGCCGGATCGTGCAATCCGTAATAGAACCCGCGGCGGGTGACCTTATTCCAGAACGTCATATATTGCATCGACGCGCCGTAAGAAGGATAGCTCTGGCAGGAACGGCATTCGGTAAGACTGTTCCAAAGCTCGCCCGGGCCGTAGGGCGACATAAACTCAATGTTTTTGCCGGCGTCGAAGCTCACCGCGGGATAATCGCATTCGTAAACCGCGAATTCATTGCCGGAGTTTATTATTTCGACGTTCCACTCTATACGGCTGATCTCTTTTTGCACCGAAGCCGAAAGTATCACGGTGACGTCTTTTAACTTTTCGTTTCCGGAGACGATGAATATTTTGCCGTTTCCGGAATCGGCGCATTCGGTATTCTTCCAGCCGGACGCCGAATCGACGGTGATGAATTCACCTGTGTCGGGGTGCCGTGCCGTGATCATAAACAGCGGCCGCGGCGAGCTTAAAATATTGCGGCGCGCCTTTCTGTCCCTCAGCGACAAAAGCGTCAATCCGCTTTTTGTGCCGAATTCCGCGCCGAGTTCCCCGGCGGAGATCTTTAATTTTTCTGCAGTTTTCATCTCAATACCTCCGTGTTTTTAAGTTCGGTGTTCGCCAGCACCGCCGCCGAAACCTTTGCGGCGATCCCGGAATCGCGCAGGATCTTCGCGCAGGCTTCAAGGGTGGCGCCGGTAGTCGCAACGTCGTCGACAAGCAGGAACCTTTTGTTTATGAATTCCGGCGGAACGTCGTCACGCGCGTAATATGATTTAAGCGAGTATTTGCGGCGTTCCGAAGCGCTCATCAACTTTTGGGCGTTCTTTCCGCGCCGGACAAGCGTCGGAACAAGCGGAAGCGAAAGCCGTTTTGCCAAAGCGGAAGCGAGTTCCTTCGCCTGGTCGTAGCCGTAACGCCTCGCAACGCGCTTTCTGCGCGGGACAAACGTCACCGCGTCGTAATTTGCGGCTCTTATCCCGGCTGAATCGATCAGCAGCGCCGCCAGAAAATCCGCTTCGCGCCGGTCTATGCCGGTTTTTACCAGCGATATCAGCCTTTTTGATAAAGGGCTGCCGTAAAAGAACAGGAAATCCGTTCCTGCCGGGCGCGGGCAAACGCAGGCGCGCGGCGGCTTGCCGCAGTTGCGGCAGCGCTCGGTAAGCAGCGATTGAAGTTTATAAAGGCAAAGGTCGCAGACCGGCATCTCCTGCGGGGAAGCCCCTGTGCCGCAGATCATGCATACGGCGGGCGACAAAAACGAAATTTTCATCCTTTCACCCCTGCAAAACTTTTGACAAAAGCAGTTTCAGCGCCGTGCGCCTCACCGGGACACGGCTGTTGCCGACCATTATCCCGAGCGACCTCGACGATCCGACTATCACCACCATATCCTTCGCGCGGGTAACGGCGGTATAAAGCAGGTTGCGCGTCATAAGGGGAAAAGGCGCGTCGAACGAAGGGATCACCACAATGCGGTATTCGCTGCCCTGGCTTTTGTGCGCCGTGATCGCATAGGCGTGTTCAAGTTCCTCAAGCTGGGCAAAATCGTATTCGGTCATCCTGCCATCGAAATCTATCGTCATAGTCTCCGCGCGCGAATCGATATCGGTTATCCTGCCTATATCACCGTTAAATATCCCGCTTCCTTCCTCGGCTCCGCGCTTCCACAAAAGATCGTAGTCGTTTTTGATCTGCATAACTTTGTCGCCGGCACGGAATATGACCGACCCGTATTTTTTCTCGGGCTTGTCTTTCGAGGGGGGATTCAGGACCGACTGGAACAGCGTGTTCAGCTCTTTTGTCCCCAGCGAGCCTTTGCGCGTGCAGGTTATCACCTGAATATCATCAAGCGGATCGGCTTCATAGCGTTTCGGGAGCCGGTCGGCGGCGAAAGACACCAAAAGCGAAGCGATCTGCTGTGTATCGTTCTTCTCGATGAAGAAAAAGTCGTTGTCCCGGACGTTCAGCACCGGCATCTCGCCGCGGTTGATCGCGTGGGCGTTGGTCACTATAAGGCTCTGTTCCGCCTGGCGGAATATCTTGTTGAGCTTCACAACGTTGAACCGCCCGGATCCGATAATATCGTTAAGGCAGTTCCCGGCGCCGACGGGCGGCAGCTGGTCCGGATCGCCTATAAGTACAAGATAGCTCCCCGGGCGGATCGCTTTCAGAAGCGCGGACATAAGCGCCGCGTCGACCATCGACATCTCGTCAATGATTATCATCTTCTGGCTCAGCGGATTTTCTTCATCGCGCGAGAAATGATGGCCGCCGTTGTCGGCGATGCTCGCCTCGAGCAAGCGGTGCACGGTTTTTGCCTCGCGCCCGCTCGATTCATACATCCTTTTTGCCGCGCGCCCGGTCGGCGCCGCAAGCACGCAGGAAAATTTAAGTATATCGCAAATATCTATTATCGCTTTTATAACGGTGGTCTTGCCGGTGCCGGGTCCGCCGGTGATCACGGTCACTCCGCCGGTCAGCGCATAGTTTATCGCCTGTTTCTGCTCCGGCGCGTAGATTATGCCGTATTTCTGCTCGAGCGTCCCGATCTGTTCATCGATCCCTTCCAACACAAAAGGAAATTTAAAATCCGAAAGAGCCGTCAGCTTGGCGGCGATATACACTTCGTCGCCGTAGATCTCCGCCAGGGCGTAACATCCGCTTTCGCCATCGTCAAAAGAAACCAGCCGTTTTGCCGCGGTAAGCCTTGCCGCGGCGGTCAAAACGCTTTCCTCGCCGGCACCCAGTATTTTTTCCGCGGCGGAAACAAGCTCGTCCGCACGCAAATAGCAATGCCCGCCGCTGATCGCCGCGGTGTTAAGGGTATGTATCAGCCCCGCTTCGACGCGCTCCGGACAATCCGGCGAGAATCCGAGCGTCATTGCCACACGGTCGGCTTTCTCGAACCCGATCCCGCTTATGTCGTCGCAAAGCCGGTAGGGAGTCTTTTTTATAATATCTATCGCGGCGGAGCCGTAGGTCTTGAATATCTTCACCGAAAGCGACGGGCCGAAAAATTCGTTGCAGTACATCATAACGCTGCGCATCCCGAACTGTTCAACATAGCTTTCGTGTATCGAATCGGCGCGTTTGGGCGATATGCCCCTTATATCGCAAAGCCAGCGGGGGTTGTTCTCGATCACGTCAAGAGTATCCTCGCCGAACTTTTCGACTATCCTGCCCGCCGTGACCGGGCCGATCCCTTTCACCGCGCCGGAGGAAAGATAGCGCAATATCGCCGCGCTGGTATTGGGAAGCCGCTTCTCAAAGTAACTCACCCGGAACTGTCTGCCGAACGTGGCATGCACCTGCCATTCGCCCTGGACTTTTATCATCTCGCCTTCGCCGATATAAGGCATTATTCCCACAAGCGTCACCGGCTCGCCCGAGCAGTTTATCGTGCAGACGGTATAGCCGTTTTCCTCGTTGGTATAAACAATATCTTCAACTACGCCCTCAAGATAAATATCCGCCATACCGCACCGCCTTTCTCTTAAATATCCTTCGCTTCACATACGTTTTATATAAGCCGTTCTCGCGTCGCTTTCGCAAACCCGTCTTATCGCTTCGTCGCGCTCTTCATCGGTGCGGCAGATTATCACAATGTCGGGCTTTTTGACATCGGGAAGCGATTCGTCAAAGCAAACGCAAATAAATTCGCACTTCCTCGATTTCAGCTTTCGCCAAAGTTCCAAAGCGATCAGCCCTATCCCGACCGCCGCGAATGTCGAAAGCAAAACCAACGCAAACGCAGGCATTTCGCACCACCCCCTATTATATTATATGCGCAAAAGAATTTCAAGTGAAAAAAGCTTTTTTACAATATCATAGCTTTTAAACCGCGTGTGATGTATAATAAAAAACGGCAAAAACCGGCCTTGAAAAATTTTTTTTGAAAAATTATGAAAACAAGTGAAACATTTTTGCGTTTCAAAAAGTATTAACATATGAAGGCGGTGATAATATGGCGGAAAACTTAAACAGTTGTGACGACAACTGCGAGCTTATCCTGACGAGGAACGCAAAAACAGTATATCGCACGGCATACTTGCGCGTCGGTAACCGGTACGATGCCGAGGACGTCATGCAGGAAGTGTTTATGCGTTATGTTCGGTATCGTCCGGAATTTGAAAATACCGAGCATGAAAAGGCCTGGTTTATACGCGCTGCGATCAACGCCTCCAATACACATACCCACCATCTCTCCGCACGGCGCGAGGTCCCGCTGGAAGATGACGTTCCCGCGCCGGACCCCGCCGTGCCGGACGATGAGCTTTTGCAGGCGATAATGCGGCTGCCTGATATCCAGCGCAGCGTGATACAGCTTTATTATTACGACGGGTTTTCGGCAAAAGAGATAGCCGAAATACTCGGCAAAAGCGACACCGCGGTAAGGATAATTCTTACCCGCGCGCGTGAAAAACTGAAAAAAATAATCGAAGAAGAACGGAGGAAGGATCAATATGTTTGAAGAAGAATGCAGAAAATCTTTAGATAAATTGTGCCCGTCCCAACAGGCGTTCGATCGCACACTGGCGGCGATGCGCCTTGAATACGCGGCAACGCCGCGCAAACAAACCGAACGAAGTATCAATTACAAAATGAATAATCGAAAATTTGATTTCAGAATAGCGACAGCCGTCTGCGCGGCGCTGCTGGTTGCCGTTTCGATAATAACCGGCGTTATGCTCAGCCGTGAGAAACCCGGGCTGCCCGATACCTTTGAAATCAGTGATTCAAGCAGGTTAAAAAGTGTGCGCTATGTAGAACCTCTTGAAAACGAGATCATAACATACACGTTGTGGCGTGACGTTTCGGAACTGAAGATCACGGACGAGACCGATTTGATTGCTAAAGTGAAAATCGAAGATATGCGTGAGGTTGAATATGAATATACGGCTGTCTTTGAGTATGAAGGCGAGAGAGCAGAAACCGATCATGTGGGAAACGGTACCCTTTTACAACTTTCGGTGGAGGAGGTTTATTATTCTGCAGACAACAAGGTTAAAGACACTATCGTCGCTTATTCGATAGTCAGCAGTAGGGGGATGTATCTTGAATCACCGCGAATGAAGTCCGGCGATGAATATATCCTATTTTTCAGCAGCACAAAAGACGATGTCGCTCAGCGCGATCAGTTCAGCGATTATATTATAAGACTCCCGGCAACCGCAAGCTTTTGGGCTAAAAGCGGGACTAAAATCACTGCGAAAATGTCCGAAATGCTTAAATTCAACTGCCGCTTGCTCGGGATCGACGAATCCGTTGCGGAAAAAGGCAACATGCTTGATGAAGCTTTAAGAACGATGTTTAAACAATAAGACGGCAAAAATGAAAAGGAGAGTCAAAATGAATAATCGAAAAAAATATTCGAAAATAGTTCTTGTAACGTGTGTGGTATTGGCGTTAGTTGCTGCGCTGACGGCAGGGCTAATATTAAGCCAAGCAAGGACTTCCGATGAAGAACTGCCCTTAGACATAGAACCTTCCCAAACCGATTCCGGTTTTGACAACGATAAACCTGTTGAATCCAATAAAAACGATATAGTTCTTAATTATAGTTTAGAAATTCCCGATTACCAATACGGCGACATCATCGCGGAATTTGGAGACGGCAAGCTCGCTACATGTGTGGAACCGCTTGAAACGCCTAACTTTATAGACGGGTTAATAGAGATTAACGATGATTGGAGCATAATGGAACATTGCGATCTCGTTGTGAAAGCCGAGGTTTTAAAAAACGACGAGATCTGTATTGAATATCCGCAAGAATGGGGAGATGAAATTATAACGCACCAGGCGTTTGCGGGTATTGTTACCTTGAAAATAAACGAAGTCTATTATGAAGGAGAGGGACGGACGGAGATCCCCGGCATTGTTACGGTATATTCTGACGTATGCAGCAGATTCATGCCCGACGGGTACGGCAGACTTGCCGAGCCCGGTGAAGAATACTACTTTTTCCTTGTATCGTCAAAAAATTATGACGATCCGGTTGATTACGAGCAATTAAGCGAATATATGCTATCATTGTCTTCTTTTCATGGCTATCTTATTGCTTCATCCGAAACGATCAGCGATCAAATTGAGACTATTTTAGATTATAACTGCAAACTCGCCGGGATCGAAAATAACTTCAAAGTCGGCGATGATCTGGGCGAAGCTTTAACGTATTTGTTTAAATAACATAAATCCTCTCCAAATCAAGGGAGCGTGCCGGGCGGCGCGCTCCCTTTCGCAAAAAAAATCAAAAAAACTATTGACAAACGGCTTTTCAGCTGATATAATAACCAAGCTGTCAACGTATTTAACAGTTAGCGGCGGAATACGGCGGAATAGCTCAGTTGGCTAGAGCAATCGGTTCATACCCGATAGGTCGTGGGTTCAAGTCCAACTTCCG
>CAMZED010000004.1 GCA_947305675.1 uncultured Clostridia bacterium | reverse complement strand
TTCGCGCAAGCGAAAAATATCACGTTTGCCGCAAGGCAAACATATCACATCGAGCGCAAGCGAGATATATCACTGTATATTTCAAAATCAAAGCCGATTTTGCAAGAGTTCAAAGTAATAAACGCTATTCTTATAATCGTCTTTTTTTATACTCCTTACACATGAAAGAAACCTGATTTGTCTACTGACAAATCAGGTTTCTTTCGTTTATATCGCGCCGCGCCCGACTGTATGCGGGTTGATCACATATCGCGCGAGGCGATTATATCCGCGCCGGTGCCGCAGACGTTTTTTATAAGCGTTTCGCCGCGTTTTACCGGCGAAACCGCGGTGAACCCGTGAAGCGCCGCCATAACGTCGAATATCCTGTCCTTGGGGACGGGGCGGTCGGTACGCACGGCGAGCATCGGGTGGACTCCGCCCTTAACGGCGACGGATCCCGTCACGGTCCTCATCGGGCAAGTCACCTCGTTCCTGCCGTATTCGGCGCCGCGCGGGCAGGTGTTTCCCGTCACTTCAAGCGTCGACTCGTCGACTCTCAGGCGGCATCCGCGCGGACAGACAATGCAAATCATTTCTTTCATCGGTTTTACGCCTCCGTTTCAATTGCCGATACGGTTATCTCGCCGCCGGCGCGTTCGAGAACCGCCTTTGTCAGCGTGATCTTCTGCATTTCGCCGGGGGCCAGGAAGCTGCGCTTGAACGAAGCGATCTTCTCGCCGTTTGAGATCACGGCGATCTCGGCTTTGGCGATCTTTTTGCGGACCCTGAAGAACACGTCGACCGAATCGGTCACGTTGGCGGGGTCAATGCGTTGGGGAACGGTATATCCCACGTTTCCGCCGTTAAGCAGAGTTATCTGGTCGCCCTTTCCGGCGTTCCCGCCCGAAAGAATATATTTCGCCGCGGCTCTGCCGGCGCGTTCGCTTTCCGCCGAAACGTAATCGACAAGATCGTGCACGTGAAGCACATTCCCGCAGGCGAAAACGCCTTCCTGCGAGGTCTGCATATCCTCGCCCACGGAGGCGCCGTTCGTGCGGCGATCGATATCTATCCCCGCGGCACGGGTAAGTTCGTTTTCGGGTACAAGTCCGACCGAAAGCAGGAGCGTGTCGCATTCGAACTGCTTTTCGGTGCCGGGTATGGGCTTCATGTTGCCGTCGACCTGCGAGATCACTATCCCTTCGACCCTGCCTTTTCCGATCACCTTCGTGACGGTGTGGGACAGATAAAGCGGTATGTCAAAATCGTTCAGGCATTGCGCTATATTGCGCGAAAGCCCGTTGGTATAAGGCATTATTTCGGCGACGGCAAGAACTTTGGCTCCCTCGAGAGTCATCCTTCGCGCCATAATAAGCCCTATGTCGCCGCTGCCGAGTATTACCACCCGTTTGCCGACAAGATAACCTTCGATGTTAAGATATCTTTGCGCGCTCCCCGCCGAGAAAACGCCGCTTCCGCGGTCGCCGGGGACGAATATCGGCCCGCGGCTGCGCTCGCGGCAGCCCATCGCGAGGATAACGGCTTTTGCGGCGATCTGCTCGAACCCGTTCGATTCCGATACGACCGAAACGGTTTTGTTCTCGATTCCGAGCGCCATCGTGCCGAGTTTGAGTTCGATCCCGCCTCCCGCGAGCATATCGATATATCTTCCGGCGTATTCCGGGCCGCTGAGTTCCTCGCCGAACCGGTGAAGCCCGAACCCGTTGTGTATGCACTGGTTCAGTATCCCGCCGGGTTCGCCGTCGCGTTCGATTATAACAATATCTTTCACGCCGGCTTCGCGCGCGGCGACCGCGGCGGCAAGTCCGGCAGGACCCGCGCCTATTATCGCAAGTTCGCAGTTCCTCATTCGCGCTCACCGACCTTTCCGCATACTATATACGATCCCTCGCGGTCGAGCAGAACGCTTTCGGCGGGGACGCCGTAAAACTCGCAGATTATCGAATGCACCTTCGGGCCGCAGAAACCGCCCTGGCACCTGCCCATCCCCGTTCCGGCGCGGCGCTTTATGCCGTCGAGCGTGCGCGGAGGGATGCGGCTGTTGAGCGCGTCGATAATTTCACCCTCGGTGATCGTGTTGCAGCGGCAGATGACGTTGCCGTATTTCGGATTGCGCTTGCAGATATCGGCTTTTTCCTCGGGCGAAAGCTCGGCGAACCGTATTTTCGGCTCCGGCACGCGCCAGCCCTTCTTTTCGGTCATGAACATGCCGCAGTCTTTAAGCACGTCGATAATATATTCGCCGATCGCCGCCGCCGAGGTAAGTCCCGGCGATTTTATCCCCGCGACGTTAATGAACTTGCGGCAGACGGGCGATTCTCCTATGATGAAATCCTTTGCGTCGGAATTGGCGCGCAATCCCGAAAATGACCTTATGTTCTCGCGGTAGTTGATCTTTGACGTGGTCTTCGCCGCTTCCGCCGCGACAAACTCAAGCCCTTCACGCGTGGTCGAAGTGTCGTCGGGGAGATTGTCTTTTTCGGCGTTGGGACCGACGATTATGTTCCCGTCGGCGGTGGGGGAGACAAGAACGCCTTTTCCGCGATCGGTCGGACACTGGAAAATGACGCTGTTCACCAGCCCCGCCTGGTTTTTATCCAGCAGGTAATATTGGCCTTTCGAGGGAGTGATCTTAAAATCGTTCTCGCCGACCATCGCCGCGATCCTGTCGGCATAGATCCCCGCGGCGTTGATGATATAAGCCGCCTCGTATTCTTTGCCGCCGGCGGTGATTCTGAACCCTCCCGTGATCTTTTCGATCGCGGTAACTTCGCTGTTCAGATAAAATTCGACACCGTTTTCAGCCGCCGCCTCGCTCATCGCTATGCAGAATCGCCAGGGGTTCACAACGCCGGCGCTCGGAGCGTAAAGCGCCCCGCGCACTTCGGGGTTGAGGTTCGGCTCCGCCGCAAGCAGTTCCTCGCGGTCGATAAGCCTCATACCCCGCACGCCGTTGGCGATGCCGCGCTCGTAAAGCCGCGAGATGTGTTCGACGTCCTTCTGGTCGAACGCCACCACCATCGAACCGCATTTGCGGTAAGGCACGCCGAAAGTGGTGCACAGCTCCTCGGTCAGTTCGCATCCGCGAACGTTCAGCGCCGACATAAGAGTTCCGGGTTCGGGATCGTATCCGGCGTGCACAATACCGCTGTTCGCCTTTGTGGTCCCCATTGCGATATCGTTTTCTTTTTCAAACAGCGCGCATCTGACCTCGTACTTTGAAAGATACATCGCTATGGCGGCACCGCATACGCCGCCGCCGATTATTGCTGTATCATACATAAACCGATACTTCTCCTTGATAGGGATATCTTTATTATAGCGATTTTTTCGGAAATTGCAACCAATTCGGAAAAACCGCATAGAATTATATTAGCGTTCGTATATCAGCCTTCGGGGTTTTCTCCGTCCGCGTTTTTCTTCGCGGCGGCGATCTGTTCGCGCATTATTCCCGCAAAAGCCTCGTTCGGTTCGAATTCGACCATCGTCCGTCTGCCGTTGAACTCGCACAGAAAAACGTAGGAATCCGCTTTGATATTCTGGTTAAGCGAATATTTCGTTATCGCTTTTTCGGCTTTGGGCAGAGCGGCATAATCCTGCTTTTTATATAATTCTATCGCGGTCGAAAGGCTTATGCAGCACATATCGGTCCGCTTTTTGCCCATAACGCGGGTCACGGTAAAGCTCTCGCCGTCGACGGAATATTCGTATTCGCTCATAACGTAGCGCAGCACGAGCATAAGCGTCACGCACAGCAAAACGAACCCCGCCAGCGTGACGAACGAACCGTATTCCGGCACTGAGCCGCCGAATATGAGCGCCGCGAAGCTCAGAACAAAGCCCGGCACACCTATCAGCCGAGCCTGCAGAACGCTGCGCTCGGGTTTGCATTTATACATCTGTCGTCACTCCAATCAACAATAAATGAACAAAGGGAGATGTTTTTTATGAACGTCGATAAAAACTCGATCGACCGTATCCTTTCGCTGGACGATTCCGAACTCAGGCGGCTCGCTTCCGAGATCGCCTCCGCCGCCGGAGCCGACAGGCTCAAAACCGGAATAATGCTTAACAACCTCGACCGGTTGCGGGCGATGATATCGCAGATGACGCCGGAGGAAGCTCAGCGGCTGATCGATTCCGCCGGATCCGAAAAAAGCGGCGAGATAGCGCGCATACTTCGTGAACGGGGTGTCGATATTGGACGGTGATCTCGCTTCGAAGATACAGAACCTTCTTTCCGATCCCGATTCTTTCAAAAAGATCTCGGCGATCGCAAACGGTTTGTCGCAGGGGGGGCCTGAAAGCGCCGCTTCGCCCGGCGGAAGTTCCGAACCCGCCGCGCCGAAAGAGGCTCCGGTGCAAAACCTACTGCCGTCCGCCGTCACCGCCGGACGCGATCCGCACGTCGCTTTGCTCTATTCGCTGAAACCGCTGCTGAGCAAAGAAAAACAAGGCAAAGTCGACGATATCGCGCGGACGCTTGCCGTTGTTTCGCTTTTGAAAAACCTTAAAAAGTGAGGTGATACGATGTATTCGCGTGATTACGGCGGTATTCGCAGCGACGGCCAGCTTTATAACGCCGAACAGGGTTATTACGACGACCGTTTCGAGGAACGCCGCGCCGAGCCCGATCCGCTCCCTCCGCCCGTGCGGGAGGAAGTTCCGCCGCGCGAAAGAGCGCCGCTTCTGCCGGGATTGAGGTCGCTGCGCGATCTTAAACTCGACGACATTCTGCTGATCGCCATAGGGATCCTTCTTTTGCTCGATTCCGACGGCGAAAACGATATACTTACGCTCCTGGTGCTGGCAATGCTTTTGTTTTAGTCGTCCGGAGCATCGGCGTTGTCCGCCAGAAACTCTATGAACCTGTCCGCCATACGTTTGTCCTTGGTCGAAAGCGACATATATTGTTCTGAAACGACCGGCTTCTGTATGGCGCGGCGGGCTTTGAGGTCGGGCTGGTTCATCCCGGCGGCGAACATAAGATCTTCCAGGTCGATATCGTTAAAGGCGTGCGAAGCCACTTTGCGTATCAGCTTCGGGCGCGGGGGATTTTCCTGCGTCATAAGTGCCAGTTTGCGCATCTGAACGTAGCTTACTCCGCAGTCGTCGGCAAACTGCCTCCAGGAGCGGACTCCCTTGGCTTCGGCAAGCAGAAGCGAAAAAATTTTTTTGTTCCATCTGTTGTTTTCCGCCATCGGTCATTCCCTCCTGCTTTCGAGCGCGGCGCCGATAACCGTGCCGTAGTTTGCTTTTTCGGGTATTATGAAATTCATACCGAACATATCGTTCAGCTTGTCGAAAACGTCTTTTGCGCCGGGCAGCATCGAAAGATGCCCGATAAGGATTATGTCTTTAAGCCCGCGCGTGCGCGCCGAGAAGATCGCCATCATACCGATAGTCTCATACACCATGTTTATTATGCCCAGCGCAATGTCTTCTTTTGCGGCGAGATCGCTCAGGTTGCCGAAATTCGAAGCTGTCGCGTTGGCGGTAAGCATCGGGCTGATGCGGTTTCTTGTGATATCCGAAATGAGAAGGTCGATTTTTGAAATATCGCCCTCCTTCGCAAGCTCCGCGATATGGCGGGCGGAATTCATACCGATCATACGGCTGCCGAGCCCGACAAGCGTCCCTCCGCCGACCCCGGTCCCGCCGAGATGCTCGTAACTTTTGGTTTTGCCGTCGGCATAGACAAAAGCCGTGCCGGTGCCCATACTGACGACGATCGCTTCGCCGAGCCCGCTTAAATAAAGCCCGCCGTGCCCGTTGGCGCGGAATTCGTCGACGTGCGTCACTGGGACGCCGTAAACGTCGCCGCCGACAAAAGTCGAACCGACTCCGGTCACCATTACTTTTTCGATCCTGTCGAGCGCAATGCCGTTTTCGCTGGTGAACTTGCCGAACCCGCCGTAGACCGAAGCGATCGGGTCGGTCGCTTTTACGATCTGCGGTTCTATTAACCTTCCGTTCTCAAAGCCTACGATTTTTGTCGTACTGCCGCCGACGTCTATGCCGAGTATTATCATCGATTGCACCTCTTTCAACTGACGGAGTAACTTCTTACAGTATCATAGCCCTTTTATAATATTTTGTCAAATTATTTTTTATAAATACCCCTTTTATTCTTCGAGTTTTTGTGATATTATATATCATATTAAGTATATTACGAATATCATATTAAGTATATTACGAACTTTTCAGGGACGTGCCATGCTCAACTCAGCCGAAAAAGCGCTTTTTTCCGCAAAAGTCGAAAACGGCGTGAATTCACACGCCTATATCGTCGACGGCCCCGCCGGGGTCGGCAAGCTTGATTTTGCGCTTTATTGCGCCCGTGCGCTGCTTTGCACCGGGAAACACAAGCCCTGCGGAGTTTGCGAAAGCTGCGTAAAAGCCGGGATGGGTGAACACCCCGATATTTTTGTCGTCGGTGACGGCGAAAAAGCGGCTTCGATCAACGACGTGCGCGAACTCGTCCGCCGCGGCACGCTTAAACCCAACGACGGCGAACGCCAGGTGTTTATCGTGAACGGCGCGGACAAGCTCCGTTCAGACGCGCAAAACGCGCTGCTTAAGATATTCGAAGAACCGCCCGAAAGCGTCGTGATCTTTCTTTTGACCGAAAGCCGGTCCTCGCTTCTGCCCACCGTTTTGTCGCGCGGGCAGCGCGTCAGGCTCGACGGCCTCGGCGAGGGCGAACTGCTCGAACTGCTCTCCGCCGAATTTCCCGCCGTGCCGGGGAAAGATATCGCTTTCGCAGCCGCCGCCGCGCAGGGCAACCTTGGCGAGGCGCGCCGGATGCTTTCGCCGGATACGGGCGAGGTCCGCGGCAAAGCGGCGGAGATAATGCGTCTTGCGCTCGCGCACGACAGGTACGGGCTTTTGATAAAACTTGTCGCCGCCAAATACAAACGCGACAAACTTGAAGAAGTTCTTAAAGAATTCGTCGCGCTGTGCGATTCCGCCGCCAAAGTCAAATACGGATTTGCCGGCGATTACGGAGCGGAAGCCGTCGGCGCCGCCGCAAGATCCTCGAAGCGTGCGCTTGCCCGTATGGCGGAATCGGCGACTTTATGCCTCATTTCACTTGCCGGAAACGCAAACGTCACCGCCGCGACGGCAAAGCTCGCGTCGGATCTTGTCGTTTCCGCCGCCGGCTGAAAACATATAGGAGAAAAACAATGGAAGAAAACAAATCCCCCGAAAGAACCGAAAGGTCCGAGAAAAATCATTTCAACGGCGGAGCGCGCCGCGGAAACCGCCATCGCGGCGGGCACGGGTACGGCGGCAGGAACAAACCGCAGAATAAAGAACCGCAGAATAAAGAAACCAAAGAAAACCTTGCCCGGAACAAAGACCGCCCGCGCGACAATACAAAAAATCCCCGTCCGGAGGTCCGCGACGAAGCGCCGGAAGCCGTCGCCGCGACCGGGTTCACCCCCCCGCCCGAGGAGGAGCGCAAGTATCTTTTTGATTACGAGCCTTCATCCGAAAGCGCCGCGCCCGCCGACGATGGGTCGCCGAAAGTCGAGGTGGTCGGCATAAGGTTCCGCAACGGCGGAAAAGTTTATTACTTCGCGCCGGAAGGCGTCTCTTTTTCAAAAGGCGAGCACGCCGTCGTCGAGACGGTGCGCGGCGTCGAATACGGCGAAGTGGCGCTCGGCAACAAAGAGGTCCCCGAATCCGAGGTGGTGTTCCCGCTGAAACCCGTAATGCGCAAAGCGACTCCCGAGGACGACGCCCGCAATGCCGAAAACCGCCGCCTGGAGGAGGAAGCCCGCCCGATCTGGTATGAAAAGGTCGCCAAAAACGGGTTGGAAATGCAGTTGGTCGATGTCGAATACACCCACGACAACGCCAAACTTTGCTTTTATTTCACCGCCGAGGGAAGGGTGGACTTCCGCGAACTTGTAAAAGATCTCGCCGGAGTTTTCCGCACCAGGATCGAACTGCGCCAGATCGGCGTCCGCGACGAGGCAAAACTGTTCGGCGGGCTGGGCTGCTGCGGCAGACCGTTCTGCTGCAACACGTTCCTTCCGGATTTCGCCCAGGTATCGATAAAAATGGCGAAAGAGCAAAACCTTTCGCTCTCGTCCGCAAAGATCAGCGGCGCCTGCGGCAGACTTATGTGCTGCCTGCGCTTTGAAAACGATACTTACGAGAGGGAATACGCCACCTTCCCCAAGGTCGACACCATCGTCGATACCCCAAAAGGGCGCGGCGTTATCGTCGAGAGCAGTTTCCTCACCGGCAGGATAAAAGTAAAAATGAACAGCGATCAAACGCTTAAGGTGTTCGGAAAAAGCGAACTTAAAGTCCTCGGTATGATAAAAGTAAAAGAAGAAGTCAGCGAGGACCTCAAAGAACTTGAGGACAAATAAATATCGACAAATAAGGGCAACCGGTCCGTAATAATGCGCCGGCTGCCCTTTTTGCTGTTTGATTATTATTTTATAAGTATTATTTTATAAAAGTATTATTTTATAAGTTCGATGATCACTTCCACCATCTTTTCCATCGCGTTGACCGATACGTATTCGTGAACGCTGTGGAAGTTGGCGCCGCCCGTGGAAATATTGGGGCAGGGAAGCCCTTCATAGGAAAGGCGCGCGCCGTCGGTGCCGCCGCGGATCGCAACGGTTTTCGGGGTGACTCCGCATTTGCGCATCGCTTCTTCCGCCGCGCGTACGACGTGCATATGCGGAAGGATCTTTTCTTTCATATTGTAATAGCTGTCGACGATAACACATTCAAAAGTTCCGTCGCCGTAAACACCGTTAAGATAAGCGCAGGCGTTTTTAACAAAATCTTTCCGCGATTCGAACTTTTCGCGGTCGTGATCGCGTATTATAAGTTTAACTTTTGCGGCGGATTCGTCGCCGGATATCCCGCAAAGGTGATAAAACCCTTCGTATCCCTCGGTGTGCGCCGGAGTTTCGGCTGCCGGAAGCATACCCACAAGCTCGCAAGCCATAAGCGCGGCGTTTTTCATTTTGTTTTTGGCTGATCCGGGGTGGATGTTCAATCCTTTCACCGTGACCGTCGCAGACGCGGCGTTGAAACATTCGTATTCTATCTCGCCCAGCTCGCCGCCGTCGACGGTGTAAGCCCAATCCGCGCCGAATTTTTCAAGATCGAACCGGTCGGCGCCGCGGCCGATCTCTTCGTCCGGGGTGATACATACCGATATCGCGCCGTGAGATACCTCCGGGTGTTCGGCAAGATATTCGCAAACCGTGAATATTTCGGCGATCCCGGCTTTGTCGTCCGCGCCTAAAAGAGTGGTCCCGTCGGTGACCACCAGGGTTTCGCCGACGTGCGCGTTCAGCGCGGGGAATTCCTCGGGCGAGATGCGGGTGCTTTCGTTAAGGATTATATCGCCGCCGGAATAGCGGATCACGCGCGGGTTTATCCCGTCGCCCTTAACCGCGGGCGAGGTGTCCATGTGGGATATCAGCCCGACAGTCGGCGCGTTTTCACAGCCCTCCGTCGCCGGAATAAAACCGTAAACGTAGCCGTTTTCGTCAAGGTGGGCGCCCTCGGCTCCGAGCGAGCCGAGTTCCTCGGCAAGATACCTTCCCAGTTCAAGCTGCGATGACGTCGAGGGGCAGGAAAGCGAATCCTCGTCCGAGTTGGTGCCGAAAGAAACGTATTTAAGGAAACGTTCAAGTACGGTCATTGCTTTCCTCCGATCTGTCTTGCGACATAAACGCCGGACGCCGAAGCGTGCGAAAGCGAATGGGTAACTCCCGAGCAGTCGCCTATCACGTAAAGCCCTTTGCATTCCGTTTCGAGATTGCGGTCGATCTCGACTTCCATATTGTAAAACTTTACTTCCACGCCGTAAAGCAGGGTGTCGTCGTTGGCGGTTCCGGGGGCGATCTTGTCGAGGGCGTAGATCATTTCGATTATTCCGTCGAGTATCCGCTTCGGTATTACCAGGCTCAGATCGCCGGGAGTCGCCGCCAGAGTCGGGGTCAGATAACTTTCCTCTATGCGGCGTTCGGTACTGCGCCGCCCGCGCACAAGGTCGCCGAACCGCTGCACTATCACTCCGCCGCCCAGCATATTCGAAAGCCTTGCAATGCTTTCGCCGTAGCCGTTGCTGTCTTTGAACGGTTCCGAAAAATGCTTGCTTACCAACAGTGCGAAATTGGTGTTCTCGGTGTGCTTGGATTTATCTTCATAACTGTGCCCGTTCACGGTGATAATGCCGTTGGTGTTTTCGTTTACCACGGCGCCGTGGGGATTCATACAGAATGTGCGGACAAGATCTTCGAACTTTTCGGTGCGGTAAACGATCTTGCTCTCGTAAAGTTCATCGGTAATGTGCGAGAACACTTCCGCCGGAAGCTCGACCCTCACGCCGATATCGACGCGGTTGGAACGGGTCGTTATTCCGAGATCGCGACAGACCGTCTCCATCCATTTGCTTCCGCTCCTGCCGACCGAGATCACGCAGTATCTGCCGGTGTATTTCTGCTCGCCGGCGAACACCTCGAACCCGTCTCCGGTCTTGTTGACCGAGGATATCGCGGTGTCGAAGTGAAAATCCACCTTGTCCTTAAGCTCGTCATACAGGTTTTCAAGCACAACGTAGTTTATGTCGGTGCCGAGATGGCGAACCTGAGCGTCGAGTAAATGAAGTTTGTTTTCAAGGCATTTCTTTTTAAGCGCGGTGTCGGCGGTGGAATAAAGCTTTGTCCCTTTTCCGCCGTGGGCAATGTTTATTCCGTCGACGTAGCGCATAAGTTCAAGCGCGGGTTCTTTGCCGACGTATTCGTAAAGCGTGCCGCCGAACTGATTGGTTATGTTGTATTTTCCGTCGGAAAAAGCGCCGGCTCCGCCGAACCCGCTCATTATCGCGCAGGTTTTGCAGTTTACGCAGCTTTTTATTTTTTTGCCGTCGATGGGGCATTTCCGCTGTGAAAGCGGATGTCCGAGCTCGAAAACTCCGACTTTAAGTCCCGGGCTTTTTTGCGTAAGCTCATAAGCGGTGAATATCCCGCCGGGGCCCGCTCCGATGATTATAACGTCGTAATTCATAAATGATTCTCCCGAAAAACGTTCTTGCGCCGCTATTCTATCACTTTCGTTCAAAAAAATCAATAGCGGCAAACAACGTTTATCGGTCTGCCCGCTCCGCTGAAAAAAGGGTTACGCCGAACATAAGCGCGGAATAACCCTTTCCGAATTTATTTTTCTGCTTAACTTGTGCGTAAACAGCCGATTGTAATTAATCAACTTGTGCGTAAACAGCCGATTATCCGCCAACACGGTACGGCGCGGAGACCGTGTAGAATCGAAATGTTTTGCAGGAAAAGCGAGCGTCGCCGTAGAGGTCTACGGCAGTCGACGTTTTCGGAAAAGCAAAAGTTATATAAATCATAATAATCGGGGGAACGAGAAACGGATTATGCCGAACATAAGCGCGGTATAACCCTTTTTTGATTTATTTTTCTGCTTAACTTGTGCGTAAACAGCCGATTATACACCAACGCGGTACGGCGCAGAGACCGCGTAGAATCGAGATGTTTTGCAGGAAAAGCGAGCGTCGCTTTACAACCGTAAAGCAGTCGAGCTTTTCGTGCAAGCACAAGTTATATAAATTATAATAATCGGGGAAACGAAAAAAGGATTACACCGAACGAAAGTACGGAATAACCCTTTCCGAATTTATTTTATTGATCAACTTGTGCGTAAACAGCCGATTATACACGGTCTCTAATAGACGCGAATTACACAGACAGACATATCGTCCTCTCCCCCGCACCCGAGCTCGTCGCGCGCGTCGCGCAGGATCTTTTCGGCGAGCGCCCGCGCAGAGGGCATCGGCGGGATCCCCTCGGCGGGGAGGATCTTTTTTTCAGAGCCGGTCTGCATTATCCCGTCGCTCATCATAACGATCATATCGCCTTTCCGAACCTCAAAAGTCTTTTTGTCGGCGATCACGGTTTTCATTATTCCGGCGGGCGGCGTGCGGGATTCGAGATTGTACGATTTTCCGCCGCGTATAAGTATGCTCGGTGCCGCGCCGGCTTTTATTATTTCGCCCTTGCCGGTGATGCGGTCGATCTCGAGCAGATCGACGGTGGCGAATACCTCTTCCTGCTTTTCGCTCAGCGCCTTGTTCAAAAGTTTAAGCGCGCTTTCTTTTTCGGCGCCGACGCAAAGCAGTTTTTCAAGCATTATCGCCGAAAGGCGGCTGGTAAGCGCGGCGTCGCGCCCGCTGCCCATTCCGTCGGACACAAGGCAGACAAAGCGGTTTTCGTCGCTTTCAAAAACGCTCACCGTGTCGCCGCAGACCTGCTCGCCGCTTTTGGCTTCGGAAAACTTCGCGTATTCCATTCTGAACCCCGGAACGCTGTGGGATCTTAAAAGGGTATAGCCGTCGTGCGGGACAAGTTCGGGGTCGGACATTTTTGTACCCGCCGCGCCCGAAAAAACGCCCGATATATCCGCCGGCGAACAGCTTATTTTTTCGGGCTCCACGCCGAAAACCGTCACCTCGCGCCGGCGCGCTCCGCTTACGCGGACCCCGTCGCACGTCACGCCGATCTCCGCAAGCCGGCTTTTTATCTCCCGCGCGGCGGCGCGGTCCTCGCGGCGGGATTCCTCCTGGCTCTTCGCCGCCTCGGAAAGTATCGCCGAGAAAGCCGAATATTCGTCCGCCATACGTTTAAGCCCTTTTTCGCCGTCGGCATGGCGCAAAGCGGTCAGCCCGTTCACCGATCTCGCCAGAGCCATGGCGTTCGGGCAGCGATAGGTTATGTGCGAAGGCATTCTTGCGTAGGTGACGACGCCGTTGTTGCGTATTTCCCTGGTGAAGAAGTTGGTTATTTCGCTTTTGTCAAGCTCGCAGCCGGCGCAATGGCCGCATCTTTCGTCGACGGTTTTAACGATATCGGCGTTAAGTTCGCTCACGCTCTGTTCGCGCGCGGCGTCGGAAACCGAATAAAACAGCGACGAAAGCGAGGAGAAAGTCGCCGCGTAACGCGACATCCGCCGGTCCATGGCGCGCTTTTCGGCGCTCGGAGCCGGTTCGGCGGGAGCGATCTTTTTGCGAAGCGGATAAAAAGCCGCCGTCACAGCCAAAAGCATCAGCGCCGCCGCGGGGGTGGTTTCGGCTCCGGCAAGGTAATAATAGCCCGAAACCGAAAGCATATATCCCAGGATAACGGCAAGCGGCTCGCTCTCCCCCGCGAGCAGACCGTAAGCCATCCCCATCACTCCCAAAGCTCCCGTCGCCGCTCCTCCGGCGACAAGGCCGCACACCGTCCCGCATATACCGCCGAACGCGAACCCTTTGCGCCGCGCGGCGCAAAGCGTGAATCCCGCCGCCGGGATAATGCCGAGGTTTACGCCGAACAGTTCAAACGGGGCGGCCGCAGCGGTGAAAGCGAACGCAAACGCCAAAAGCGATATCTCGTATCTTACCCGGCGCAGTTCTTTTTTGCGGTCGTATCTGCCCCGGAAGGCGTATGTAAAAGCCGGGTAGGATATCACCGCCGCGATCAGCGAAAAAACCGAAGCGACCGATCCGATCCCTCCCACCGCGATATAAACGGCGCGCAGAGCGCTCGCCGAAAGCGCAAGCAATACGCGGGTGTAAATGAACACGCCGCCGTGCTTTTCTTTTGCGGCAAGAACAATGAATATATAAACCGCGCAGAATGCCGAAAGCCATATGTTTTTGTCGGTAAGCGAAGCCAGAAGCGCCCCGGCGAATACATATTTCCGTTTTTCTTTCCCGACCGCGCATATAAGGCTTATGCCGAAAGGCTTAACGCCTTCGGCGATCGAAGCGGTGCCCAGCACAAAAGCCGCCGCCCCCGAGAGTATCCCGGCGAAAGCCGGTTTTAACTTTGATCTTGCAAGACTGATCTCCATTTTTTAACCGTCCTTTGTTTTTTATACCGGAATTATAACTTTTGCACAGGAGATTCTTTTGTCGAAGCGCGAGCAATTTTTTTGGGTATTTTTATGTGTTTTTCGGCTTAATTAAATAATCGGATCAATTTGGTACGACAAAGGTTCTTTTATCTAAAAAGTCGGCATAGATTTTTCCGGAGGTGAAAATCTTTTTATGCTGACGTTCGTATTGAATCTGCTTTCAAAATGCTTTTGTCTTGTGCTTCGCACGTCCGACACCCATTCCTTTCCGCCGCCGCTTTCAAAACAGGAGGAGCACGATCTGTTTGTGCGCGCCCGTGCCGGAGATTCGGCTGCCCGAGGCAAACTTATCGAGCACAACCTTCGGCTTGTCGCTCACATCGTAAAAAAGTATTATACCGCCTCGCGCGAGCAGGACGATCTTATTTCGGTCGGAACGATAGGACTTATAAAAGCGATCGACAGTTTCGACGTCGAAAACGGCGCCCGCTTTGCCACCTATGCCGGGAAATGCCTTCAGAACGAGATACTTATGTATTTCCGCGCGCAGAAAAAACATTCGTCGGTCACGTCGATCAACGATCCGGTCGACGTCGATAAGGACGGCAATCCGCTGACTTATCTGGAAATAATCGCGTCGCCCGACGATATCGCCGAGACGATCGATAAACAGATCCGGCTCGAAAACGTCGCAAAAGCGATAAAAACCGTGCTTACCGACCGCGAGCGGAAGATAATCGTTCTGCGCTACGGGCTCACCAAAAGCGGCAGACATTACGCCCAACGCGACGTCGCCGGGATGATGGGGATATCCCGCTCATATGTATCGAGGCTGGAAAAATCCGCGCTGGATAAGATCAGGGACTTTATCACAAAAGGCGCAAAATAATCGGCGGGCGTTTTCGGAAAAGCATAAGACGTAAATTCTTGCGGTATAGATAAAGTATAGATAAAACAGAATAGACAATGAAAGGGTTACACCGAACGAAAGTACGGTATAACCCTTTCCTGAATTATATTTTAAATATCTTGTGCGTAAACAGCCGATTATCCGCCAACACGGTACGGCGCGGAGACCGCGTAGAATCGAGATGTTTTGCAGGAAAAGCGAGCGTCGCCGTAGTGGTCTACGGCAGTCGAGCTTTTCGTGCAAGCACAAGTTATAAAAAACATAATAATCGGGGAAACGAAAAAAGGATTATGCCGAACATAAGCGCGGTATAACCCTTTCTGAATTTATTTTATTGATCAACTTGTGCGTAAACAGCCGATTATCCGCCAACACGGTACGGCGCGGAGACCGCGTAGAATCGAGATGTTTTGCAGGAAAAGCGAGCGTCGCCGTAGTGGTCTACGGCAGTCGAGCTTTTCGTGCAAGCACAAGTTATAAAAATCATAATAATCGGGGAAACGAAAAAAGGATTACGCCGAACGAAAGTACGGTATAACCCTTTCCGAATTTATTTTATTGATCAACTTGTGCGTAAACAGCCGATTATCCGCGGTCTCCCCTGACGATCCGGATGTCGGCACCGACGCCCCTCAGCTTCTCCACCATATCCTCGTATCCGCGCTCGATGTGATAAATGTCGTCGATCACGGTGGTGCCTTTGGCGGCAAGCGCGGCGATAACCATTGCCGCACCGGCGCGCAGATCGACGGCGCGCACGTTTGCCGAGTGAAGTTCCGTCACGCCGGTGACGACCGCGTCGCGCCCGTGGACGGAGATCTTTGCGCCCATACGGGCGAGTTCGTCGGTATATTTAAAGCGGTTATCCATAACGCTTTCGGTAAGCACGCTTTCGCCGTCGGCAAGGCAGAGAAGAACGCAGAACTGGGGATTCATATCCGTCGGGAAACCGGGATAAAAATCGGTCTTGACGCGCGCTTTTTTAAGCTCGCCCTCATAAGACACGGTGACGTAATCATCGCCTTCCTCGACTTTTACACCGACTTCGATCAGTTTGGCGGTGGTCGCTTCGAGGTGCCTGGGGATAACGTTGGTTATCGTCAGCTTGCTTTTTGTGGCGGCGGCGGCGATCATATAAGTGCCCGCCTCGATCATATCCGGGATGATGGCATAAGTGCCGCCGTGAAGCTCCGAAACGCCGCGGATCTTTATGACCTCTGTCCCGGCGCCGGAGATGTTCGCCCCGCAGGAGTTGAGGAAGTTGGCGAGGTCGACGATGTGCGGTTCGCGCGCGGCGTTATCGATGACCGTCATACCCTGGGCTTTTGTCGCCGCCATCATAATGTTTACCGTCGCACCGACCGACGCGATATCGAGATAAACCGAAGTGCCGGTAAGCGGACGTTCGGCAAAACAACTTACGGCGTCGTCGCTGCAAATCACTTTGGCGCCGAGCGCTTCGAATCCTTTAATATGCTGGTCGATCGGTCTTTTGCCGAAATTGCAGCCGCCGGGAAGCCCGGTGGCGGATCTGCCGAACCTGCCGAGTTCGGCGCCGAGCACGTAATAAGAGCCGCGCATTGAACCCGCCAGATCGAGCGGAGCGCTGCCGCAGCGGACTTCACGCGTGTCGATACGGTAGGTGCCGCGGTCAAGCCTTTCGACTTTTGCGCCCATACGGGATATCATCTCCAGAGCGGTGTTTATGTCGCTTACCTCGGGAAGGTTTTCAAGCACACAGACGTCACCGACCAGGACGGTGGCGAAAATTATGGGCAGGGCGGCGTTTTTCATTCCGCCGATATTTATGGAACCGATGAGCGGTTTGCCGCCGGAGATATAGAGTTTATCCATTAAAATTAACACCTTTCGGCAATAATTGCAATATTACGGATTAATCATACCATCAACGGTCAAAAATGTCAAGTGGGATATGTACCTCATATTGCCGCCGTGAATTTATCATATATTGTAATCATATGCCGAAAACGCGGCTTGTGACACAGCCGACTTGACAAACGCAAAGAAATGTTGCATAATTGTATGATGAACTTTGAGGCGAGTGATGCGCCTTTTACATATGAACACGATTTTAAACCGCAGCCTTATATTTTTTAAAGGTTTCCCTCGAAAGAAAGGAAAAGATTTTTTATGCCCAAAAACAAAAAACCGAACGTAAACATTGTTTTTCTCGGAGGCGTTGACGGGATCGGAATGAATATGACCGCCTTTGAATACGGCGGGGATATTATCGCGGTCGATTGCGGAGTGATGTTCCCCGAGGACGATATGCTCGGAGTCGATCTGGTCATACCCGATTTCAGCTATCTTGAAAAGAACGTTGAAAAACTGCGCGCACTGCTGATCACTCACGGTCACGAGGACCATATCGGCGCGGTACCCTATTTTTTAAAGAAATTCAACGTGCCGGTGTACGCCACAAGGCTTACGCTGGGGATAATTGAAGGCAAGTTAGCCGAGCACAACGTAAAAAATGCCAGGCTTTACGAGATTCACGCCGGGCAATCGGTAACGCTGGGGGCTTTTGAATGCGAATATATCAACGTGAACCACTCGATGCCCGACTCATGCGCGATCTGCATAAACACCCCCTGCGGAAGGATACTTCACACCGGCGATTTCAAGGTGGATTTCACCCCGGTGGGCGAAAAGCCGATAGATCTTGCGCGGCTGGCGGAACTGGGACGCAAAGGAATAAGGCTTTTGCTTTGCGACAGCACCAACGCCGAACGCCCGGGATACACCCCGAGCGAAAGTTCGCTCGCCGTCAGTTTCGACAGGATCTTTAACGGTGAGACTCGCCGGGTCGTTATTGCAACTTTTTCTTCCAACGTCCACCGCGTTCAGCAGATAATCAACGCCAGCGTAAAAGCCGGGCGGAAGGTAGCCGTCACCGGCAGAAGTATGCAGAACTTTGTAAGCGCGGCGACAAGGCTCGGGTATCTTTTCGCACCGGAAGGAACGCTTGTCGATATTTCCGACGTTAAAAAATATCCGCCGGAGAAAATAACGGTGGTTACGACCGGCAGCCAGGGCGAACCTATGAGCGCGCTTTACCGTATGGCGTTCGGGGAACACAATCAGCTCACGCTCGGCAGCAGCGATCTGGTGGTGCTTTCCTCATCGGCGATCCCCGGCAACGAAAAGTTTATTACCAAAATAATAAACGAACTGTTTCGCCGCGGCGCTGAAGTTATCACCTACAGCAATTACGACGTTCATGTTTCGGGGCATGCCTGCCGCGAAGAACTGAAACTTATGCACACGCTCACCCGCCCGGACTTTTTTATCCCGGTTCACGGGGAATATAAACATCTTGTCGCCCACGCCGGGCTCGCGCGCGAGCTGGGAATGAAAGACGGCAGAATCCTTCTGCCGGAGATCGGCGGAGTGATCGAACTTTCGCGCCGGACGATAAAGCACGCCGGAAGCGTGGAGGCGGGTTCGGTAATGGTCGACGGCAGCGGGATCGGCGACGTCGGCGGGGTCGTCCTGCGCGACCGCAAAAAACTCGCGGAGGACGGCGTTATCGTCGTGTCGGCGGGGATCGATCCGGAATTCGGCGCCGTTTCGATCATGCCGGAGGTGACCACGCGCGGATTTGTTTATGAAAAAGAAAACGAGGATATTATCCGCAAGCTCGAAGAACTTGCATATAACTGCATTATCCGCTGCCTTGCAAAAGACATTACCGACGTTTCTGCGATAAAACTCCGCCTGCGTGAGGACCTTGCCGATTACGCGAACAAGCGGACGAAGCGCAAGCCCATGGTCATCCCGATAGTTTTCGATTACGGAGACCGCGGATAATCGGCCGCATACGCACAAGTTATTTATAAGAATAGATAAGGAAAGGCGCTGTAAAAAAACAGTGCCTTTTCTCGTTTGGTTTTACGTTCCTTATCCGTTTTTTTGGTTTTTAAAACCTGCAATATTTTTTGCTGTGCGAGAAATAATATTCAGCGAGGTGAATCAATATGAAAAAAGTCTTTTCACTGCTGGCGGCGGCGCTTTTGGCTTTATCGCTTTGCGTCACGGCGTCGGCGGAAAAATATACCGTTGTCCGGGGAGATTCGCTCTGGAAGATCGCGGTCAGATACAAAGTAGGGCTTGACGAGTTGATCGGCGCCAACCCGCAAATAAAAAATCCCGATCTTATTTATCCCGGCGACGTTATCGAAGTCCCGGTAGACTCAAGCGCCGCCGTCGCGTACGAAGCCGAGGTCGTAAGGCTTGTGAACGTGATCCGGTCGCAAAACGGGCTGAAACAGTTGGAAGAGGACTGGCAGCTTTCACGCGTGGCGCGTTATAAATCGCGCGATATGGCGCAAAAGCATTATTTCTCGCACACCAGCCCGACGTACGGCTCGCCGTTCGATATGATCAAGGCGTTCGGCATCTCTTACCGCACCGCCGGCGAGAATATCGCAATGGGCCAAAGAACTCCTCAGGCGGTGGTCGACGCCTGGATGAATTCGCCCGGGCACCGCGCGAATATTCTGAATCCGGCGTTCACAAAGATCGGCGTGGGGTTTGAGGATTATTATTGGACTCAAATGTTCACCGGAGGGTCATAAGAGGCTGTTTGCGCAAAAGTTAATCAAAGACAATCAAAGACAATCAAAGACAATCAAAGATTAACAAAGTAAATCAAAGACAATCAAAGAAAGGGATTACACCGATCTCGTGTTCGGCATAATCCCTTTTTCGCTGTTTATTTATCAGCCGTTCAGCACGTTAATAACGACGTATTCCGAAATCGTTCCGGTTTTGAACGGTATGCCCCATCCGGAGATCCCGGAAGTCACCAGAAAGTCGGTTTTGCTTTCGGATCCGAGCCATCTCGTCTCGGTGCCGTAAAACCTGTCGTTTACGCCCATCCAGATCCCTATCGGTCCGGCGGGGAAAATGTGCCCGCCGTGGGTATGCCCGGAAAGCACCAGATCGGCGCCGCTTAAAGTCTCGTTGGCGTAATCGTTCGGCTGGTGGTCGAGCATAACTGTATATTTGCTTTTGTCGAGCGATTTTGTAAGTTCCGGCGCTTCCTTACGGTCGGGGAAGGTGCGGTCCAGCCTGCCGACGATATAAAACGAATCGGCGATAAGCACGCTTTCGTCCTCAAGTATCCTGACCCCGTTCGAAACAAGATTTTCGCGCAGTTCAGCCGAGCTGAAATCGCGGTAATCAAAATATCCGTTGTCGTGGTTGCCGAATATGAAATAAACGCCGTATGAAGTCTTTAATTTCCCAAGAGCCCGGCACGCCGTTATCATATCCTCTTTTTTGGTGTCGTCGTCGACAAAATCGCCGCAGATCACCACCGCGTCGGGCTGTTCGGCGTTTATGCGATCCATCTGGTTCGCAAAATCTTCGCCGTCAAGCGTTATTCCGATATGCGAATCGGCGAGCTCGACTATCCTCAATCCGCCGCCGGGAAGCGGTTTTTCGGTAGTAAAAGTGTAATCGACACGGAAAACGTGATGGGCGCAGAACCACCCCACGGCGAGATAAACCGCCGTTATCGCCAAAGCCGCGGCTCCGGCGGCGTATTTTTTGCGCTTGCGTTGGGTGATCTTGTGAAAAACGAACCCGAAAAGATCGCAAATCGCCCAGATCAGCGCAAGGTGGACCAAAGCGATCACCGCGGCGTAGACGTTCACAAAAAGGAACGCCCAAGGCAGCGCCGAAAGGATCAGCGCGCACGCCCAGCCGAGAAAACGGCTCTTTTTGGAGATCTTTTTGATAAATCCGAACTTGCGGAACCGCGTCACAAGATAAAATTGCAGCAAAACGCTTACAAGCAGGAATATCGCTATCAACAAATTCCACGTCATTTGTAATTACCTCCGAAAGCGCAGACGTCAGTCAGAAATAAAACTCGGTCTTCGGCGGGCGAATGTCGGTCAGCGCGCCGGTGTAATGCCTTAACGTATGGACCTGATAGGGGTGTTTAATGCATTCTTCCTCGTTCAAAGTCAAGCCCAGCCCGGGTTTTCCGGGTATTTCGATCATACCGTCGCGGAAGCAAAGGCTTTCGTCGGTGATATCTTTGCGGTAAGTTACGTCGCTGTACATTATTTCAAGTATGCTGAAATTAAGACAGCAAGCCGCCAACTGCAAAGTAGCGGCGTTCGCCACCGGCCCCGACGGGTTGTGCGGCGCGAACGGGATATAATAAGCCTCCGCCATCGCCGCGATTTTTTTAAGCTCCAGTATGCCTCCCGCGTGCGAAACGTCGGGCTGTATGTAATCGGCGGCGCCGAGGCTTAACAGATCTTTGAAAGAGCGTATCCCGTAAAGCCGTTCGCCCGCCGATATCGCCACCGGCGAATTGTCCCGCACGCGTTTGAGCGATGCGAGATCGTCCGGCGGAACGGGTTCTTCGAAAAATGTCGGCTTGAACTGTTCGATCTCGCGCGCGATCTTTATCGCTGTGGGAACATCGAACCTGCCATGACCTTCGATGAGCAGATCGACCTTGCTTCCGACCGCCTTGCGGACCTCGTCGATGCACTCGAGCGCGGTTTGAAGATCGGCGTTGGATATTTCCAGAAAACTCTTTCCGAAAGGGTCCCACTTCATCGCGGTGACTCCGCGTTTAACGGCTTCAGCCGCCTTTTTGCCGAACTCCTCGGGCGTTTTGGCGCCGGAAAACCAGCCGTTCACGTAAATACGCACGCTGTCGCGCAGTTTGCCGCCCAAAAGCTCATACACCGGCACGCCGAGCGCCTTGCCTTTTATATCCCAGCAAGCCGTTTCTATCCCGGATATGGCGGACATAAGCACCGCCCCGCCGCGCCAGTAGGCATCGCGGTAGAGGTTGTGCATATTCTCTTCGATACGCATCGGATCTTTGCCGACAAGCGCCTCTTTTGCGTGTTCGACCGCGCCGAGCAGCGCTTTTTCCTTGTATTCGAGCGTAGCCTCGCCGACTCCGTCGATATTTTCGTCGGTATAAACTTTTATAAACACCCAGTTCGTGCGGAAACAGTCCACCACAAACGCTTTTATATCGGTTATTTTCACGCTTTTTCTCCTTATATTTCGTATTCTCTGAAATCTTCCATTACGTATTTTCCCGCGTATTCGAAAATATCGGGCGCGACGGAATCGAGCATACCGTAATGCACCGGAACGGCTCGTTTTACTTTATATTTTTCCGCAAGCGCCGCTGCGTCTAAGGCGTTCATATTGTTTCCCCGCCCGTTTATCGGCAGGAACATATAATCCGCGCTTTCGAAAGGATATCCGATCGCTTCGGAAAACAGCGTATCGCCGGTAATGCAAACGGTTTTGCCTTCGGCGGATATTGCAAACCCCACGGCAAACGGATCGGAATGCACCGCGGAAAGCGCGGTCACCGCCGTGCCGCCGCAGCTCCACCGCACGCCCGGCGAAACAAGCACAAAATTGTTGTTTCCGCCGCAAAGTTTTATTCTTTCCCATACGCTGCGCGGCGAAAGCACCGTCACCGCGGTGTTTTCGTTAACGAAACGTTTTGCCGTTTCCGGATCGTAATGGTCGATATGATCGTGGGTGACGAGCAGTATATCGGGTTTTATGTCCCACACCCAATCGGGAGCCTCTTTTTTGCGGTGTACGCCGGATATTTCAAAAGCGCTGTCGGTAAAATAAGGGTCGACAAGAATTTTCGCATCGGGGGTATCGATCCGAAGCCCCGCCTGCCCGAGCCGCGTGACCTTCATCTGAAGTTGGCGCCGCCGTTTACGTCGAGCGTCGCGCCGGTGACGTATTTTGCCTCGTCGCTGGCGAGATAAACCGCCGCCGCACCGACGTCCTCCGGGCGTCCCAGCCCGAGCGGTATGCTTGCGCCGAGTTCCTCAACGCCCTCGACGCCGTGGGTCTGCACCAGCAGTTCGGTGCGTATAAGCCCGGGAGCGATCGCGTTTACGGTTATACCGAGCGGAGCGGCGGTGCGCGCCATCGATTTCACAATGCCGATCTGACCCGCTTTGGTTGCGGCGTAATGGACGTGCCCGAACAGAGCGCCGCGCTCGGCGACTACCGACGAAATAAATATTATTCTGCCGTGTTTCTGCTCGCGCATGATCTCCATGGCGGCTTTGCTGCAAAGCATTCCCGATGTGAGGTTGGTCTTTATTATCCTGTCCCAATCCTCTTTGGTCATATCGAATATATCTTTATCCTGCGAAGTTCCCGCACAGTTCACAAGAATGTCGAGCTTTCCGAACTCCGCCATTATCTTTGCAAACATTTCCTTTACCATATCGGGTTCGCTTACGTCGGCTTTTATTACCAGCGCCTTTACGCCCAAAGCCCTTATCTCGTCCGCGGTCTGTTCCGCGGCGGCAATATTCCCCGCGCAGTTTACCACCACGTCGGCGCCCTGCCGTGCGAACGCCAAAGCGATCCCTTTTCCTATCCCGCGTGAAGAACCCGTCACCAGCGCGGTCTTTCCTGTCAAATCAAACATACCTTAACCTCCTGTGGAGCCATTTTTATTTCTTTGCCGGCAAGCAAAAACGCCTGCTCGGACTGAGTGTCGTTCCAAAGCGTATAGATCTTTTCGCCGCCGTTCACGAAACAGCCGTTTTTGACCCCTTCGGGGATCGTCCCGGGACGGTCGTAAACATAATCGCCCTCATAAAAGAACCGGCGGTATTTTTCCTTTTCGGCAAGCAATTTGCCGATCTTTTCGGCAAGATCGGGCAGCTCGCCGATATGCGTTCTGCCGCGCCAGGGCGAAACGTCGAGCCTGAACCCGTGGATGAACGCGTTTTTAAGCGATTGATCGGTGCCCTCTTTGTTGTCGTGAACGAACCTGTCGGTCTGTATGACTTCGGGGAAGGTGCGCATGAACATCTCGGGGAAGCATCCCGGCACGTAAACCGCGCCGACCTGTATCCCGTGGATGTAATGAACGTAGGAAAGCACCATATCGTTGACCATCTCGGTGCCGATGGCTTTTCCTTCCGGACAGTGCGCGAACATATTCTTAAAAGCGGCGACACGCCACTTCTCGCATTCGTCGGCACGCGCGCCGTGGAAATGCTCTTCGTTAAAGCAGGGGAGCGGAGCCGCGCCGCCGATCTGATCGAAGAAAGCCGAATCGCAGCCGTACGAGAATTTCATATTCTCGTGCTCGATAAGAATTCTCTGCCATTCCTCGTTGGCGGGGCAGGCGGTGACGAACGATTTGTAGCCGAACGCGCGCAGCGTGAGCCCGTCGTTGCCGAACCGGTAATGGTCGCGGTAGTCGTTGCCGTCGATATCTATGCGGCAAACGTCTTTTCCGGTCTCACGGTAATAATCGGTGTTCACGTCGATCAGCTGTCCGTTGGTATAAAGCGCGACGTACCCGCCATCAGCGTTCACCGCCTTTATGGCTTTTTTGAGTTCCTCGGCGCCGCCGAGCCCTTCGTCCGGTTCGTATATCGGATATCCGTTATCGAACCTGCCCTTCCACCAGCCGAACACCATAAGCATGTTAAGACCGTATTTTTTGCCCTCGCGGTAGATCCGCGGCAGATCGGAATAATCAAAATTCTTTTCGCCGAACTGGTGGCGCAGAATAATGCGCTGCCATCCGGTTATATTTTTCACCCATTCGGGCACGCGCGGCGGTTTATACCAGTTTGCGCGGGCATAATTGCCGTATATGTCCGAACCTTTTGTCCAGTCGCCTTTGCAAAGCGCGGCAAAACATTCGGTTGTGGTAAGTTTTTCGCCGGGTTTGACAAAAGGGAAGTGGGATATCGTAAGCAGAAGCCGCGGCTCTTTTCCGCGAGGCGAAACGCCCGCCGCCATCGCGCAGATCTTAAGCTCGGGATCCTGCCTGCCGATATAAAGGAACCTTTCGCCGCTCTGAAGTCCGAACCAGCCCATCGCCGCGTCGCCGGGATAACGCATCGCGTTCCACACGACGTGGTTGTCCGAAGCGATATATTCGGTATGGCAGGCTTTTTTAATGCGCTCCCACGGGTCCAAAGTCTTCCAGCCAAGCCCGTTTATCTGATAAAGCACGTCGTCGGCGCGGTTTTCCCCGCACCCGTGAGCAAGATCGAAAAACGGCAGCTGGACCTCGTTTACACGCGCGCCGGAACGGTTGTCGATTTCCGACGAGAACAGGAATCCCTCGTAAGTGCTAACGCTTTTCTTCACCGTCACTTTAAAGGCGATCTCGAAAACCCTGCCGTTGTCGGCGACAAGTTTTTCGTAGTTTATTTCAAGAGAATCGCCGGCAAGCGATACCCTGCCGGTCTGAGACGACGAACGCACCGTCATTTCGCGTTCATATCCGTCGTCGGTGTAAATTCGCCAGAAATCGGCGTTTTCGCTTTGACGCAGCGCCGTCCCCAGACAGCTCAGCTCGGTTTTCGAGGCGTCCTCCGACACCGAAAACACCATTTCACCTGATTTTATCGAAACCATATAGTTCTCCTTTTGGCGCTATTCGATTCATTGTATCATTTCCGCTCGTTTTTTGCAATAGTTTTTCACCAACTCGGCGGCGCGGTTCATACAATGTAACAGGGCGGGAAGAAAACCGCTTTTCCCGCCCCGCGTGCGAAAAAAGCCGTAAAAACGATTTTTAAGGAGAAAAAAACAGATGAATATGCTGAAAGACGAATTCCCGACCGACGCCGGCGAAGCGGCATATCCCGCCGAACAAAGCACATTCCCGGCGCGGGCGTCGCTCGCTATGAGCTACGTCCCCTATCAGCGGTTCGAGAATCTTTATGACCAGTCAAAAGCGCTTTCGCGCGGGACGCTTTTCGCCTGCCTCGACCTGCCGTTCTACGGAAGAAAGGAGCACCGGCAAAATGGCTGAACTTCAAAAAGACGCGCTTATGAGGCGCATACAGGAGGCGTGCTTCGCCGCTCACGAATGCGCGCTTTATCTCGACGGGCATCCGTTCAACCGCAAGGCGCTCGAAATGCACCGCAGATTCACGTCCGACGCCGAAAGCCTGAAAGCGGAATACGAGGCGTCCTACGGTCCGCTTACCGCGGAAAACGCTTCGGTAAACCGCGGCGAGCCGGAGATCTGGCACTGGACGATGGACAAATGGCCCTGGCAGAATACGGAGGATTAAAATATGTGGACCTACGACCGAAAACTTCAATTCCCGGTTAATATAAAAGAGCCCAACCCGAAACTTGCTCAGCTTATAATCTCGCAGCTCGGCGGACCCGACGGCGAAACCGGCGCCGCTATGCGCTATCTTTCCCAGCGTTACAGTATGCCTTACAACGAGGTGACCGGGATCCTTACCGATATCGGTACCGAGGAACTGGCGCATATGGAGATCGTAAGCGCGATCATCTATCAGCTTACGCGCAATCTCACCGAAAAACAGATCATGGACAGCGGTTTCGGCCCGTATTTCGTCGACCATACCACCGGGATCTATCCTCAGGCGGCGGCGGGATACCCCTTCAACGCCGCGACTTTCCAGTCGACCGGCGACCCGATCGCCGATATAAGCGAGGATCTCGGCGCCGAACAGAAGGCGCGGCTGACCTATGACAATATCCTGCGCTTCTGCGACGACCGCGACGTAGCAGATCCGATCCGCTTCCTCCGCGAACGCGAGATCGTCCATTACCAACGCTTCGGCGACGCGTTGAGGATCATACAAGATAATCTTGATTACAAGAACTTCTACGCCTATAACCCGGCGTTCGACCGCAGGTAAAAACGCGCTCCGGCGCGATATTGACAACCCGTCCCGCGTATGATAGAATGTCAAAAAACAATGAAAGCGAGGCGTCCGCCGTGCGTAAACTGAAAATCACGCGTGAAAAAGCCTTTTCGGCAAAACTGATAACGGTAAAAATCTATATCGTCGACCCGAACTCCGGCGATCTGACTGTTTCAGGTGAACGGTGCCGAAAACTCGGCGAGATCGCAAACGCCTCCTCCGCCGTATTCGAGATCGGCGAAGAAGCCGCGCGTATATACGTCGTGAACCGCGAAAAATCGCCGGATAAGGATCTGATCAACGATTATTACGATATCCCTGCCGGAAGCGACGACGTAGAGCTGACCGGCAGGTGTATATACGACGTAAATACCGGGTTTCCCTTCCGATTTGAAAACGTGACGGTAACGCCGGAAATGCAGGCGCACCGTTCCGTAAACGCCGCGGAATACGGCAAGGTGCTAAAAAAAGCCCGCGTTCGCGGAGCGGTCATCGGAGCCGTGATAGGGATCGCGGTGATCGTCCTTTTAGCGGTGCTTTTCCGCGCCGGCAACTCCGGCGCAAAGACCTACGCCGTAAACGGGTTTTCGATAGACCTGCCCGCCACGTTCCGCGAGTACGATCCGGAGCCCGGAGATTACGCCTACTTTGAAAACCGCTACGTTTCGGTTTGGGTCACGCGGTACGGCTACGAGGACGGCGAGGAATTCACCTCGATGAGCCTTGACGAATTCTCAAAAGCAAGGCGGACCTTCCTTGAAAACGAAGACGGGATACGCGACGTGAAAACCTTACCGGGCGATATTCCCGGCTGTTCATTCGTCTACCGCGACGGGAGCGACGATCTGACCTATCACGATTATTATTACAGAAGCGCAAACGCCTGCTGGATAGTGGAATTCTGCTGTGATACGTCCGACGCGGAAAAGTACGAAAAGCAATTCGCGGAATGGGCGAAAACGGTCGTGCTTCCGCAGAACGCTGCGGTCTGAGAGCCGTTAAAACAAAAAACCAACCGGCTGAAACAGGCGTTTGCCTGCCAGAGCGCAGACAAAGCGGCTATTTACGCACCGATACGGCACGAATGACGTAAATTGCCCGAACAAGAAAAAACGCAAAGGGGTTATGCTGCTTTCACCAAAGCCGCGTAACCCCTTTAAAAACAGTGCTTTTCCGAAAAGCTCGACTGTCGTACGTTATCCGCACCGGGCGGATAACCTTTTTCGTTCATGCCCGGCAGATACGTCCGGGATTTGTACGTTTATTTTCGCGTGCCGATTATTCTTCGATTCCGGTGACAAGTGCGGAGATCAGTTGTCCGAGGCGTTCTCCGGCGGCATCGGCGGCAGCCAGCACCTCGCTGTGGGAGTGTTTGTTCCGCGCGATCCCGGTCGCCATATTCGTTATGCAGGCAATTCCTGCGACGCGCATTCCGAGATAACACGCGGCGGTGGCTTCGGGAACGGTCGACATACCGACCGCGTCCGCGCCGAGCGCCTTATACGCCCTTATCTCCGCAGCGGTTTCGTAACATGGGCCGGGAAAGAAGGCGTAAACTCCTTTTTTCAGCCCGATCCCGTGTAAGTCGGCGGCATGCTCGGCGGCGCTTATAAGTTTTCGGTCGTACACCTCGGTCATATCCGGGAACCGGGTGCCGAACCTTTCGTCGTTCGGACCGATCAGCGGGTTTGCGCCGGTAAGGTTTATGTGGTCGGTAATAAGCATAAGATCTCCGGGCGCGAATTCTTCGTTTATTCCGCCGCAGGCGTTGGTGATAATGATCTCTTCCACGCCGAAAAGGCGCAAAGCAAACACGGGGAACGCCACTTCGCCCATGGAATATCCCTCGTAATAATGCGCCCTGCCTTGCATAATTGCGACTGCCCTGCCGCACAGTTCACCGATAACCATTCTTGCCGCGTGCCCGGCGACGGAAGAACGCGGAAAACCCGGGATGTCGTTATAAGGGATAACGTCGGCGTCTTCTATACTTTCGGCAAGTCCGCCGAGCCCGCTTCCGAGTATCACGGCGATCCTTGGACGGTGTTTTGTTTTCGTTCTCAAAAATTCAGCGGCGGCGAGCGCTCTGCCGTAAAGGTCCCTGTCCATATGTTTAATGCCCCTTTGCGTTTGTTTTTACGTATTATATCACATCAACCGCGTCAAAGTAAAGGCATATTATATTGACACCCGAAAGCAAATATGTTATATTTTTTATATAAAATACGTTTGAGGACCGCATATGACGGATGAAAGAGTAAAAGAGATAATCGCCGAAGTGTCCGAATGGCTTACCGGCGAACCGCTTGAGAGCGGGCGTGTTCTTCTGCGCCCTTTTGAAGAGGGCGATTTCGACGATTTTTGCGAATACCGCTCTCAGCCGGAGCTTTTAAGGCTTTCCGGCATGGATGCGTTTAAAGACGAAGCCGAGGCAAAATCGGAGTTCGCCAAACTTACCGACAGGTCGGTTCCCACGCGGGATTTTGCCGTGGTATATAAGCAAACCGGCAAGGTGATCGGCAACTTCGGAATAAATATTTATCCGTTTGTAAAAGCGGACAAAGAGCTTGAAAACAAAAAAGGCGTATCGCTTTCGTTCGTGCTGAACGGCGATTATCAGCGATTAGGGATAATGACCGGACTTTTGCTTGCTGCGTTTGAAGATTTCTTCGTTAAGCACGACCTGGATTTTGTCAATTGCGGTCATTTTGTTTTTAACGAGGGATCGCGCCGTTTGCAGGAACGCGTCGGGATGCATTATTATATGGATCACGTTTTTCCCCACAACGGCGAGGAGATACAGACGCGTGAAAATATTATTTTCCGCGATGATTACTTTGCACAGCATTACACTAATATCAATTCCGCCACTATCGACCGCTGGGTCGCAGAGGGTTGGGAATGGGGGATCCCCGTCACGCACGAGGTGTGCGACCAGGTTCGTTCGGGCAACTGGTCGGTAGTGCTCACGCCGACAAAGCCGGTGCCGAAAAGCTGGTTCGGCGATCTGAAAGGCAAAAGAGTTTTTGGCCTCGCTTCGGGCGGCGGCCAGCAGATGCCGGTATTTGCGCTTTTGGGCGCGGAATGCTGGGTGCTGGATAACTCGGCAAAGCAGATCGAAAGCGAGATCGCCGTCGCAAAACGCGAAGGGTATGAGATTCACACTGTTTGCGCAGATATGACCAAACCGTTACCGTTTGAGGACGGCTTTTTCGATATTATTTTTCATCCCGTCTCCAACTGCTATATACGCGAAGTATTGCCGGTCTGGCGCGAATGCGCGCGCGTTTTGAAAAAAGGCGGTCGGTTGCTTGCCGGGCTGGATAACGGCTTTAACTTTTTGTTCGGCGAGGACGAATCGCATATAACCGAAAACCTTCCGTTCGACCCGATAACAAATTCGCGTCAGCGTGAAGACATACTGGGCGATGATTGCGGAATGCAGTTCTCGCATACTATATCCGAACAGATCGCCGGACAGATAAAGGCAGGGTTTAAACTGTTGGACGTTTACGACGATACGAACGGAACGGGATTTTTGCATGAGCACGGCGTGCCGACGTTCTGGGCGACGCTGGCGGTGAAAGAATGAAAATGAACATAAAAGAAGTAGAAGCAAACCGGCATATAACCGATCTTATTGAACTTTCGGCGCTTTGGGAAGCCGAAAACAGCTGCCGCGGATACGTTAAAAACGGCGCTGACGAATTTGAAGGTAAACGCGTTTTTGCGGCGTTCGACGGCGAAAAAGTTGTGGGCTATCTTTTCGGGTGCGGCGAAAAAGCAAAAAATTCAAGCTCGGTAATGCCGGACGGCACAGAATATTTCGAGGTCGACGAGATATACGTTTTGCCGGAATACCGCGGAAAAGGGATCGGCAAAAAACTTTTTGAACACGCCGAAAAAGCATTAAAAGACGAATACGGCTTTATTATGCTTTCGACGGCGACGAAAGATTACAAAAAGATACTGCATTTTTATATCGACGAACTGGGCATGGAATTTTGGCACGCCCGGCTGTTCAAAATTTTATAGGAGGGGGAAAATGGATATAGTTACAAGCGGCAAAAGCATTCTGCTTCGCCCGATGACGCAAAAAGAGCACCGCGCGTTATGGCGCAAATACACTCCCGATCCCGCGTCGGGAGAAAAATTCGTTTATGACGAGCAAAAGGCGGACGAGCTTTTCGCGGCGCTGGAGGAAAAAAGCGACTGGTGTCCCGCCGCCGGGATATTCACCAAGACCGACGAGATAATAGGGATGGTGCGGCTTGTGAACGTGGTCTATTCCGAGAACCGCGCCGACGTGTTTTTTCTTATCGCAAGCGAGAGCCTGCGCGGGAAAGGCATCGGGACCGAAGCGCTCAGACTGCTTATTAAATACGCGAGGTCGGAATACCGCATAAACCGTTTTTACGCCTCGGCGCCGCTGTCAAACACGCGTGCGGCAAAAGCTTTGGAAAAATGCGGGTTCATAAATTCCCGCGTGGCAAAAGCCGCATGCGAAAACGGCGACGACAGACTCGATTATGTTTTGAGATTTTAACGGGCGACCGTAAAACTGTTCAAGAAGCTTTCGGCAATGACAAAAAAGAGGATCTCTCTTATCCCGGCGGCGCTTGCCGCCTGCGGAGCTGCGGATTTTTACGGCAGATGGGATCAGGGCATTTAAGACGAGGAATACAATGAACGGAACAAAACTCATACTCGCGTCGGGGTCGCCGCGGCGCCGGGAGATTTTAAGAATGGCGGGTTACAGCTTCGAAGTGATCGCCTCCGAAGCCGAAGAACTCGTTTCGGCGGCAAGCCCGGGTGAACTCGTAAAACTCAACGCGGCGATAAAAGCGCGCGGAGTCGCCGCTCTTCCGCGGGCGCGCGGGCGTTTTGTGATCGGTGCCGATACGGTGGTTTGTCTCGACGGCGAAATACTCGGCAAACCGCGCGACGCCGCGGACGCAAAGCGTATGCTCAAAAGTCTTTCCGGCAGGCGCCATGAAGTGCTTACCGGCTGGTGTATCGTATCGCCCGACGGGAGCGAAGAGAGCGGAGTCTGCGCCACAAACGTAAAATTCCGGGAACTTTCCGGCGAGGATATCGATTCGTACGTCGCCACCGGCGAACCCATGGACAAAGCCGGCGCTTACGGAGTTCAGGAGAGGGGATGCACCCTTGTCGAATCGGTCGAGGGCGATTTTTTCAACGTCGTCGGACTGCCGATATCCGTCATACACAAAAAGTTGGGTGAAATGGGAATTAAACCCTCTGATATTTTAGGTCAAAACTGATTATTTCTATTGACACGATGATATAATTTTTGTATAATATCACATATAAAAAAGCAAAGGAGTTCTGAACATGAAATTGACGAAAAGAGTCGTCGCTTTTACGGTGACGATGCTCATGCTGGCGGCCTGCCTTATTACGACCGTTTCGGCTGAGACTTATACCTACGCTTTTGATAAGATCGGCACAGAACAGAACATCAATGATGACGTGACTTATCAAAAATACGTTCTTACCAGCGGCGAAAACGGCACCACCGTCGACGCTGTTGCCATGGAGTTCGACCCGGCTGACGGATATCTGCCCATGGCGTTTATGGGTTATGCCGGCACAAGCGGCACCCTTGCAACACAGTACGGCGTAGCCGTCGATAAATACGGCTATGAAGTCGTCGGCGCGATAAACGGCTCCTTCTTCTCGATGGACAGCGGCAGCACCGGCAGCCGCGGCGCCTACGGCACCCTGGTCGATTATATCATTTCCAACGGCAAAGTTATGTCCGCCCACGCGGGCGACGCCTGCGAAGTGGTGGCTTTCGCTTCCGACGGTACTTTTAAGGTAGTCAACAGCCTTATCGATTACAAACTGTATATCAAAGGGTCCGAAGTCGGCAGCCTCTATTACGTTAACAAGACGTCCGGCACCAACGAAAAAGACAAATCCGGCAACCCCGTTGCAAATTACTGGAGCAACGGATTCTATTACTTCGATACCTCCTGCGGCAAAACCGCCGATACCAACACCTCTGTTGAAGGATACAACGTTCTTTGTAAAAAACTCGACAACACCGATCTCGTCGTCGGCGGAACCCTTAAAGGCGAAGTTATCTCCGTCACCAAGGGCACCGAGGCCGCTCAGGTATCCGAAGGATACAACGACGTATCCGACAAATTCGATATTTTCGTAAAATCGACTTCTCCGAACGCCAAGTTCGTAAAAGATCTCGAAGCCGGCGACAGCATCAGCATCTCCGTCACCGAAACAGTCGAAGAATCCCGCGAGATAATCGAAAACGCCAACAGCGTTATCGAAAACGTCGGCTGGCTTGTTAAAGACGGCGTTGACCAGACTCAGATCAAATCCACCATCGGTACACACTCCGTCACACTCAAAGCACGCTGGACCGCTTTCGGCAGAAAAGCCGACGGCAGTTACGTTTTATTCACTTCCGACAGCACAGTCACCGCCGGCGACTCCTATTCCACCGGCAATTCCCCCAGCGCTACTCTGCGCGACGTCGCGAAAGCGATGATCGGACTCGGCTGCGTCGACGTTATCCGTATGGACGGCGGCGGAAGCGTTGCCATGTACGCGCAGGATGACGGCAGCGGCAACCCCGGTTATCTTATGGCCACCCAAGGTTACGTACGTCCGGTCGCTGACTGCATACTTATTGTCAAAAAATCCAGCACGGTCGACACCGCGCTCAACACCGCGCTCGACAGCGCCGTTGCAGCCGCAAAAGACGGCGGTAAAGACAGCGACGTCGCGGTCGCCGAAGCAATAAAAGCGATCGAGGATTATAAAACCGAAAACGAAGTTCTCGTCTCGGGCGACGTTCGCTCGCTGCTTATGAGGCTCCAGGCGGCGCTTTCCGGCAAGGATAAACTCAACGAACTTGTCACCAAAGCCGTCAGCGTCAACTTTGCCGATTACAGCGAAGAAGTGCTTACCAACCTCCGCGCCGCCTACGCCGAAGGGCTTGCGGTGCTCGGATCCGACGAGGCTACCTCGGAACAGGTCACCGAAGCCACCAAGAACATCGAAAAATGGCTCGCTCTCACCGGCGAACAGGGATTCGTTATCTCCGAGGGCAAGAGCTATACCGTCACCGGCGGCAGCAATTATACCAACGGCGGCTGGCCTGATCCCAACATCCTCCACGACGACGGCAAACGCCTTACCGATGGCAGAAAAGATGTGCTTGAGGGCAGTTCCAACGTCTACAGTGCCTGGGGTTCTTCCAGCAAACCCGCGATAACCGTCGACCTCGAAGAAGTTCAGAAGTTCGATAAAGTCGCTCTTCACGTCGGCGCTATCTCCGACTGGGGCATCTCCACTCCTTACAGCTTCACCGTCGAGATCTCCGAAAACGGCACCGATTTCGAAAAGATCGCAACTGTAAGCAAAGGCGCCAACGACAAAAACGGTTATACTTTGCTGGACGAAAAACTTGTCGACACCGCGGGAGCGAACAGCTGGCAGGCATATGTCGATGAAGTCAGCTTCGAACAGGGCGTAAGCGCGCGCTACGTACGCTTCACAACGGTTCCCACCGGCCAATTCACCTGGATAAACGAAGTTGAAGTTATCAAGACCGTTCATCCCGTTACCAACGCGGTATATATCAACGGCGTCAACTCCACTATTTACGAAAACGACGCGCACGTGTTCACTTCCGATATGGGCAACCTGCGCCAGGCAAACGCCAACGCCAAGTTTACCCAGAACCTCTTCCTTAAGTGGAGCGAGGCGGACGGATGCTATATCGTCACCGACAACGTCGCTCAGTATGAAGTCCATCCTTGGCCGAACCAGGAAGACCCCGATTTAACGCTCGCCGCCGACGAGATCCTTCTCGCGGTTCATGGCGACAGCGGCGTCGGAAACGCCAACCGCACCCTCGTTCGCAACGGCTTCAAGGTCGGCGATAAAGTTGCCGTCTACGGCGTCGACGTTGAAAACGGCAAACTCACCCTCGCTTCTTATGCGATCAAACTCGAAACCGCCGTCGAAGATCCTTACGGGATCGGCGACGTCAACGGTGACGACGAGATAGACGCGGCTGACTATATTCTTGTAAAACGTCACATCATCGGCAACAAACCGCTCGGCGAAGACCGGGTCAAACGCGCCGACATCAACGGTGACGGCGAAGTTGACGCTGCCGACTATATCCTTATCAAACGTCACATCATCGGCAACAAACTCATCCCCGGCGCAAAAGCTTAAACCTTTCCCGTAAATACGGGCGTCCGAACGATAAAACAGCAGGTTATCCCTGAAAAAGCGGGATAACCTGCTTTGTTTTTCTACGCCCTTGTGAATCCGTCGATGTTGATCATGATGAATTTTCTATTTTATACGTTTAATCTCGCAATTAGCCTTGGGATTTCTTCGAGCTTATTGACAGCTTCCTTAGCCCAACTGGGAAAAACATCCCTGCTCATGGCATAATAGAGGGAAACAACAGGGTCACAGATCCGGTCAAGAAGCAGAAGCTCGTTATCTTTTTTCCCGTACACCGAGAAGAACAGTTTCTTGTTTTCCTCTGTGAACCAATACGTGACGTTCCTGATATCAGAGGCAGGATTTCCTTTTCCCAGCAGGTTATAATCAAACATCATGGCTTCAGAAGCGTCTTTTTTGACCACCAGGTTGGTGTAATAGAAGTCATTATAGGTGAGCGTGCGTGGGGCGGCGTCTATTCTTTCCCGTAACTCCCCATAGTGATCCATGATGGCCTTCAGCCCTTCAGAGCCTGCCAACTCGAATCGAGTCCGAATGGCCTTGATGTTCTCCATGGTAAAGAAGTCCCATTCCTCGTACATTCCGGAGCCATATTGCTGAACATACTGCCTGCCATTGGTGTGGAGGATTTTATACCATTTCGCAATTGCTTTGATTACGGCCGGGTTGTCGAGATCCTGCTCCATACCAAGACGATATGTATCAGAGGAGTCTACATCCTCCAGTAGAATCGAGCGGTCGCTTTTCCCCAGCACAGTAATGGTCGGGATGCCACACTTCTGCATAATATCGTAATTCTGAATCTCTCTGCAGAAAGCAGTATTTTCGAAGCACTTCAAAACTGCCGTGCCATCGCCCCAACGCACTCTGGCTACGATCACGCCTTCCTTGCTTCGGAT
>CAMZED010000003.1 GCA_947305675.1 uncultured Clostridia bacterium | reverse complement strand
CTTACCGACGTGAACGAAAAAGCCGCCGCCGCCGGCACCGCTGAAAAGATCGCGGAAGTCAAAGCCGCTCTCGAAGCCGGCACGACCAAAGTTTTCGATACCGCTGCCTTCACCGTCAAAGGTGCGAAACTCGATTCTTACAAAGCCGACGTTGATACCGACGCAGCTTTCGAAAAAGACACTGAAGTTATCGAAAACGGCTCGTTCCAGGAATCCAAATTCCGTTCCGCTCCCTACTTCGACGTCCAGATCGACGGCATAACGCTTCTCAACACCGCGTTCTGATAACCGTTAAAAACCAATATCTTATTCGGGCGGAGCGTTTCTGCTCCGCCCGAAGTTTTCCGAAATTTGTTTCAATTTTCAAATATGTTCCGCAATAACACGAATCGTATTTGAGTATTGAAGAAAGGATCTGTAAGATGAACAACGTCCCCGCCATCGAGTTACGAAATATAACAAAACGGTTCGGTACCAAAGTCGTCGCCAACAAGAACGTAAGTCTCACTGTCGAACGCGGCGAGATCCTGGCTATTCTCGGCGAAAACGGCAGCGGAAAAACCACGCTTATGAATATGATATCGGGCATTTACTTCCCCGATGAAGGTCAGATACTTATAAACGGCGAAGAAGCTGTTATCGCCTCGCCGAAAGACGCGTTCCGCTACGGGATCGGTATGATCCACCAGCATTTTAAACTGGTCGACGTGCTGACGGCGGCGGAGAATATCGTTTTGGGGCTTAAAGGCAGTTTCAACCTTAAAAAAGCCGCCGAGGACGTAAAGCGCATCGCCGCTCAATACGGGTTCGAGATCGATCCGATGAAGAAGATATACGCCATGTCGGTATCGGAAAAGCAGACGGTCGAGATAATTAAAGTCCTTTACCGCGGAGCCGATATACTTATTCTTGACGAACCGACAGCCGTACTTACCCCGCAGGAAACCGAAAAACTGTTTAAGATCCTGCGCAAAATGCGCGACGACGGCAAATCGATAATCATTATCACCCACAAACTTCACGAGGTGCTTGCGATCTCCGACAGAGTCGCGGTTTTGCGCAAAGGCGAATACGTCGGCACAGTAGTTACAGCCGAAGCCACCGAGACTTCGCTTACCGAAGCGATGGTCGGCAAGAAAGTCGATCTTAATATCGAAAGGTCGCTTTCGGCAAACACCCCCGACAGGCTGATAATAAAAGGGCTCACCTGCGTCAACCGTGATCTGCAAAAGGTGCTTGATAACGTATCGTTCACGGCAAGATCCGGCGAGATACTGGGTATTGCCGGCATATCCGGCAGCGGTCAGCGCGAACTTCTGGAGGCGATCGCCGGTTTGCAGCACATCCAGTCCGGTGAGATATCTTATATCGATCCGAACAGCGGAGTGCTTGAAAACCTGCGCGATAAAACTCCGGTGCAAATAAGGGATCTCGGCGTAAGGCTTTCGTTCGTTCCGGAAGACCGGCTCGGCATGGGGCTTGTCGGGAATATGGATATTACCGACAATATGATGTTAAGGAGTTACAAAGCCGGTAATTCGGCGTTTCTCCACCGCAAAGAGCCGCGTATGCTTGCCAACGAGATCATCGAATCGCTTGAAGTCGTCACGCCCAGCGTTTCCACCCCGGTAAGAAGGCTTTCGGGCGGGAACGTGCAGAAAGTGCTTGTCGGGCGGGAGATATCTTCGGCTCCGACTGTGCTAATGGCGGCTTATCCCGTTCGCGGGCTCGATATCAACTCGTCATATACCATTTACAATCTTTTGAATCAGCAAAAAGAGCGCGGCGTCGCCGTTATATTCGTCGGCGAAGATCTCGACGTTCTTGTTGAGCTTTGCGACAGGATACTTGTCCTCGGTTCCGGCAAAGTTACCGGAATACTCGACGGCAGGTCGACAACAAAAGAAGAGATCGGTCTTTATATGACAAAATCCACCGCAATGGAGGCCGAGGAGAACACAGCAAAGGAGGAAAACGCCGATGAATGAGAACATAAAAGCGGCTTCGTCAAAGAAGCACGAGCCCCGTTTTCACATTGTTAAACGCGACCAGATGAAATGGCAAAAAGCCTGGGCGATAAGGTTCGTTGCAATTGTTTCGGCTTTGTTGTTCAGCGCGCTGATAACAGTGTTGCTTACCGGCGTCGATCCCATAAAGTTCTTTTCCGCGCTGGTCGACGGTGCATTCGGCACCTCGCGCAGGAGATGGCTTCTGATCTACGAGACTTCAATTTTGCTGTGCGTGGCTCTGGCGTTAACTCCGGCGTTCAAGATGCGGTTCTGGAACACCGGCGGCGAAGGCCAGGTGCTTATAGGCGGAATGGCGACCGCGGCGTGCATGATCCTGCTCGGAGATAAGCTCCCCACCCCGCTGCTGTTTTTGGTGATGATCGTCGCCAGCGTTGCCGCGGGTGCGATATGGGCGGTCATCCCGGCATTTTTCAAAGCGATCTGGAACACGAACGAGACTTTGTTCACCCTTATGATGAACTATATCGCCATACAGCTGGTCGGTTATTTCTGCCAGATTTGGGCGACTCCGAAAGGTTCGGGTACGATCGGCATAATTCCCAACGGTCAGTTCCCCGCCCTGTTCGGGAACCAGTATCTGTTGAACGTGATCGTAGTCGTAGCGCTCACCGCATTTATGTTCGTCTATCTTAAATACAGCAAACACGGCTACGAGATATCTGTCGTCGGCGAAAGCGAGAACACGGCGAGATATATCGGAGTAAATGTCAAAAAAGTAATCGTCCGCACGGTGGCGCTTTCCGGCGCGATCTGCGGTATGGTAGGCCTGCTACTGGTTGCCGGGACCGAACACTCGATCACCAAAAACACCGCGGGCGGACGCGGCTTCACCGCGATAATCGTTTCGTGGATGGCAAAATTCAATCCGCTTTATATGGTGTTTTCCGCTCTGTTAATAGTGTTTATGGATCGCGGAGCGAAGCAGGTCACCACATTGCTCAAACTGAACGACTCGTTCTCGGAGATCATAACCGGTATCCTTATTCTGTTCATTATCGGCTGTGAATTCTTTATAAACTACAAAATCGCGTCGAAATCGCACAAGGAGGACAAAAACTGATGGATTTTTCGGTATTCTTCCAACGCGCGGTAATGCAGGGCATTCCGCTGTTATACGGCTCGACGGGTGAAATAATCACCGAAAAGTCCGGGCACCTTAACCTCGGGATCCCCGGCATAATGTACGTCGGCGGTATATCCGGCGTAATCGGCGCATTTGTTTATCAGAACTCAGCCGGCGCGGGCGGGATGAACCCCTTCCTCGCGGTGTTCATACCGTTTATTTGCTCGGTTCTCGGTTCGCTTATTATGGGGCTTATATACGCCTTTCTCACCGTAACTCTACGCGCCAATCAGAACGTAACCGGTCTTGCGCTGACGACTTTCGGCGTCGGAGTCGGCAACTTCTTCGGCGGATATCTTATAAAACTTTCGAACGCCGATATCCCCTCGATCGACATTACGCCGACAAGCATATTTTTCAAAAAAACGCTTCCGTTTGCCGAAGATCTCGGCTGGTTCGGGAAAATGTTCTTCTCTTATACGTTTATGGTTTATCTGGCGATAATCATTGCGTTGATCGCCGCTTACGTGCTTAAAAAGACGCGCGTCGGTCTGCATTTGCGCGCTGTCGGCGAAAATCCCGCGACCGCCGACGCGGCAGGCATAAACGTAAACCGCTACAAATATTCGGCGATCTGCACCGGCAGCGTCATAGCCGGTATCGGCGGGCTTTATTACGTGGTCGACTATATCGGAAGCTGGTCCAACGACGGGTTCGGCGACAGGGGCTGGCTTGCGATCGCGTTGGTTATATTCGCCATCTGGCGTCCCCACCTTGCAATACCGGGCAGCATCGTTTTCGGCGGGCTTTACATTCTGTTCCAATACATCCGCAGCGACGATCTTGCCGCGCAGGAGATATTCAAGATGGCGCCTTATATCGTTACGATAATAGTGCTTATATTCATCTCGCTTCGCAAAAAACGTGAGAACCAGCCGCCTCAGGCGCTCGGGACGAGTTATTTCCGCGAAGATCGCTGAACGAATAACACAAAAAATCCCCTAATAAAGGGGATTTTTTATGTCCAAATCTATTTGCCGCAGATCAATCCGAAACGGCGGTGAGCAGGTCGTCGAGCGCGTATTGGAAACTTGAAACGCGAGATTCCCAGTTGGAAATTATGTCGGTCGTCTTGCTTCCGAGCAGAGTCGTATAGAAGTAAAGCGTGCCGGCGCCGTTATCGTTTACCGTGCCGAAATCGAATATCCCGGCGAGGTCAAAAGTGCGGTTGCGAAAGATAAGGTCGAGCATCTCGGCGCTTTCGGCGTCGGGGAATCGCTTGAGCGAGAGTGTGCGGTTGTAATATTCCGGGGTGACTTTTTCCATTCCGTAATAAGCCATTGCTTCCAAAGCATAGCAGGTGGCTTCGAGATCAGTTCCGACGACGTTTGCCGGAACAGCCATAACCTGGCACCAGTAGCATTGAACCGAGGTAGTGTAATCATCCTGGAATTCGTCTGCTTTGGGCATCGGGAGAATGCCGTAATGGATCTCGGCGTTGCGGAGCTCGTCTCCCGACACGACCGAGATCATACCCGGCATAAACACCGATTTTCCGGCGGCGAATATCTGGCGTTTTTTATCGTAAACGCCGGAATTCCAAGCGCCGTAAAACTCAGCCACGCCGCAAATATCGGAATCGAGCATAAGTTTCATAACGTCTTCGAACGCCGCTACGTTTGCCTCGGTATCGACGCGGAACTTCGGCTCTTCACCGCTTGTGTCGACCATTGGCTGGTTGGCGCCGAGCATAAGCGCATAGCAATCGTAGCATTGGGTCACTATGCCCCAAACGCTGTTCGCCGACGGATCGAACTCCATTGCGCCGCCGTACTGTACCGACTTGCACATCTCGTAGAGTTTGTCGAGGTTCCATTTGTTGGTGTTTACAAGCTCATAAGGATTTTCAAGTCCGTAACTTGTAATAAGGTCTTTGTTGAAATACATCGCCCAAGTGGCTTCGTCGTCCTCGATTATTGCGTCACCGGCGAGGAACCACAGTTTTCCGTTGAGAGTAAGATCGCGCCGCGCGGATTGATCCCACCAGGGTTGATCGAGGTGGAGATATTCGTTGCCGACGGAGTTGAAATCGTGCAGCAGCCCTTCGACGCCGAGCGTGGAGATGTATGTGAGCGGAAGGCTGATAACGTTTATGTCCTTAACGCCGCTTTCGTGGTTCGTGCGAATGAGCGATACGACGTCGCCCGGATCCGGGCGGGTGACGAGATTGAGGTTCAAACCGTATTTTTCACGGATAAAGTCGTTTCGATTATAAAACGCGTCGTTGATCGGTTCATTGTTCATCTCGTCGGGAATAATAATTGTGCTGAATGGATGCGAATCGGTAGCGTAGACGAGGACATTCACGTCGGTATTCCATACCTTCTCTTCGTTAAGAAAACCGCGTGCCGGCTGAGAAGATTCCCCATCCCCGGAAGAGGACTCGCCCGAAGCGCCGCTTGATTCACTTCCGTTGCCGCAGGACGCCAGAAGCAAAGCCGAAAGCATAAGCACCGCGGCGAGCATCAGGGCAAAAATCTTTTTTGTCATAATAAAACTCACTTTCTTGTTGATTGTTATATTATACAATATAAGCGCCCGGTTGTCAATTCAAAAAAACGCGCAGCACGGCGCGTTGCCGGCGAATTATGTTTTTTGCCCGCGCGAACGCGTCGAGCGGAAAAACTGAATTGGCACATAAAAACGCCGGCTGAGAAAAGGAACGTCCTTTATCTCAGCCGGTTTGTTATTGTTGATTTATCGCCGAAGGAATTGCGTTATTCGCCCTGGACCGAAGCCATAAGATCAGCCATTGCGGATTCGAACAGGTCTTTCTTGGTTTCCCAGAACGAAGTGATGTCGCTTGATTTAGCGCCGAGAAGCGAGGTATAGAAATAGAGCGATCCGGCGCCGTTGCCGTTCACCGTGCCGAAATCGAATATGCCGGCAAGGTCGTAAGTACGGTTGCGGAAGATGAGATCGAGCATTTCGGTGTTGTCGCTGTCGGGAAAACGTTTGAGCGTAAGAGTACGGGTGTAATATTCCGGGGTGACGAGCTCTTTGCCGTAATAAGCCATTGCTTCCATAGCATAGCAGGTGGCGTCGAGAGTGTCCTTATCGTTGTTGGCTTTCGGAATGACCATAACCTGGCACCAGTAAACGCTTACGGAAGTTGTGTATTCATCCTGAAGTTCGTTTGCTTTGGGCATGGGGGCTATGCCGTAATGGATCTCGGCGTTACGCATTTTATCGCCGGAAACGAGCGAAATCGTGCTGGGCATAAACAACGCGTTGCCGTTGCAGAATATGTCGGATTCCTGACCGTAAACGCCGGAATCCCACCTGCCGAAGAAGTCTGCTACGCCGACGTTCTGGTCGTCAAGCATAAGATCGATGACTTTATAGAAGGTGTTGACGTTGGCTTCTTCCTGAACGCGGAACCTGGGAGTACCGTCGTCAAGAACTACCATAGGCTGACCCGCGCCGAGCATGAACGCATAGCAGTCGTACGATTGGACAACCGCGCCCCATACGTCGCCGACAGAGGGATCGTAGGAACGGGTGCTGCCGTTCATCTGGAACACTTTTTTAGCCATTTCGTGGAAGGTATCGAGGTTCCATTGATTGCTCTTTACAAGGTCATAGGGCGCTTCGAGATTATATTTTTCGACAAGATCTTTGTTGTAATAGATCGCCCAGGTGGCTTCGTCGTCCTCGATTATCGCGTCGCCCGCGAGGAACCAGAGCTTGTTGTTGATGGTAAGATCGCGGATCGCCGCCTGATCCCACCAGGGTTCGTTATAATGGATATAGCCGTTGTCGATCTCGTAAATGTCGTAAAGCAGTCCTTCAATGCCGAGCGGAGCGATATAGGTAAGCGGAATGCTTGCAATGTTATAGTTGCAGGTTCCCGTCATATAATCGTTACGCAGCCATTCGACGCCTTCGGCGGGAGTGGAGCAGGTGGCAAGATTGAGCTTGATGCCGTAATCGCGTTCGATGCGGCTGTTGCGGTTATAGAACGCGTCGTTGATCGGTTCGTTGTTCAGTTCTTCGGGGATAATGATCGTGCTGAACGGATGTCCGTCGTTGGCATAGACCAAAACGGTGATCTCTTTATCCCACACACGCGCTTCGGGGAGAAAATGCGGACCTTCGGAAACCGAATCCGAGGTGCTGTCGCCGGCGGAATTGTTATTCGATTCTTCGGGCTTTCCGTCCGAGCAGGCGGCAAGCACGGCGATCGCAAAACAGAAAAGCAGGGCGAGCAGCAGTGATACTGTTCTTTTTGCCATGATTCTTCTCTCTTTCTTCATACATAGTTTGGCAATATTATATAACGTTTTATTATGTTTGTCAATCTTTTTATATGAATAAGGAATAAATCGGTCTGTCAAAAGCGGATCCGGGCTGACGCTTATGCGCCCGCACGGAAAGCAAATTACGGCGTGTTATTTATGTTTGAGTTCGATCACGGTAACGCCGGTATCGCCTTCGCCGTAACGCCCCGAGCGGAAAGATTTTATGCGTTTATCGCCGCGGAAATACTGCCACAGCGCGGCTCGCAGCGCTCCCGTGCCCTTTCCGTGGATGACCGAAACGGTTTCGTATCCCGTCATTATCGCGTCGTCGAGATAACGGTCTATTATAAACCAGGCGTCGTCCCCGGTGTTGCCGCGGACGTCGATCTCGTTCTTTACGGCTGAAGCGGATCTTTCGTATCCGGTGCTGCCCTTCGCGCGGGCGGGCTTTTTGTCGGGAACGTTATCAAGCAGCCGCAGGTTGGACATTACGGTTTTTGTTTCGAACCTGCCCGAAACGGTAAAAACGGTATCGCCGCTTATGCTTTTTACAACGGCTTCCCTGCCGATATCGGCAAGAAGCACTTTGTCGCCGGGGACCACCGGGCGCGGAAGGACGTAATCTTCCGCTTCATCGCTGTCCTCCACGGCGGTATTGATCTCGCCCGAGGCGGTTTTTATGCGCTGTTTTATGCTTTGGCGCGCCTGCTCGATGCGTTCGGCTTCCAGCCGCTTCGCGTCCGCTTTTTTAAGTTCGTTCAGCGCGTTGAATACCTCGTTGCTCGATTTTTTCGCCGCGTCGAGTATCCGCTGAGCCTGGGCGCGTGCACGATCCACTTCGGCTTCCGCGCGGGCTGTCATTTCACGCGCGCGTTTTTCCGCCTCGTCGCGGATTTTCAAAGCCTCGGCGCGGGCGCGTTCAGTCTCGCCGCGTTCTTTGCGAAGATCCTGTTCGGTCTCTTCCAGGCGGACGATGACCTCTTCGAACCGTATGTTGTCGTCGGCGAGCAAAGCTCTTGCTCGTTCGACGATCGAAGGTTCTATACCGAGCCTTAAACATATTTCGAAAGCGTTCGAACGTCCGGGTATGCCGGTTATCAGCCGATAAGTCGGGCGCAGGGTGGCAAGATCGAATTCGCAGGAAGCGTTGAGCACGCCCTCGGTATCGAGCGCGTAGAGTTTAAGTTCGGAATAGTGTGTGGTGGCGGCTACGATCGCGCCGTTGCCGCGCACTCTTTCGAGTATCGATATGGCGAGCGACGCGCCCTCGGTGGGATCGGTCCCGGCGCCGAGTTCGTCGAACAGCACGAGTGACCCCGCTCCGCATTCTTTAAGTATCGAAACCACGTTGACCATATGCGACGAAAAAGTCGAAAGCGACTGTTCGATGCTTTGTTCGTCACCTATATCGGCCAGCACCCTGTCGAACACCGGAAAAGTCGTTCCGTCATCGCAGGGGACGAACAGCCCGCTTTGCGCCATAAGCGCCAGAAGCCCGAGTGTTTTTAAAGTAACCGTCTTGCCGCCGGTATTCGGTCCGGTGATGATAAGCGCGTTCTGCCTTTCGCCGAACTCGACGCTGATCGGCACGACGGTATCTTTTGAAATGAGCGGATGGCGCGCGTTGCGCAATCTTATCGCTTTTGTGCCGACGCACGGCAATATTCCGTTTATATCCGAGGAATACTTCGCGCGGGCGAAAATGCAGTCGAGATCGGTCACGGCGCGGTGATCGACTCTTATAACTCCGGCGGCGGACGCGGTTTTTGCCGAAAGATCGTAAAGGATGCGTTCGATCTCCTCGTGTTCCCTGCCCTGGAGTTCGCGCAGTTTGTTGTTGGCTTCGATGACCGCCATCGGTTCGATAAACAATGTCTGACCCGAGGCGGAAGAATCGTGCACAAGCCCTTTTATTTCGTTTTTGTGTTCAGCGCGCACCGGTATAACGTAGCGCCCCGACCGCACGGTAACAAGCGAATCGCGAAGATATTTGGAGTTTTCTCCGGTGGTAAGCCGCGAAAGAATATCGCGCACGTTTTCCTCGGCGCGCCTTATCTCTCGGCGCAGACGGTAAAGCTCGGGCGAGGCATCGTCGGCGACGGTATCCTCGCCGATGATCTTCATTCCGATCTCGTCGGCAAGGGGTTTGTTCTCGACCAGCGCGGAGAAATAAGGCTGAAGCGCGCCGGCATCGCGCCCGTCGGGATAACGCTTTATGTAGCTTACGGCACGAAGCAGCGAAGCGATATTCAACAGTTCGGGCATCGTAAGCATTGCGTTCTTTTCGGCGCGGTCGGCGGAATCGACAACTCCTTCGGGAGCGGAAAAAGTCGGCGAGCCTTTGAACGTCATCATTTCAAGCGCCTTTGAGGTCTCTTCAAGCAGGCGCTGAACTACAACTGCGTCGTCGGTCGGCTCCATTGCCGCCAAAGCCGATCTCGCGCCGGCGGTCGAAGCCATCGAAGCTACCCGCAGGGCTATTTTGCCATATTCGAGTATTGTTCTTGTTCTTTCGAAACTTTTCATTTGAGTTCCTCGCAATTTTTGTAAAACGCAAGTGTATTGAATCCCCTTTCCGCGTGGGCGAGAAAAAACCTCTCGGCGCAATCGGAAAGGCGCGGCAGATCGCTTTCGGGGATCCGAAACGAGGCAAATTTTTTAATGTCGGAGCAGATTATATGCGATATCGCGCGGCGGACCGGATCGCCGATCAGCACCGAAGTTCCGCTCTTGCAGTCGCCGCAATACACTTCGCCTTCTTTAAGATCGAAATAGGCGTCGCCGCCGATTTCGCGCCCGCAAACCGCGCAGGCGTCTGCATCCGGAGCAAAGCCCGATTCGGCGCAGATGCGGAACTCGAAAGCGGCTTTGATCTGCTTAAGCGGATAAGTTTTGTTTTCGATCGCATACAGCGTGTTGAGCGCCAGCCGCAATATCCCGGAAGAATCCTCCCCGGGAGGGGCAAAAGCGCCGGCAGACTCGCAGATATAGCAGGCGAGCGCATATGAATTGAGGTCTTCGCGGATCGGGTAAAAATCGGTCACGAGCGAGGCTTCGACCAAGGTGTAAAAACCGTTTTTTTCATATAGAAGCATTTCGGAGAAAGCAAAAAGCTGGGCGGATTTGAGATAAGCCGCCGAGATCTTCCTTACGCCTTTGGCGTTAACGGTTATTACCCCGCAGATATCGGTAAGGACGGTGAGCAGTTTGCTCGTTTCGCCCTTGGGTCTTTCGCCCAATACCAGTCCTTTTACTTTCAAACGCATTTATTCGTCCTCGTCGCGGTAACCGAAATCGTTGAGCAAAGCCGGACGGTCGCGCCAGTTTTCTTTTACTTTTACCCAAAGATCAAGAAAAACTTTGGCGCCGAATATCTCCTCGGCGTCCTCACGCGCGTAGGTCCCTATCTTTTTGAGCATGCTTCCGTTTTTGCCGATTATTATGCGCTTGTGCGATTCTTTTTCGCAATATATCTCGGCGCGGACCGAAAGCAGCCCTTTTTCCTCTTTGAAATCCTCCACAGACACGGCTATTCCGTGGGGTATTTCTTCATCGAGCAGGCGAAGCGCTTTTTCGCGGATGATCTCGGCAAAAATGCGGCGTTCGGGTTGATCGGTGATATAATCTTCGGGAAAGAAGTGAACGCTTTCGGTAAGAAGAGGATCAAGTTCGGCGAAAATGCCGTCGATCCCGTCGCCGTTCAGCGCCGATACCGGCACCACCCCGCGAAAATCGAATTCGGAGCTGAGCTCGGTTATCTGCTCGGCGAGCTTGGTTTTGTTGCATCCGTCTGTCTTGTTGATCACAAGTATAATCGGCAGACCCGAAGCCGAATATTTTTCGAGCGCGGACCGTTCGGCGCCGTTGAGCGGCTTGCAGGCTTCGACGACGAAAAGGATTATATCCGAATCGTTCGCGGCGTTTCCGACCGCTTTCATCATATATTCCCCAAGCAGGGTTTTCGGTTTATGCAATCCCGGCGTATCGGTGAACACGAACTGGTCGCCGCCTTTTGTAAGTACCCCGGTGATGCGGTTTCGGGTGGTCTGAGGCTTGCGTGAAACGATCGCCACCTTTTCGCCGAGAAGGGTGTTCAGCAGCGTGCTTTTGCCGACGTTCGGTTTGCCGGCGATCATTATAAAAGCTGTTCTTGTCATTTTATATCCCTCGTGATCCCAAGAGAATCAAGTATTTCGTTCTGTTTTGCTTCCATAACGGCGCGTTCTTCTTCCGTCTCGTGATCGTATCCGAGCAGATGCAGAGCGGAATGCGCGGCGAGAAAGCAGAATTCGCGCTTGGGGCTGTGGCCGTATTCCTCCGCCTGGCGGTATGCCGTATCCCGCGAGATGACGATATCACCAAGCAGCGTAAAAATTTCGGGGGTATCGAAATCGAAGAACGGGAACGACAAAACGTCGGTCGGACGGTCGACTCCGCGGTAGTCGCGGTTTAGTTTGTGTATCGCTTCATCGCCGCAAACGGTGACGTTCACCTCGAACCGGTGGTTCGGGTATTGTTCCGAAACGGCTTTTCTTATCACGCGCTTCATAAGCGTTTCGTAGATCTTCGGGATCGGTTCGCAATCATATTCAAAATAGATCTTTATCATTCTTTCTCTTTCGGCCTCCGTTTGAAAGTTTCCCGACGGTCACTTTGGGTCGGGCGCGAATTGTCGCGCTTTTCATACGCCTGGATTATCTGTTGGACGAGCGGATGCCTTACCACGTCTTTCCTGGTGAACCTGAATATCGCAATGCCCTTTATGCCGTCGAGCAGTTCGAGCGCGTCGATCAGCCCGCTTTTGCGGATGAACGGCAGATCGATCTGGGTAATATCCCCGGTGATGATCGCCTTTGAATTGTTGCCGAGCCGGGTAAGGAACATTTTCATTTGTTCGGGAGTGGTGTTCTGAGCCTCGTCGAGAATTATATATGCGTCGTCGAGAGTTCTGCCGCGCATATAAGCGAGAGGGCAGATCTCGATCATTCCCTTCTCAAGGCAGCTTTTAAAACTTTCCTGTCCGAGCATCTCTCCCAACGCGTCGTAAAGCGGGCGAAGATAAGGGTCGATCTTGCTTTGCAGATCGCCGGGAAGGAACCCGAGCTTTTCACCGGCTTCGACGGCGGGACGGGTCAAAACTATCCGCGCGACCTGCTTCTTTTTCAAGGCGGTGACCGCCATTGCGACGGCGAGGAAGGTTTTGCCGGTGCCGGCGGGACCGACGCCGAAAACAATGGTATTCGAGCCGATCGCGTCGACGTATTTCTGCTGACCGACGGTCTTGGCTTTTATGGGTTTTCCCTTGTTGGTAAGGCAGATGCAATCGCTGTAAATGGCGCCGAGTTCACTTTCGCGTTCCTCGCGCATCATCGAGATGACGTAATTGATGCTGTTTTCATCGACCGACTCGGAAAGGCGCGATATGCGTTCGAGGTGGTTTATGCAGGAAGCCGCCATGTTTACGTCGGTGGAGTTGTCGCCGCTGATACGTATAACTCCTTCGCGGCTGACGACGCGGACCGAAAAGGCGTTTTCGATTATTTCGAGATTGGCGTCGAGCGTTCCAAACAGCTTAAGCACGAATTCAAGAGATACGTCGTTTATCGTCTTTTCAAACATCTTTTTCTCCGAACGTTTTGATTTGTTTTTATTTTACCACAAAAATAAACGTTTGTCAAAATAATATACAAAATATAACATATATTAAAAGGAATGACTTGACTAAAAGAGATGTTTTTGTTATAATAGCACAAACCAGGGCGTTTTAGCGCCACGATTTTTACAAAGGAGATAAATTTTATGAAGAAAGCGACACGCTTTGCGGCACTGTTTCTGGTCGTTGCGATGGCTTTGTGCATGTTTGCCGCCTGCACTGACGGCAACGGTACGCAATCCGATCCCAAAAGCAATCCCGATGAGCAGACCGTTTCCGAAGAATCAAAAGCTCCGCAGCTTTTCGAAGGACTCCCCGAAAAGAATTACAACAACGAAGAATTCATAATTCTGGTCCCCGGCGATGAATTCGGCAGTTACGCTTCGTTCGAAGTGGAGGAAATGGATACCTACACGCTCACTATGAACGACGCGCTTAAACAAAGGAACGAGCTTGTAGGCGAAAAGTTCGGCGTTACGATCAAATCGCTGCGCACCCAGAGCGGGCAGAATATGCTCGACCTCATCCGCAACGAATCGATCGCGTTCACCGGCGATTTTGATGTTGCCACGCCCTATATCCCCAACGCTGCTTCACTTGCAGCCGAAGGCGCGCTTTACAATTTCAACGAACTCAAATATATCGATCTTTCGAAACCCTGCTGGGATCAGAACGCGGTCGACAGCCTTTCGATCTGCGGTCAGACCTATTTCGCCACCGGCGACCTGAACCTGCTGACGCTCGCCTGCACCCACGCGATAGTCTTCAACAAAGATCTTGTAAAAGAATTCAATCTTGATGATCCGTATAAGCTCGTTAACGATGGCGACTGGACTATCGACAAACTGCGCGAGATGGGCGCGGCTGTTCACAATCTTACCCAGGACGGCAAGGAAGGAATGTCGGTCGAAGACCGGTTCGGATTCCTTGTGAACAGCAACTACGTCACCTCAATGTACATCGGCGCGGGCAAGAAGCTGGTCGAAAAGGACAACGACGACGTGCCTTATATCGCGCTGGTGAACGAAGCTTCCACCGCCGCGACGATATTCAGCAAGATATTCGACCTTGTAAACGACCCGAACGTCACCGGCAAGATCGACGACACTAACAGCGATTATTACAAGAGCGCCGTCGCTTCCGGCACAAACTGCTGGGACGCCGCGACCGCCTCGGTTGCGAACAAACTCGCTCTGTTCCGCTCGATGTCGGTAATCGACATTATCGACCTCGGCGAATATTACTGCAACTTCGGCGTTCTTCCCACACCGAAGTTCGATAAAGCCCAGGACGGATATCATTCATTTGTTTCGACGATCCTTTCCACCGCGTTCGTGGTTCCCTCGGGATATCCCGATACCGACAAGGCTTCGATAATCATTCAGGCGCTCACCGAGGCTTCGACAAAGACAACGAAGCACGCTTATTACGATACGATACTTAAAGGCCGCAAGATCCAGGATTACGACAGCGAAGATATGCTCGACATAATCTTCAACAGCCGCGTTTATGACCTCGGCGTTATTTACAACTGGGGCGGAACCAGCACCTGGGACACCAATTCGATCGGTCTGTTTATGAACGACGTCGCTTTCAGCGGCGGCACCACAATGACCTTCGCTTCCAAGCTCGATTCGATCAAAGACAAGATCCAGACCGACCTTGAAGACGATATCGAGTGGTTCCTCGATCAGGCGGCAAAATGATTTTTAAAGTGTATGACTCGCTGCCGGAGGAAGCAAAAGCCGTCCGGATTACGGTTTTTGTCGACGAACAGGGATTCACCGACGAATTTGACGCGACCGACGACGATTCTACGCACATTATAGGATTTGACGAAAGCGGCAGGCCGGCAACGACCTGCCGCATAATAAAATGCGGAGAATCTGTATATATGTTCGGAAGGATCGCCGTGCTCAAAGAATACCGCGGCAAAGGGTACGGCGCGGCAACTGTCCGACGGGCGGAAGAAATTATTGCCGAGCGCGGCGGAGGCACCGTGATGATACATTCACAGCTTCAGGCGAAGGGTTTTTATGAAGCGATCGGTTATGTCCCCACCGGCGAGACCGACGTTGAACAGGGTTGTCCGCACCTTATGCTGACAAAAGAAATAACTGCAAAACATTGAACTGTCAAGAGGTTATTATGCATATAGCGCTTTCAGGAAGATTGGGCAGCGGAAAATCGACGGTTGCCAAAATATTGCAGGCGGAACACGGATTTGAAATATACAGTACCGGAAAGATCCAGCGCGGCATTGCCGAAAAAATGGGTATAACAACGCTGGAACTTAATTTACGTATGGAAAACGATCCGAAGCTTGATTTTGAGATCGACAACGCGGTAGCGGAGATTTCCCGCCGGAAGAGCGGCGAGAGGATACTTTTCGATTCGCGCATGGCGTGGCATTTTGCCGAAAACGCTTTTAAAGTTTATCTTTACGTCGACCCGACCGTCGCCGCGGAAAGAGTCGTTGCCGACAACCGCGGCAGCGTTGAGAATTACAAAAACGCGGAGGACGCGCGCGACAAGCTGATCGCAAGAGCGAAAGCCGAAAACCAAAGATATATGCAGATATACGGGGTGGACAACCTTGATTTCTGCAATTACGACCTTATTGTCGATACGACGCGGCGCACGCCGGAAGAAGTCGCCGCCATTATCTACAGGGCGTATGAAAAGGCTTCGAAAGGCTGAAAACAATGAACATCAAAAGAATCGCCGTGCTGATTTCGGCGGCAGTATTATGCATTTCCGCAACAGCCTGCGGAAATACCGAACCCGGTGCGGGTGAGGAGAATCCGGAAGAATCCGCTTTGGAAGAAGTAAGCGAAGTCAACTATGAAAAAGCCGATAATATCACCGGTATGCTGGGAATCGGATACGACGGAAGCAAAAAAGCGAAAAACATATTCGCCGGACTGGATTATAAGTTCAGCCGCGAGACGAGCGACTATTATCACGATACCGAAGCGCATCTGCTTACCGACGGAGTGACGAGCGACACTTTTAACGCAAAGGATTTTGTCGCCTGGACGGGCGGCGGTTCGGTGAAGATCGATTTTGACCTTGGGACCGGGGAACACGCGCTTGCCGAAGTTAACGCAGGGTGTCTGCGGCAGATGAGTTACGCGATCGGGCTGCCGGCATATGTCGAAGTGCAGGCATCGAACGACGCGGTGGAATACATTTCCCTGGGCAGGATGATCAAGCCGGAAGACGTTGGCGTTTCCGACAAGATCAATTACCACTTTTCATTCCCCTCGGCGACCGGCGCACGGTATATAAGGATCGTATTCGGCAGCCAGGACAACGGGTTTTTATTTGTCGATGAAATAAGCGGATACGAATACGGCGACGACGGAGATTATTATCTTGACCTCGGCAAAGAGAACGTCGACGACACAAGATATTACGATCTTTACGGCTATTCGCTCGGGAACGGAAAAGTGAACGTCAGTGAAAGCGATCCTGATTACGACGTTTATCAGAACCTTATGCTCCTTAACGGTACCGACGTCACTGCTTATCACTTCGATCCCATATCGAAAACGGGCGGGAACGACACCGGAAAAGAAGGGTTGAATCTTTTAAGGGACGGCAGATCGCCTTCCGTCGCCTCTTATGACGCGAGCGGATGGGCAAAATTCTGGCGCGGAATGGGTCGGCACATTGTCGCCGATTTCGGCACCGAGTTGGCTGTCGGCGGGTTCAAGGCAACGTTTCTCAGCTATGAAACAGCCGGCGTGGCGGTTCCTCCGCTGGTATGTGTGAGCCTTAGTTCCGACGGCGAAAACTGGGTCCCGGTATATGCCGGAACAAACCCGACTTATAACACCGTTCCGCTTAACTATATCCACGTGTTTGAGACGGAATTCGATTCGGTTTACCTTGCGAGATACGTAAGGATCACCTTCGCCACCCAGACGGGATATTACGCGAGCGGGATGGTTTATGTCGGCGAAACCGAAGTTTGGGGTAAAAAGAATACCGCCGGCGCGGTACCTCCCTCCCCTTGCCCCGGACCTTACGGGCGCTATCTCGATACCTCGGCGGAAGGGTATTCCAACATACTTTTCGCCCCCGTGACCAACGAATTCGGGGAGCATTGCACCGAAAACAACGCGCTTACTTATGAAAGTGCTTTGAGATATCTTGCAAAAGTTGAGGAAAACGGCGAAATATCCGGAGTGTTTATGGATTCAATCGCCTTTTCCACCCGCGGGGCGATGAGTGAATACACCGAACGGTTCGACGGTATGAGTTTTTATTTTGATGAACTGTTCAATTACGACGATACCAACCTCGCCGCGGCGAACAAAGTCAAAGGCGAAATAAACGAAAAGCTCGGGATAAACGACAAACTGAAAATCTGGATCGGCGTTAATATGCCGGAGAAGGGCGATACTTTCAAAGGCGAGAACGCCGCCGGGCTTGAAAAAGCGCTCGAATGCCTTGAATGGCAAGCCGACGAGATAATAAAAAGATTTGATTCCGGAAACTACGAAAACCTTGAATTGGTCGGTTTTTATTGGCAATATGAGTGTTTCAGGATCAACAGTTTTGATTTTCCGGCGGCAAAAGGATTCAACGAATATATCCACTCGCTCGGTTATAAATCGTTCTGGTGCCCCTATTACACCGCGCACGGATACTGGCTTTGCCACGACGCCGGATTCGATATAACCTGCCTGCAGCCGAACTATATGTTCTATTCAACGGCAGGCGAAAACCGGCTTTCGACCTGTGCGGAGCTTGCAAGGCTTTATGGAATGTGTGTGGAGATCGAGATAGAAGAGCCTGAAACGCTTCGCTCGCGGGAGATGTATTATGAATATCTGCTCGCCGGGATCGCAAGCGATTATATAAAGTCCGTTAAAGTATATTACCAGGGCGGACTGCCGGGAGCTTATGTTACCGCAAGCAAAAGCAGGAACGAAACGGTAAGGCGGCTTTACGATATCACTCTGAAATACGCCGCGGAAGAACTTGTTCCTGCCGATTTCGAAACGTCGTTTGCCGAAGTAAGCGAGTTCGGCGATGTCGACGCGGAGGTGAATTCTTCGTCGAAAAAAGCGCTGCTTACACTTGAACGGCTCGACACGGTCGTTTACCGTATCAAACAGTCGCCGCTGTTCGGCAGTTTCAGGATCGACCTTAATGGCAAGATCGTTTACAAACAAAACGTTGAACACGCCGGAGACGATATACTTATTCTGCAGCTGCTCGACAAAAACGGGAACACGAAAGACATGACTGTCAGATTCAAACATGCATAATAATTAAAAAAACCGGTTGAAAAAACTTCAACCGGTTTTTGATTCTATCGGCTTATTTTATCGGCTTATTTTGTCAACTCGCCGCGCTGCAAAGCGGTCACGCCGGTGCGGGCGATCTCGGCGACTCCGTAGTTTTTCATCATATCGAAAAACACTTTTAACTTGTTCTCTTCCCCGGTGATCTCAAAAATAAGGCTGTCGGGGCAGACGTCGACGATCTTAGCCTTGAATATCTCGGCTACGCCTTTTACCGTTTCGCGGTTGGAATCGTCGGCACGCACTTTTACCAGGAACAGTTCGCGGCTGACGGCGTCGGTCAGGACCGATACGTTTATTACGTCCACGACCTTTGAAAGCTGTTTTTTTATCTGACCGAGCGTATGCTCGTCGCCGAAAAATTCAATGGTCATCCGCGATACGAGCGGATCTTCCGTCTCGCCGACGGTGAGGCTTTTTATGTTGTATCCCCGCCTCGAGAACAGCCCCGATATGCGGGTGAGTACGCCGAAATGGTTGTTCACGAGCGCCGAAAGCAAATAGGTCTGCATTAAATCAACTCCTGCATAATATTTTCGATAAGAACGACGGAACCGGACTTTTTGGCTTTGATAAGCGAATCGCGCAGCGAATCCGCGTCGGAAGCGCTGTAATACTCCGCGCCGAACGCTTTTGCCAGCGATTTATAATCGACTTGCGGCAGATCACAATATTTTACGTTTTCCGACCGGTTTTTCTGCAGCATTTCGATCATACCGAGCGACCGGTTGTTCATTACAAACTGAACAAGCGGAACGCCGTATTTGACCGCCGTGGCGAGTTCCGGCATATTCATCCCGAAACTGCCGTCACCGGCGATATTGATTACTTTCTTCCCCGGGTTTGCGACAGCGGCGCCGAACGCGGCGGGAAGCCCGAACCCCATCGCGCCCAATCCGCCGGCGGTAATAAAACCGCGAGGGCGTTTGATTTTAAGTTTCCGGCACGCCTCGGTCTGGTGAAGTCCGACCTCGGTAGTGAAGATCGCATCGGGGAACACTTCGTTGAGAACGCCGAATATGCCGGGATCTTCGGAGACGTTTTCGCAGCGCGCGGCGCTTGAAACGCGCTGATCTATATGAACGTTGAGCTGTGATAATACCTCTTTCGCGTCGCCTACGAGCGCGCCGAAGGGAGAAAGGTTCTTGTCTATTTCCGCCGGGTCGATGTCGATATGCACGGCTTTCAATCCCGGGCGGCCGCGCAGGGCACAAAGCATTCGTTCGGAAAACCTTACGCCGATGGCGATAAGCAGATCAGAGCCGTCGAGGATCTTATCGGCTTCGCCCGAAGTGTTCATACCGACGATCCCGCGGCAGCGCGGATCGGTCCCGTCGAAAGCGCCGATACCCATTGCAGTCGAAACCACCGGGCAGCAAAGCTTATCGGCAAGTTCCTTTACCTCGTCACTCGCGCCGGAGGCGATAACTCCGCCGCCGACGCAGATCACCGGCGAAAGCGAAGAATTTATAAGCCCGGAGACAGGTCCGAAATCGATCGCGGGGTTGTTGTTTGAACTGCGGGAAATGTTTTGAACGGGCGGGAATTTTGCTGTCTCATCAAAAATATTGCAGGGGATATCAACAAGCACGGGGCCTTTTCTTCCGCTTTGAGCGATCTCAAAAGCGGCGCGGAGCGTGGACGCGAGCGAATCGACCGATTTTACGATAAAATTGTGTTTGGTTATCGGCATAGTCACCCCGGCGATATCCACTTCCTGAAAAGCGTCGGTCCCAAGCAATTCAAGCGGAACGTTTCCGGTAACGGCAACAAGCGGGACGCTGTCCATATACGCGTTTGCGATCCCGGTCACAAGGTTCGTCGCCCCCGGTCCGCTTGTGGCGATGCAAACTCCCACTTTGCCTGACGCACGCGCGTAGCCGTCGGCGGCGAAAGCTGAAAACTGTTCATGCGCGTTTATGTATAAGTTAAGCTTCTTCTCTTCCCCTATCGCCTGCATAAGGCTGAGCAGGCTTGCGCCGGGATACCCGAAGATATCCCGCACGCCCGCTTCGAGCAGGCATTTTACGGTTATTTTCGCACCGGTCAAACATAATCACCGCCTTTCAGCGCATTTTATCACAAACGGACCGATAATGCAACAATATCGGCAAAAAAACCATAAAGAGGATCTGCGTTTCGGGTGGGGTAGTTAAAGCGGCGGCCGCGCAAACGCGGTCGCCGCTTCAAAATGCTCGCAGATCTGATCAGTTTATAAGTTTATTATAAATTACTGATTATTCTTTCTTTTTGCGAAGCAATCGCTGCAATAAACAGGTCTGTCATCAGAAGGCTGGAACGGGATCTTTGCTTCTCCGCCGCAATCAGCGCAAACAGCGGTAAACATTTCCTTGTTTGCTCTGGTAGCCTGTTTTCTTGCGTCTCTGCAGGATTTGCAGCGCTGCGGTTCGTTCTGGAATCCGCGTTCTGCGTAGAATTCCTGTTCACCGGCGGTGAAAACGAATTCTTTGCCGCAATCTTTGCAGGTAAGAGTCTTGTCTTCGTACATTTGTGTTCTCCTCTTTGTGTGGAAAAAATTTATTTAAACCCTTTGGGGCTTTTATCCTGTTCCGCGGCGCTCTCGGAAGTTATTATGTTCTTTAACTTCCTTCGTATGCGGTAAACCGCGTTTTCGATGCTTTTAACGTCCTTCCCGGTGACGAACGAAATGCTCTCGTATGACAGATCGGAAAGATACATATCAAAAATGAGTTTTTCGTAATCCGAAAGAGACGAGCTGACTTTTCCGTATAAGACGCCCGCGTAAATGCTCCCGAGGGTTTCTTCCTCGGCTGAAGGAGCAAACTCGTATGATTCAGAAGTCTGCGCTGCGGGATCCGGTTCGCCGTTTTTGGCCTGACCGTTATACTTACGCAGTGCGCTGACGACGCTGTTGTGAACGCAGCGCGAAGCGTAAGTGGAAAACGCCGCCGAGGTCCCGTCGTACGTCCTGACGGCTTTAAGCAAACCGATCAGCCCTTCCTGAAAAAGGTCGTCATAGATAGAACCCTGTGCGTTCAACCGACGGATGTGGTAATCGAGCATCCGTTTATATGATTCCGCCAGCGCTTCGAAAGCGCGGTTGTCGCCTGCACGGGCGGAAGCGATCAGTTCGGATTCCGACTGTTCCGGGACTTTATTCGAGGTCGATGAAGACAAGCGCGGTTCCTCCGTATTTGCCGGTGCGTAGAAAAGCAATACCTTAAAAAACAAATACAATACTGCTTAATAGTGGATTATACACATTTTATATCAATTGTCAAGAATTTTCGGCAATTATATTAAAAAATCGTTAAAAATTACAATTCTATTTTTAATTATTTGCACAATTTGCTATAATTTTATTCAATTCCGTACGCATAAGCGGCATTTTTGCGATAATATCCTTCAGCAGCGCGGTCTGGGCACGCGTGCGGATGAGATTGTGGTTTTCCTTTTTGCATTTAAAATACACGTCGCCCGAAAGGTAATCCGTCAAAAACCTCGCCGCCAGTTCAAGCGTTATAACGGCGACTCCGTCGGGCAGAGTGAGCAGTTCTTTTTCGGTCAGAAAGCCTCTTATCTGCGTTACGTATCCCTTTGCGAAAGCCGCATATCGACCGAGGTCGAGAAACACTTCCGAAACGTCGTCGGCGTCTTCCCCGCCCGGGTTGGCGGCAAAACGAACGGCGTCGCCGAAATCGTGCGCGACGAACCCCGGCATGACCGTATCGAGGTCGATCACCGCCAGATGGCGGTTGGTTGCCGAATCGAACATAACGTTGTTGCATTTTGTATCGTTATGAGTGACGCGCACCGGAATTTCGCCTTTCTCGTTCAGTTCGCGAAACATTTTAGCGCAGCCGCTTTCGGAAATGAGATAATCATATTCGCTTTTTACCGAGTTCAGTCTGCCGAACGGATCGGCTTTTGCGGCGGAGATCATATCGGCAACCCTTTTTTCGGTATTGTGAAAATCGGGGATGGTGATAAAAAGTTTTGAAGCATCGAAATCGCACAGAAACTTTTGGAATTCGCCGAAGGCGGTGCCGACCGAGCAAAGCAGTTCAGTGTTGTCGGCGGAATCGTGGGTGACTGAATTGAAGACGAACGAGGAAACCCGCCAGCACGAACCGTCGCTGTCGTAATGGTAATAATCGCCATCGGGAGTCTTGTAAAACTTCACTACCCGGCGGCGAAGATCGCTCACCCCGGCTTCTTTCAGTTTTGATTCAATGTGCTGAGTAACCGACGCGATGTTTGCCGCCACGTCGAGCGGCTTTTTGAACACGTTGAGGTTTATGCGCTGAATGAGATATTGACGTTCCGAACCGCCGTAATCGGTGACGACGGTGTAAGTATCATTGATATTCCCTGATTTTAAGTTATCGTAATTAACCAGCTCGCCTTTTAAACGGTAGATCTTTATGAGTTCGGCGAGTTTTTCAGCAATAGAGGCGTCCATTCGAGGACCTCCCTTTTGGTTTGATCAATATAGGGTGAGCGATGATAAGGACAAACCGCCGCTCACCCCATATCGACGAAGTAATGCGGATTTTCGCGGTATTTTGCCAGAGCGGTCTCCCACATTTCGGGAGTGGATATCAGACGGCAATCGGCGTTGGCGATATATCCGGCGCGGATCGAACCGTTCGGAAGAAGTTTTTCCAACCTGTCGTAGCGCTGAACTACGTTTTTGAACCAGTGAGCCCGGCAGTAGATCTTTTTTTCGCTGCCGTCGGCGAGTATCGCTTTGTATTCGACGACGTCGCCGAACAGATAATCGGGCACCGCGAGCTCTTCTACGGCATGCATGGAAGTGTTCGGTTCGGTGCCGCAGCCGAGAAACAGTATCTTGCCGCCTATGAGCATAAGGCGGCGAAACGGCGAATTGAGTCCGCAGGGGGTCTCGTCGAGAATATGACCCGACGTGAGATATTCGGCGTTTTTGCCCAAAGCGCAGCAGGAATGCGTGGGATTTACGCTGCGGATCACGCCGGGAACCGATGTACGGAAATATTCCGGGATCGCACCGACATTCGATTTGGTGCCGTAATAATCAAAAACAGGGTTGGAAGCATTGCAGTTGAGATAGCTCAGCGCCGGAAGAACGAGCGTGCCTTCTTTGCCAAGCGCAGCCAGCAATCCTTCGATCACGTCGGAAGGCGTGAACCCCTGCCCGAGCGATTTGAGCGATGAATGCATAAGCACGGTGTCGCCCTCGTTTATTCCCAGCGCTTTTGCGCCGGAGGCGATTATTTTTGCGTTATCTGTCATTTTGTTCCTCCGATATCAATAATAAAACCGAATTTTTTGCGACTTTTCCGCCGCAAAACGGTTTACCCGCGACAATATCGAAATAATCGCCGTCGGGCTCAAAAACGGCGTATTCTTCACCGAAGACGGCAAACACGGTCAGCCTGCGTTTTCCGTCGCCGCGGGTGATTGCAACCGCGTTTTTGCCGACGGGAGAGCATTTGAAATATGGGAGCGTGAAACAGTCTTTATACTTGCGGCGCAAAGCGTTTATCGCGGCGAAACGGCGCGAAAAAGGATCGTTAAACCCCTCTTCCGGGAACGGGCGGCGGTTGAAGGGATCGTGATACCCTTCCATTGCGATCTCGTCGCCGTAATAAATGCAGGGGACACCCGGCATCGCCGCAAGCAGCGTATATGCCGAAACCAGCAGTTCTTTTGCTTCTTCGCGCCGTTCGGGCGAAAGTCGCCTTGAGGCGAGGACCTCGTTAGGCGCGTCGGGTACGCTGTCGCCTCCGAGAACCGTCGTTATCCGCTCGGTATCGTGCGAGCCGAGAAAATTGAGCAAAAACTTCTGCTTGCTTACGGGATAATGGGCGTAAAGGGCGTTTACGGTATCGACGAACATTTTGTTGCCGTTGCCGGATACGAAGTCGATCACGGCGTTGCGCAGAGGATAGTTCATTACCGAATCGAGCTGAGCGCCGCGGAAATATCGTTTGCGCTCGCCGTAGGAAGTCTTGTTCGAGGCGTCTTCCCACACCTCGCCGATAAGGATCGCGTCGGGTTTGCATTTTTTTACCGCGGCGGCGATCTCGTCAACAAAATCGGATTCGAGTTCATCGACGACGTCCAGCCGCCAACCGTCGACGCCCATCGCCATATACTTCGGAATAACGACTCCGGTGATAAAATCGCGATAGGAACGGCAGCGCACGGTTCGAGGCAGAGTCTTTATCCCCCACCACGCGGCGTAGCCGTCGGGGTAATCGTAAAAATCGAACCAATTGAAATATTCCGAATCTTTCGACTGATAAGCCCCGATAACCGGATATTTTGCGTATTTGTTAAAATATATGCTGTTGTCGCCGACATGGTTAAAAACGCCGTCGAGAACGACCGCGATACCCAACGAATGCGCCTTTTTGATAAAATAAGCAAGCGCTTCGTCGCCGCCGAAAGTCCGGTCGACTTTAAGATAATCGCCGGTATCGTATTTGTGGTTGGACGCGGCTTCGAAAAGCGGGTTGAAATAAACGCAGTTCACCCCGAGCGAAGCCAGATATCCGAGCCTTTCAGCGGCGCCCCAAAGCGTTCCGCCAAAATGGGTGTTGTTAAGGAACTTTTTGCCTTTCACGGGATATTCAGGTATCCCGTTTTCCCAATCGCCGTCGTATTTCAGCCCTTCGCGGCGGCAATCCGCGCCGCCTTTGGCGAACCGGTCGGGAAAGATCTGATAAACGGCGCCGCCGGACAGCCATTCAGGATCACGGTAAATCTCTTTGAATACCGTAAACTGCAGTTCGTTTACGAATCTATCCGAAACGTAGCAGGTTTCGTCAGCGGCAAAAGCGGTGTAATAGCGCTTTCCGGTCTTATCGGTGAACTCGAAGTGGCAGAAGAAAAGCCCGTCGCGACCGGAAACCGATCCGCTGTTGAGCGCGATCCCGGCGAAAAACCCGGTTTCGGTGTTGTAAAACCCCGCCTCCCGCGCGATGATAACGCCGCTGTCGTCGCCGATATACGCCCAGATCTTCTGGCAATCGGTCCCCTCGACCGAAAGCGAAAGCGAAATATCGCAGCCGAACGGAAACGCGCGGCAGCCGTCCGGCACCGACGCCGAAATTATCCTGAACGAGGCTTGCATCATTCTTCCTCGCTGACGGGCGAAGCGTGCCAGATGTTTTTTGCGTACTCGGAAACGCTTCTGTCAGCGGCAAAGAATCCGGCGTTGGCGATATTCATAAGCGACATACGGTTCCAGCGGCTTCGGTCGGAATAAGCGGCGTACGCTTTCTTGCGCGCGTCCTGATAGAAGTCGAAATCGGCAAGGCACATAAAGGGATCGGATACGCCGTGTGAATAAAGCAGATAATCGGCTATTTCGGCGAAGCTCCTGCCGTTGAATCCCGCCTGCAATCTGTCGACGGCGAGTTTTAACGTTTCGCTGCGGTTGTAATAAACCGAGGAAGCGTAGCCTTTGTGCCAGAGTTCTTCGACTTCGGGCGCGGTGTGCCCGAAAATGAATATGTTTTCGCCGCCGACACGTTCGGCGATTTCGACATTAGCGCCGTCGAGCGTGCCGATGGTGAGCGCGCCGTTGATCATAAACTTCATATTCCCGGTGCCCGAAGCCTCTTTCCCCGCGAGCGAGATCTGTTCGCTTATCTCGGCGGCGGGCATAAGGTTTTCGGCAAGCGTGACGTTGTAGTTTTCAAGGAAAACCACTTTGAGTTTTTTGCTGATCACGGGGTTCTTATCGATCTCGGCTCCGAGATAGCAGATAAGCCTTATTATATCCTTGGCGGCGTAATAACCCGGCGCGGCTTTTGCCGCAAAGATGAAGGTGGTGGGGGTTATATCGGCGTTCGGATCGGCGAGCAGCTTTTGATAAAGCGAAATAATATTTATCGCGTTCATCAGCTGACGTTTATACTCGTGCAGGCGTTTTGCCTGGACGTCGAACACGGTGGACGGATCGACGATTATCCCCTGAGTGCGGCGGATATAATCGGAAAAATCGGCTTTATTGCGTTTCTTTATCGCGTCGAGCGCGTCGAGAACACCCTTGTCGTCGGCAAAAGCGGCGAACCGCGAAAGCTGTTCCGCGTCGCGGCGGTAAGCGTCGCCGATGGTTTCATCGAGCAGCGATGCAAGGCGCGGGTTTGAATAGCAAAGCCATTTGCGGTGAGCGATGCCGTTTGTGACGTTGGTAAAGCGTTGGGGATACATATCGGCATAATCTTTGAACAGGTTCTTTTTGAGTATATCCGAGTGGAGCGCCGAAACGCCGTTCACGGTGTGTGAACCCACCACCGAAAGGTTTGCCATCCTGACCTGCCCCGCGTTGAGTATCGCCATACGGGAAATTTTGTCCCAATCGCCGGTGAAAGCGTTCCAGGCGTCGGCGCAGAAGCGGCGGTTGATCTCGCGGATGATGGAATAGATGCGCGGCAGTTTGAACCTGAACAGCTGTTCATCCCAGCATTCGAGCGCTTCGGGAAGCACGGTATGATTGGTGTAGCTCACCGTGCGGAGAGTTATATCCCATGCCTTTTCCCAATCGACGTGATGTTCGTCGACAAGTATTCGCATAAGTTCGGGGATACAGAGCGCCGGATGGGTGTCGTTGATGTGTATAGCCACGAGGTCCGGAAGGTTCTCGATCGATTTATACTTGAACAGATGACGTTTGATAATGTTCTGAAGCGCCGCCGAGCAGAGAAAATACTGCTGGGTGAGGCGAAGCAGTTTGCCCTCGTGATGGTTGTCGGCGGGATAAAGAACTTTCGAGATAGTCTCCGCCATGGTGCTTTCCTCGACGGCTTTCATATATTGCCCCTGCGAGAACGCTTCCATATTGAAGTGCCTTATATCCCTTGCCTTCCAAAGGCGAAGTATGTTCACCGCGTCTCCGCCGCATCCGCCCTAAACGAACATATCGAAAGGGACGGCTTCGACTTCGTCGCAGTTTTCATAGATTATTTCCAGATGACCGTCGCGCCATTCCTCGCGCGCGGTGCCGCCGAACCTTACGGTGACGGCTCTGTCCTGGCGCGGGACCAGCCAGCAATCGGCTCCGGTAAGCCATATATCGGGCAGTTCGAGCTGTTCGCCGTCGACAATGCGCTGTTTGAAAAGCCCGTATTCGTAAAGAATGCAGTTGCCTCTTACCGCATAGGATTGAGAAGTGAGCGCGTCCATAAAGCAGGAAGCAAGCCTTCCCAAACCGCCGTTGCCCAGCCCGGGATCGGGTTCGCAATCATATATGTCTTCAAGCCGGAAACCCATTTCCGAAAGGACTTCGCGATACATTTGCTCGATCCCGAGATTGCACAGATGCTGTTTGAGCGATCTGCCGACGAGAAATTCCATACACATATAGTATATTTGCTTTTGACGCTTTTCGGTCACTTTTTCGGAAAAGCGACGGCTTTTTTCGGCAAGTATATCGCGCACGCTCAACACCGTCGCACGGTATATCTGGTCGGAATCCGCCTCCTGCTCGCTTATTCCGAAATAACGCGACAATTTCGCCTGGATCGCACCGCGGACAGCCGCGTTTGTAAGATTGTTTTCCATAAAATCAAGTTCCTTTTCCGGGTCTATTCTAGAATGAGTTTTTCATAGAGTTTTTTGTAATTCAGTGCGCTCTTTTTCCAGGTGAAATCGACGTTCATCACCTTTTTGCGCAGCGCCTCAAAACCGTCGCGCCGGTCACTGTAAAGCGATACCGCGCGGCGCACCGTTTTAAGCAGTTCATCCGAACTATAAGCGGCGAAAGTAAAGCCGTTGCCGTTTTTTGAAGAGATGTCTTTTATGCTGTCGTGCAGTCCGCCGGTATCGTGGACTACCGGGATGGCGCCGTAGCGCGAAGCGATCATCTGCGCAAGCCCGCAGGGTTCGCTCTTCGACGGCATTATAAACACGTCTGCCGCGGCATAGATCCGCTTTGAAAGAGCGCGGTCATAGGTGATAAGCGCGCGGCATTTATCGGGGAAGCGCCGCTGAAGCGAGGCGAAATATTCTTCGTAAGCCTTTTCGCCCTGCCCGAGCACGACAAGCTGAACGTCGCTTTCGAGCAGTTCGTCGCCGCAAAGCATTAACAGATCCAGCCCCTTGTGCCCTGCCAGGCGCGATACCACCGCGAGCAGAGGAACGTCTTTTTGAGGCAGCCCGAGCGACGAGCGCAGCGCGGCGCGGCATTCCGATTTTCCGGCGATATTACGCGACGAATAATTCGCGGCGATCTCCTTATCTTTCGAGGGGTTATAATATTTTCTGTCGATGCCGTTAAGTATGCCGCAAAGCACCTTGTAAAGTCCCGAGGAATACGCGGGTGTAAGGATCTCTTCGGCATACGTGGGCGAAACCGTCGTCACGGCGTCGGACACGTCTATTCCGCCTTTTAACAGGTTGATCGCGCCGTCGTATTCAAGGCAGGGTATATCTTCTTCGCCCAACGCGAAAACGTCGCCGATAAGTTCGCGGCCGTAAACTCCCTGGTACTGTATATTGTGAATGGTGATCACCGATTTGATCGAAGAATAGCGGGCGTCCTTATGCGCGTAAACGCGTTTGAGGTAAACCGTGCTTAAAGCGGCGTGCCAATCGTGGGCGTGGAGAATATCGGGAAAATAGCCGATATCCGGCAGTATTTCCAAAGCGGCGCGGCAGAAGAAAGCGAACCTTTCACCGTCGTCAAACTCTCCGTATATACGGCTGCGCTTGAAATAATACTCGTTATCTACGAAATAAAAAGTAACTCCGCGGTATTCATAAGAGAATATTCCGCAATACTGCTTCCGCCAGGAAAGCTCTACGGTTTTCGAGCCGAGAAACCTGAAATCCTTGCGGAAGGCGTCCGGCACCGTGCCGTAAAGCGGCATTACAACGCGGACCTCGGTATCCGGCAGTTTGTTAAGCGCTTCGGGCAGCGAACCGATAACGTCGCCCAGCCCGCCTGACGAAGCGAACGGAAGCGCCTCGGCGGCAACGTATAATATCTTCATAAGCACTCCTTGTAAGGGTTCAGACTATTGCGTTCTTTTCGATAAAGAAAGGCATGGTCTCGTGGCCGGAAAGGACTCTTCCCTCTCTGATGACGACGTTCTTTTCGGTTATGACGCAGTTCAGGTAAGCGTTATCGCCGGTAATCGTGTCCTGCATAAGGATGCAGTTCTTTACCGTGGTGTTTTTGCCGACTTTCACTCCGCGGAATATTATCGAATTTTCAACGGTGCCCTCTATTACGCATCCGTCGGCGATAAGCGAATTGCGCACGACCGAGCCGTTTACATATGATGAGGGCGCGGAGTTGCGGACTTTTGTAAGTACCGGGCGGCTGCGCAAGCCGAACAGCGAACGTCTGATTTCGGGGTCGAGCAGATCCATGCTGCAGCTGAAATAATCGTTAAGGCTGCGCAGAGTGGCAAAATAGTTTTCGTACCTGTAAATGCGGCAGTCGGAGGCATCTTTCCCGCGAAGTATTACGTCCTTGTAAAAATCGGAATACCCGTAAGCCGTGGCGAGGTTTATTGCGTTTTCGATATATTTTTTGTTTGCGACGACGAGCTTCAGTGAAGCGTCGGCGTAACCGCTCGGTCTGCCGGCGCTGTCGGCAACGCCGGTGATCATACCGTTTTCGTCGGAATCGATAACGGTTACGGAACGGTGATGGCCGCCGTCGGCGATATAAACGCGCTTCACCGCCAGAGTGACGTCGGACCCGAGCGAGATATGCTGCTGGATCATCGCGTCGAGATCGAGGTTGCAAACGCTGTCGCAATCCGAAAGGACGACGTATTCCTCTTTGCAGCCGTTGAGAAAATCGCGCACGTTGACCAGCGCGCCGAGCCAGGTGCTGCCGATGGTGTTTGTGGCATTTGAAAAAGCGGTTATGTAAGGAGGAAGCAGTTTTATACCGCCGTGGCGCCGGGCAAGGTCCCAGTCTTTTCCGGTGCCGATATGGTCCATAAGCGATTGATAGTTATAATGAGTGATAAGCCCGATATGCGTTATACCGGCGTTTACCATATTTGAAAGCGCAAAGTCGATAAGGCGGTAACGGCATCCGAAAGGAACCGAAGCCATCGTGCGCTCTTTTGTGAGTTCGTGGATGCTCTTTTCGTTTATGCTTGAAAAGATAATGCCGATAGCATTCATCGTTTATACCCCCTTCGCCAGTTCTTTTATCATATCAGCGCCGCAGATCGCTCTGTCGGGGACTGTGGCTCCGTCGGGAACGGTAAGCCCGCCGCCGACAAGGGTTATCCCTTTTGCAAGTGCCATTTCTTTGCCGACAGTCGCGCTCTTTCCGATCACCGTGCCGGAATCGATGAGCGAATAATTGATCTCGGAATCGGATTTTACGGTCACGTTGCCGAAAATAACACTGTCGCGCACGACCGCTCCGCGTTCGACGATAACGCCCGCCGAAAGCACCGAATTCTCGACCGTGCCGTAGATCTCGCAGCCTTCGGTAACGATCGAATTGTTTATTGTCGCTTCGTAGCCGACGTAATGCGGAGGCATCGCCTCGTTACGGGAGGAGATGCGCCAGTTCAGGTCGCGCAGGGTAAGCACCGGGCGTTCGCCGAGCAGGTCCATATTAGACTCCCAAAGGCTTTGGATCGTTCCGACGTCTTTCCAGTATCCGTTGAATTTGTAAGCGTAAAGTTTTTCGCCCGCCGCGAGCATCGCGGGGATGACGTTTTTGCCGAAGTCCTTCTGACTTGTTTCGTCGGCCTCGTCGGCTTCGAGGTATTTGGCGAGTTTATCGCGGCTGAACACATACACGCCCATCGAAGCCATGGTGCTTTTCGGCTGAGCGGGCTTTTCGGTGAACTCGGTCACGCGCATATCGCCGTCAAGCGTCATTATGCCGAACCGCGAAGCCTCGCTCAGCGGCACTTCGAACACCGCGATGGTGCAATCCGCCCCGGTGCGGCGGTGGGCTTCGACCATATCGTGATAATCCATTTTGTAAATATGGTCGCCCGAAAGGATCACGACGTAATCAGGATCGAATTTGTCGATAAACTGAAGGTTCTGATAGATAGCGTTGGCGGTGCCTTTATACCAGTCGGCGCGTTTGTTCATCTGGTAAGGCGGGAGCAGCGTCACTCCGCCGTAGGTACGGTCAAGATCCCAGGGCTGTCCGTTGCCGATGTATTCGTTGAGCGCAAGAGGCTGATACTGAGTAAGCACGCCGACGGTATCGATGCCGGAATTGATGCAGTTCGACAGGGGAAAATCGATAATACGGTATTTTCCGCCGAACGTCACCGCGGGTTTTGCGGTGCGTTCGGTGAGCAGATGGAGCCTGCTTCCCTGCCCGCCCGCCAAAAGCATTGCGACGGTTTCTTTTTTCTTGATCATTTCGCTTTCTCCTTAATTTCCTTTTGGAATATTACAGCGCCGAACGCGGGAAGTTTCACTCTTATGCGTTTTCCGCCGAAACCGCTTTCGAACGCGGTCAGAACGCCTTCGTTCACAAACCCGAATCCGCCGTAGCGAATCTCATCCGTATTGAATATTTCTTTAAAACTTCCGTCTTCTCCGACGGGGATCTCGTAATCATATCTGTCCAGCCCGGAAAAATTGACGGCGACTGTCATCTTTTTGCCGTCGGGAGCAATACGCTCGTAGGCGATCACGTTGTCGATCGCGTTATCGGCAAAGATCCAGCGGAAACCTTCCGGTTTGCATTCCATGGCGTAAAGTTCGGGGCTGTTTTTATAAAACGCGTTGAGCTCAGCGACGAACCGGTGGAGTTTATAATGCTTTTCGTTATCGAGCAGGAACCATTCGAGCTGCGAAGCGAACTTCCATTCGGAAAACTGCCCGAGCTCGGCTCCCATAAACAGCAGATTCTTTCCCGGGTGGGTAATCATAAACGCGAGATAGGCGCGCAGGTTGGCAAATTTCGCGTTGTATCTGCCGGCGCATTTATCCAGCAGACTCTTTTTGCAATGGACAACTTCATCGTGAGAGATCGCAAGCACGTAGTTTTCGCTGAAGGCATACGAAAGCCCGAAGCTGAGCTTCCAATGTTCTTCGGCGCGCGCCAGCGGATGAGCCGATACATAATCGAGCGTGTCGTGCATCCAGCCCATATTCCATTTCAGGTTGAACCCCAGCCCGTGTTTCTTTGTTACGTCGGGAAACGCGGTGGATTCCTCGGCGACGGTGAAGCGGTCGGGGTAATATTTTGTAACGGCGGCGTTCAGTTTTTTAAAGAATTCCACCGCGCCGTAATCGATATTTCCGCCGTCGGGGTTGGGATCCCATTCGCCGGGTCCGCGGTCGAAATCGAGGTAAAGCATCGAAGCGACGGCGTCGACGCGCAAACCGTCGACGTGGTATTCACCGAGCCAGTAAAGCGCGTTTGAGATAAGGAAGGATCGAACCTGATTGCGCGCGACGTCGAAACAACGGGTCCCCCAGGAAGGGTGTTCCTTCCTTCTGCCGGAATATTCGTAAAGCGGTCCGCCGTCGAACTCAAAAAGCCCGTGTTCGTCTTTGGGAAAATGGGCGGGCACCCAGTCAAGGATAACGCCTATACCGCTTCGGTGAAGTCGGTCGACAAGATACATAAACCCTTCCGGCGGTCCGAAACGGGAAGTAGGCGCATAATAGCCGCAGACCTGATAGCCCCAGCTTGCGTCGAGCGGATGCTCGGCGACGGGAAGCAGTTCGACGTGGGTGTAGCCCATCCCGACGGCGTAATCGGCAAGCTGATCCGCCGCTTCGTAATACGAAAGGAACGAACCGTCCCAATGGCGGCGCCAGGATCCCAGATGGACTTCATAGATGTTCATCGGCTTCGGCGGCATTTCGTCGCGCAGGAAATACGGCGCGTTGTCTTTTATCGAATCCATATGCGCTTTGTCGTTCCAATCGAACGACGGTTCGGCAAAACGGCTCGAACCGCCGGCGGGGATCTCCGAACTGAACGCGTAGGGATCGGATTTATAAAACCGTCTCCCGTCGCGTTCGATAAGGAATTTATACCGCGATCCAGTGCCGAACCCGGCGTTTTCGAACAAAACCGCCCAAATGCCCGATTCCGACCGGTGCATGGGTATATCGGCGCCCCATCCGTTAAAATCGCCGCAAAGATAGACTTTGTCGGCGTTGGGAGCCCAAACGCGGAACACAAAAGAGTGTTCGCCCACACGGTGCGCTCCGAGATATTCCTGAGCTTTGTAGTTTTCACCGACGCCGAAAAGATATTCGGCAAAGTCGTCGTGCAGAGAGAAATCTTTGTTCAACGGCATACCAACACCCCTCGCTGTCAATCATATACGGCGTCGGAAGATCCTTCCCCGTCGTAACCGTAAACGGTATCGAACGCCTCGGAAGCCTCGCTTCCGTAAAAACCGCCGTGCGCCGCGACTGCTATGAGCAGCGCGGTGATGGCCGCGAGAACAAGCGCGGATACCGCTTGTATAATGTATTCTTTTTTCTTTTCAGACGCAAGTTTTATATTCATTGCCGCACGACCCGATGCACAGTTTATGTTTTTTGCATATGTTATCACCGTATATAATATCATTATAAACGGTTAAAATCAAGTTATATTTCAAGTTTTATTTACAAATCGCAAACTCCCGTTCTGAATTCAACGTCGGATTCAACAGATGTACTGAATTTGTGGAATTCATTCAAAACTTAAGCTTTATCGGAGATGGCGGCGAACATTTGCAAATGTTTACGGTTTTGAGCAACGGCCGAAGCATCGGATTTTACGACCCGCTCACGACAGCAGATCCCGATGTTGAGTTTTCTTTGGGAATTTACTTGTTTATACAAAAAAACAGCAAAAAAATATGTTAAAACCCTTTACAAATTGAATTTTATGTGGTACAGTAATGTGGAATGCGGAAAACCGCTGTGGGGTTTGCCGAGTTTACGGATCTGCGGGCGCATCGCCCGCGTTCACCGAACCGTTTGCACGGTTTGCCCCGGAAAATATTTTTTGAAAGGTGAAAAAACCATGATCGCAAAAGAGACCAAACAGCAGCTCATCAAAGACTACGCAGTACACGAAGGCGACACCGGTTCTCCCGAAGTACAGATCGCCATTCTTTCGAAGCGTATTTCCGAACTTACCGAGCATCTTAAAAACAACCCCAAGGATAACCACTCCCGCAGAGGTATGCAGCAGATGATCGGTAAAAGAAGAAAGTTCCTCAACTATCTTCAGAAGAACGATATCGAACGTTACCGCTCGGTCATCGAACGCCTCGGCATAAGAAAGTAAGCAATAGTGCAAGGGGCTGTCGCAAAACCGGCAGCCCTCTTGTTGCTTAACGCCGCAAACGGAAGGGATTCGGGTGGTTTAGCAGTTAACTTTTTTTCGGAGTTTTATCCGAAGTGAAGTTAAGTGTTAAACTTGCTCGGGGTCCTTCCTTGATATAAAACAAGAAAGGAAAAACAAAATGTTCGAGAATTTCAAAACTTTCCATTACGAACTCGCCGGCAGACCTCTGGTCATCGAAACCGGCAAAATGGCGCAGCTCGCCGGCGGTTCCTGCCTGGTCCGTTACGGTGAAACTGCCGTGCTCGCCAACGCGACAATGTCCGCCGCCCCGAGAGACGGGATTGACTTCCTTCCCCTTTCCGTCGATTATGAAGAAAGGCTTTATGCCGCCGGAAAGATCCCGGGAAGCTGGAACCGCCGCGAAGGCAGACCTACCGAACACGCGATACTTGCCTCCCGCGTGATCGACAGACCGATCCGTCCCCTGTTCCCGAAAGATCTCAGGAACGACGTGGTTATTTCGCTTACCGTTATGTCGGTCGACCCCGATTGCTCGCCCGAGATATCGGCGATGATCGGCGCTTCGATCGCTATTTCGATCTCCAACATTCCCTGGAACGGTCCGATCGCGGGTGTTTTTGTCGGACTTGTCGACGGCAAGATCGTTATCAACCCGACCGAAGCTCAGCGAGCAAAGAGTGATCTTGAACTTACCGTTGCCGGCACCAAAGAAAAAGTCGTTATGATCGAAGCCGGCGCCAACGAAGTTGACGACGACACGATGTACGAGGCTATTATGAAGGCTCACGAAGCCATCAAGCCCATTACCGATTTTATCAACGACATACGTGCCGAGATCGGCAAGCCCAAATTTGAATATCCCGCTTTCGAGATCGATCACGATATGTTCGAAAAGATCGAATCGCTTGTCGGCGAAGACGTAAAATCCGCACTCGATACCGACGACAAACGTGTGCGCGACGCCGCACTTCAGCCCATTTACGAACGCGTTTATGAAGAACTCGCCGAAGAATATCCCGACAGCAAAGCCATGATCGACGAATGCCTTTATAAACTTCAGAAGAAGATCGTCCGCCATTGGCTCCTTACCGAACAGAAGCGCGTCGACGGCAGAAGGATGGATCAGATCCGTCCGCTCAACGCCGAAGTCGGCATTCTTCCCCGCACCCACGGTTCGGGTATGTTTACAAGGGGACAAACTCAGGTCATAACCATCGCAACGCTCGCTCCCGTCAGCGAAGCACAGTTGCTCGACGGTATCGACGGCGAAGAATCCAAGAGATATATGCACCATTACAATATGCCGGGTTATTCGGTCGGCGAAGCGAAAGCCTCCCGCAGCCCCGGCAGACGTGAGATCGGTCACGGCGCGCTTGCCGAACGTTCGCTCGTTCCGGTGCTTCCCTCCGTTGAGGAATTTCCCTATGCGATCCGTTTGGTCAGCGAAGTCGTCTCTTCCAACGGTTCCACCTCGCAGGCTTCGGTCTGCGGTTCGACTCTGGCGCTTATGGACGCCGGCGTTCCGATAAAAGCGCCGGTCGCCGGTATCTCCTGCGGTCTGATCACCGAAGGCGAAAACTGGAACACCATGATCGACATTCAGGGTCTTGAAGACTTCTTCGGAGATATGGACTTTAAAGTCGCCGGCACCAAGAAGGGCATCACCTCGATCCAAATGGATCTTAAGATCGACGGACTTACCCCCGCGATAATCAAAAACGCGCTTGAAACCACCCACAAGGGCAGAAATTATATCATCGACGAGATCATTACCCCCTGCATAAGCGAACCGAGAAGCGACGTTTCCAAGTACGCGCCCAAGATGATCAGCACCAAGATCGACCCCGAAAAGATCCGCGAAGTAATCGGATCCGGCGGCAAAGTCATTCAGAAGATCTGCGCTGACAACGATTGTAAGATCGATATTGAAGACGACGGTTCGGTATTTATCGCCGCCGTCAACAAAGACAACGCCTACAAAGCGCTTAAAACCATCGAAGCGATCGCAAAAGATCCCGAACCCGGCGAAATTTTCTACGGCACCGTCACCCGCATAATGAACTTCGGCGCCTTTGTCGAGATCGCTCCCGGCAAAGAAGGTCTTGTCCACATTTCTCAGCTCGACAAGAAACGCGTCGCCAAAGTCGAAGACGTCGTTTCCATCGGCGATACAATCAAAGTCATTGTATCCGAGATCGACGACAAAGGCAGGCTTAACCTTTCCCGCAAGGACGCGCTCGACGTGGTTGACGACGAAAACTTCTGAACAAACCCGTAAAACAAAAATCCCGCTCCGCACGAGTGGGATTTTTATTATAGTTTTGCAATACTCAAAAATCAGTCGTTATCGCTGTATTCTTCCTCTATAATTTCCGAAACGACTTCGATCCTCCCGTTTTCCGGTGCGAGCGTTTTCGGGAATCCCGCAAAAACAAACCAAAATGCCATATCGTCAGTGCCGCAATACGGATGATATCGGGTAAGGTGGACTTTGAACACTCCGTCCTGTTCGAGCGATCCGCCGGCAAGCGAAACGGTGTTGGATCCGCTTGACTCGACTGCAAAAGTAACAGTGAGGAAATTATCGCGGAAAAATTCATCGTCAAAAGCGTCGAAAGCTGCGGCATAGAGCTGTTTCCCGGCGGCGTCGTCGATAACGAAATACCGCTCCCAATCGCCGCCGGAGATATATTCTTCGACAGATTCCCGTGTAAGAAACAGCATTTGCGGAACATCGACCTCTTCGTATCTTACGTGCAGCCGGACGGTCTTTTCTTTGGAAGCTTCGTATATTTTTCCGTATTCGACTTCCGGCGCGTCGGTAGTTTGGAGCGAGGAACTTTCTCCGGACGGTTCCGCCGCCTGCGATCCGTCCGAGGTTTCTTGCGTCGCATCGGCGGAAACTGAAACCGCGCTTTTGTTTTTGTCGTTTAAAACGTTGTTTTTGCTCGTGCCGCAGGCGGCAAACACGGCAAGCACCGCACAAGCCATGGCTAAAGCGAATAGTTTTTTCAAGATCCTCATAGTTGTTTCTCC
>CAMZED010000002.1 GCA_947305675.1 uncultured Clostridia bacterium | reverse complement strand
AAGTTATATACTTCTACCGGTTCAGAAAGGGTGATATGTGTTACTCGAGTTATCGCGTACGCGTTCCAATCCCTGTCGTAAACAAGCTCGCCTTCCTGCAGATCGACGGCATTGACCCAGCCTTTGCCTTTTACCTGGAACGGGTGCACTTCTGTGCAGCGTAGAGTTTCGCAGTTGAGTTTTACGTTCGCAGTTTATAATCTTCTGTCGCCGAAAAGGAATCGCCACGAAGGGATCCCGCTGACGGAGTATTCTTCTGCCGTTTTTGGTAGATCGGAATTTTTGCGGTTGAAATTCTTTTTGTCGGTAAGGATCACCGCTTTTTCCAACGAGTCGAGCGGGGACAGATCTCCGTTGCCGACAAAAACGTCGAGCATTGCTCTGCGCAGACAGCGCATATCGGAAATAAAGCCTATATCGTTCAAGCGGTTGCCGCCGTATAACAGCAAATACTCGACCGTGCTTTCGCGAAGAAGATCAAAGTCGCTGATTTTCGAGCAATGATCCAGCTCCAACATTTTCAAAGGCAGAGCTTCCACTCCCGAAAGGCTTTCGAGCCGCCTTAAGTATGAAAGCGATAATACCTTAAGCGGAATTTGCTCCGACACTTCAAGAGTGCACAGTCTGCCGCCGGAAATCGAAAGCGTATCGATATTCGTTCCGGCGAGCGACTCAAGATCATCTTCACACCAATACTGGACCTGCAAATATTTCAGCGCGGTCGCCGCTCCTGCGTTTCTGAAATTCCACGAGGATTTTGATGCAATATACTCAACGTTCCTGAACGCCGACAGATCGAGGCGGTATTCATCGTCGGCGTCGCGGTTATCGTATTCTATTCCCAACCGCACGACGTTTTGAAGCCCGGCGAGATGCCGTGCAGGATCTTCGGGCATTTCCCCGGGAAGCAATATGAGGTTCTCGATACTTGTGAAGTATTTGAGATATGGCAAGAACTCAACCTCGGTCATCACGTTTTTCTCGGGCGAAAGTGTTTTCAGTTCCGAAACGTCCTCATCGTCATAAACCGCCAGCTCAAGAAACCTTGCGGCAAACCGTGATCCTATGTGTTTTTCCTGATATCTCATTTTGAATTTCCCCATTTAATCAAGTGTAATACTAATTGCTTGAACCCGGGACTCATTATCTTATTTATCAGTACGCCATTAAAGTCAAAACGGTTGTCCCGGCGACAAAGCAGAACGAGGGATTCAACGCCCCACTTATGCCGCCCATGATCATACCGGTAGCAGGTATAATGCTTCACGAGTCTTTGCAGTGAGACGATAACGATATAGTAACTGCCACTCGAACTTGCATCATATGGCAAATGATAATATTACAATTACAATGATACTATCACCTAACAGTTATCAAATCCCCATCGACAAATCCGTATGAAATGTGTGGGCACAAGGATAACACATTATTTGGGCAATTCTCAAGATAGTCCATTATCATAGTTGAGAATTTTTCTAACGCAGCTTCCCAATCATCGGCATCGAATCGATAAAGATCCTCTCCAGAAGAAAATACCGTTTCGCATGCCCAGTCCGGATCATCGACGCTATAACTCGGGCATCCGACAATTTGCACATCGAATTCAGTTTCTGCATCCGACGCTTCATAAAGATTGAAGTTGAACGCTTTAATATCGTTCCCGTTTTTTATTGATTTGATTTGCCATTCTAACCATTTGCTGAATAACATAGTAATACTCATTTTAAAAGTCATTCTCCCATGACGCGCTTTGCGATCTCGTATGCAACGGCGAAATACTTCAGCCGCGAATCCGATTCCAGCTCGCCGAGTATCCTGCGCGACCATTCACCGTCGAGCGAATCGGCGGCATATATGAACTGATAAAGTTCCAGCCCGCGCAGATCGCATACCGCCTGCGCCGCGGAGCATTCCATCTCGACGCAGACGCAGCCTTCCGCAACGCGCCGCGCTCGGTTGCCGACTGTCTCGCGGTAGAAAGCGTCGGTCGTCCAAGTGCCGCCGGATATATGACCGATTCCGATTTCTTCGAGTATCCGCGATATTTTTCCGGCGTTCTTTATTGCGATATAATCGGAAGGCTCAGCGTAGTGGTAACTCGTCCCCTCGTCGCGGCAGGCTTTTTCGGGGACAATCAGGCACCCGGCGGGAATATCGGTCAGTGCGCCGCCGGAGCCGAAAACGACAAAATTCCGCACCCCGAACAGCGCAAAAAGTTCTTCGATGACCGCGGCGACGCTCGGCGCGCCGATGCCCGAAAGCACAACGGCGATATCGCTGTTTTTAACACGGCAAATATTGCTTTTGAACGCCGCCGATCCGACCGAAAGCGCGCTGTCGAGCGGTTCGACCGTACCCCTGTCGCGCAGGGCGTCCATAAGCTGCCCGGAAAAGGTGATTATCACCGTCCCGACCGAAAAACGGGCGGCGATTTCTTTGGCTTTTTGCGGGATCGCATATTCGGCGCGGATGATCTCGGCGCCGTTGGGGTCGAAACTGCCGGTTATCATTCCGGATCAGCCTTCCCGGATATTCTGTCGCCGGGCGCCGCCGAACCGCCCGCGCGCAGTTTTGAAACGAGCAGGAACAGATAAACGCACAGCAGAACCGCCGCGACCGAGGCTCCGACGATATACGATAAGGTCTGGCCGGCGTTGAATCCCTCGCCGGAAATAAAAATGTAAGTTACGCTTACGGCGGTCATAAACGCCGCAGGCAAAGCGGTTATGAGCGATCCGAAACGGTATTTGCCTTTTTTAAGCAGATATGCCGTCATGACCCACAGCGCGATCATCGCAAGAGTCTGATTGCTCCACGAGAAATAGCGCCACACCGTTTGAAACCCGTTGTTGTTTACTATCGAGAACCAGGTGATCGCCCCGCCGACAGTAAGAAGAGGGACCGTGATGATCAAACGGTTTTTAAGGCTTTTCTGATCGAGTTTAAAGGTTTCGGCAAGGATGAGTCTTGCGCTCCTGAACGCCGTATCGCCCGAAGTGATCGGACAGATGATCACCCCCGCGACAGCGATAAATCCGCCGAACGTGCCGAGCACTCCGGTGGATATTTCGTAAACCACGTTTGAAGCGCCGCTTGCGAGCGCCTCGTTGAGCAGTTGAGTCGTTCCGTAAAACGAAACGCCCGCCGCCGCCCATACCAACGCGATGACCGATTCACTTATCATCGCGCCGTAGAAGACCTTTCTGCCCGCTTTCTCGGAAGTGACGCATTTTGCGATCATGGGCGACTGAGTCGCGTGGAAGCCCGAAACCGCGCCGCAGGCGACGGTTACGAACATATATGGCCAGACCGGAGTCCCGGCGGGATGAAGATTTTCCAACGTGAGTTCGGGAATGGTGTATTCCCCGCCCGAAAAAGCTATGCCTCCGATCACCGCGGCAGCCATTACTATAAGCAGCACGCCGAAAACCGGATAAAGTTTGCCGATAAGTTTATCGATGGGGAGAAGCGTCGCAAGAAGATAATAAACTATGATGACGACAGTCCAAAACGTGCCGTTCATCCAATCCGGGGTGAGTTTTTCGAGCAGACCCGCCGGGCTGGTGACAAAAACGACTCCGCACAAAACCAGCAATACCACCGAAAAAACACGCATAACGATTTTTGCCGGTTTGCCCAGATATTCGCCCGAAAGTTCGGCGATGGAAGCTCCGTCGTGGCGCATACTGATCATACCGCTCATATAATCGTGAACGGCGCCGCCCAGGATCGCGCCCAATACGATCCAAATAAACACCACGGGTCCGAACACCGCGCCCATAAGCGCACCGAATATCGGGCCGGTCCCGGCGATGTTCAGCAACTGGATAAGAAACGCTTTCCAGGTCTTTAACGGCACGAAGTCAACTCCGTCGTTTTTCCTTAACGCGGGGGTTTCCCTGCCGTCGGGAGCAAATATCTTTTCGGTAAACCTACCGTAAACAAAATACCCGATCACCAATACCGCGACCGAGATCAAAAGTGAGATCATATAATGCCGCCTTTGCATTTATTTGCGCCGCGAACCGAAAGCCCGGCTGTGCCGCCGCCCGCCTTTTCATTGACCGCGGACCTTATTCCGGTAAAGCCGGCACGAACGCTCCGGCGCATTATAAATGATAGCACTTGTTAAAAAAATTGTCAACCTCGGGCGTTGCCCTTTTATTAAATAATAACCTTAATCCTTTCTTCACCCCGGTCACCAACGGTTTCGCCGAGGGCCGCGGCAACAAGATAAAAGTCCTTAAGCGCAGCGCTTACGGCTGCAAAAACAGCAAGCAGCCGTTTGGTGACGTCTGCTTGCTGTTTTTTTCTCTTGATTCTTTACCCCAACTATTGACAAAGAACCGTTATTCTTCTCCGGAATATTCCTTTATTTCGTATTCGTCGGAATAATTAACTTTTGCGACGACGTGCAGTTTTATCGAATAATCCTCCTCCGGCTGGCTGTATCCCGGAACGTAGGACGGAGTGTCGAACAGCGTCACGTCGAATTCGTATCCCGCCGAAATCAGTTCGCCGCCGGACAGGGTATAAATGCATTTTACGTCGCCGTAAACCGTTTTTTCGGGCTGAGGATCTTTTATCACGTATGCGAGCGTATAAAGATCGCCTCCGACGACGCTCTCGCAGAACTCGCTGCTGCCGCCGCGCGTAAACGTTACCGCCTTGCCGCGCGTGTTTGGCTCGGCAGACAAGCCGCGGCAGGAAGAGCCGTAACCTTCGGGCACGGAATAGGGGAATTTAAGAAACACGTCGTCGGGTTCGCGTTCCGCGGTGATGACTTCGCCGTCGTTTATACTTATTATCCTGCCGTCGGAATAATAATTCTCGGACACGGCGGACATACCGAACCAGCTCTGGTCGAACGAGGTATATGCGGTTTTTGCGGCGCTGTCCCTGCCGAAAACGCCTTTTGCGTAATACAGCGTGGTTTTCGATTCGCCGGAAACGCTTATTTCAAGCAGATAATCGCCGCCGAAAGCGGTCTTCGCGGCAAGCGTTCCGACGGCGCGTTCAATTTCCCCGGCGATCGGCTGTGTGTTTTCGCCGCAGGCGCAGAGCAGCAAGACAGCCGCGAGCGCCAAAACCGCCAGACGCCTCATGACGCGCTTGTGAAGATCGCGCCGTTGATATATTCGCCGACACGGTCGCGCACGATATTCACCTTCTGCGCGAGCGCGTAATAGCTTCCCTCTCCATCGACGGTGAAGAAGCATTTTGTCGACGAAACACGGTAAAACACTATCTCGGGCGATCTGGTCTCGGAGGTAATCTTTATTCTGAGATATTCCTCGCCGATCTCGCCGGGTTCAGGAATATATTCATCCTGAAGATAAATGCTGAGTATCGATTGATAGAGATATTTGAAACTGCGGACGTCAAGGCTCTTGCCGTTATAAGAGACGTCGATTATATCCGAACGGTCTTCGTCGGCGGTGAGTATGAACTTATAATCCACTCCGTCGAACGAGATGGTCATATCTTCCATCTCGACAATATACATCGATACAAGGTAATGGTCGAGGAACTCGAAGAAATCCCATTCCAGCCACCCGGCGGTTTCGGCGGTGAGCGCAACGATTATATCGCAGGTGTAAAATATGCTTCTGCCCTCATAATCGCCTTTTACGGTGGAATAAGCGTAATAAACTCCTTCGTCCGTCGGGAGCGAAACATAGATATCGAAAGTGACTCCCTGATAAGTATAGGAAAAGTGTTTATCGGGTTCGAGCAATCCGAACTGTTCCAGCACGTCGGATTTAAGTTTGTTGGCGTCGCCGTCGGCGCTTATTCCGCAATAAGCCACGCTTTCACCGTTGAGGACGGCGGCTTCCTGAACAAAGTTGTTGAAATTGTTCATATCGAGGTATGCGAAGTTCCTGCCCTCGGGTATATAGGTGTCGGGATAGACGAGGCGCCAGATGCCGGAAGTCGAATCGGTGGGCTGCGCGTCGTCGCCGTCGGCATAAATACGGATCTCGTCGAACACGACGTAGCTGTTTACCACCTGAGGCACGTCGAAAGCTACGCGGACATAGCGGATCCTGTCTCCGCTTTCGAAAGCGACGGAATACTCTTTAAGAGTTTTGTCATCCTGCGCGGGGATTATCTGTTCGCTCAGTTCAAAATAATTCACTCCGTCGTAAGAAGTCGATACCGTGAACTTTTTGGGGAGCAGAGCGCCGTTTGCGTCGTCGCGCAGGAGCCCGAACTTAAGGCTGTATTTACCGTCGGCGGCATATTTTGCAAGCGCGCCCTCGATATACGTCGGCTTTCCGTCATTGCTGGTGAAGCCGCCGAACACGCCGGTGTTCGCAAGCCATCCGCCCTCATAGGAAGAGTAATCGGCGGCGTGTTTTTTATCGAGTATCACGGTCGAGATCGCCGAGGTATCCTTAAGCGCAAGGTTGGGCGCGGCGTTGAAAGCCGAAAGGTTCTTTACAAGCGCCTTGATGCCCTCGTTAAGATATTCTATCTTTACGTTGTCAATGCTTAACAGCGCGCCGGTCTCGCTTATTTCGGTCACAAGCGCTTTGCTCAGCATTATCGTACCGGGGCTGTCGATCGAGCCTTCGACCGATCCGACCGGGAAATAATAAATTATATCTTTGCTGAGGTTTGCGACAAGCTTGTCCTGCTCGGGGTCGCTCTCGTCGGGCACGAACCTGCCGCCGCTGTACCGGGCGTAGTAATAGCTTCCCGCCGCCGCTTTTTTGCCGATGTAAACGGTGTGGACAAGGTAACTTTTGTCACTTGCCGGAGTAGTGACGATGGTGTAGGAAGCCGTAGCGGGTGAATCGGTACCCAAGCCGTAATCTTCCCAAGTCTTGCCGTCGGGAATGCGCATTTTGCCGTAGGAGGCAATGGCGTACCGGCAGTTCGTCGTTACCATCGAAAACTGTTCGGCGTCGAACTGAGCCACGCGTGAAGCGCCGTAATAAAAGGTTCCGTTTTCCTGATAGACAGAATAATCGCCGTGGGAATTATGCACGGTGAGGTAGGCGATCCCGTTCCTGTCAAGCGATGGGAAGATAAAAGGCAATCCCGTGGCGGTGACCGTGTCGCCGTCGGAATCGTATCCTTCCATTGCGTGCACAGCTACTTCGAGTTCTTCCCTGCCGTTGGATTTAAGGATGGCGTTGGCGATAAGAGCCTCGCCGTCGAAACCGTAAAGAGTGCCGTCGTAAAGGCGTTTGAAAAACGAGCCGTATGGGATAAACCCGCTATTCCCGCCGGAAACGACTTCGACTCCCGGTTCGCCGCCGGAAGAGCTGTCCGAGACTTTGATATTTCCGTTAGCGGCGGAAAACTGAAGCGCCGAACGGCGGATCATAAGCCAGCCGTCGTCGTCGACGTCGTATCCGCGCAGGGTAAGTTCTGTCCTGCCGATATCGCCGATCGCGCTTTTCACCGGGTCGGAAAGCGCATAAGTCACGTCTACGGCCTCATCGATCCCGCTGTCTTTGATAAAAAGCGTATAAACGGCGAAAAGCAGGACCGCGATCACTGCGACCGCCGCGATAGTTATGATCTGTTTTTTCATCGGGTCATCACTCCGTGATCTTTACAAATGCCTTCTGCGGAAGAACATCACTATGCCCAGGATAAGGACTATCCCGGGAACGATCGTGCAGATAAGCCAGGTGAGCGTGTTGGCGGTGCCGGTCTCGATATCGAGCGCGGTGGAACCGAACGGTTTGGAATCGATATCCGGCGCGAGCAGCTGCGAACCGAACACCCTTGCCGCCGCGAGCGCAATACGGCGGTTGCCGCGCTGCGAGGCGGCGAGGTTGGAATCGCTTGCGAACTCGGTACTGCCGATAAGCATTACGTATGCAAATCTGCGGACGTTGTTTTCACCGTAGGCGCTGCGGGTGGAGAGCAGAGCGATCGGCATTTCGCCGGAAGTCCCCTGCTCGCCCGAGGCGGTGGCGGAAGAAGCCGTCTCGTAAGACGTGAGCACGTTTTCGATGGTAAAGTTATCCTGGGTTATCCCCGGGCGGACCGAAAGTTCGACGCACTGCGGGAGCGACGTGGTTATTATGCCGCCCATATCCGCAACTGTTTTGAATATCTGGTATGACGCCATTGAAGAGGTGCTGTCGGAAGCGACCTGCGGATATTTCGCGTTGATGTTATACCTGTCGCCGTCGAGAGAGTGTACGTCGTCACTCACACGGTACTGCGGGCGATAGTTGATGCCCCATCCGTCGTTGAGGAAGGATTGAAGGTTCGGCAGCGTCGGGGTGGCGGAATCGACCATTACGGTGAACGATTTGTATGTGTTCATATATTTGTTCAGTTTGTCGATCTCGGCATAGCTGAAATCGGTCTGAGGATCGGAGCAGACGATTATCGTCGTGCGGGGATCGATATCCGATTCCGAAAGATTGACGGTGTCGGCGCTGAACCCCGCCCCCACGTAAAGCTGAAGCAGCGAAGCCGATATCTGTTCGCCGTGCCCGACGGTGAACGATACGAGCTGCGGTTCCGAGATGGAGCTTTGGAGCATCGCCGTGGTAAGGCGGTATTCGCCGTTGTAAGAATAATACTCGTTGTTCTCGGTCACTTCGAAGAAAGCCTGAAGCCCGAGCACGCGATAGTGATATTTGCCCTGTACGATAACGCTCGCCCGGGTGAGTTGTGTGGCGGCTTCTTCAAGTATTTTTTCTTCGAACGCCGGATCGGTGTTGAGTTCTTTATAAACGACTTGGACCCTGCCCTTTCCCTCGCCGCCGGTGAATTCGCGGGCGTAGTTTTCGGCGGTGTCGCGCACAAGCGCATAGAGGTTGACGCCGTTGTGGTTATAGGCGTCGGAATCGAACGCGTCGCGCGCCGCCATGAAATAAATGGTAATATCGAGATCTTCGCCGAGATCGCGCAAAAGCCTTAACGATTCCTCGCCGATCGAGGTGAAATCCTCCTCGGTGAGGTCGACGGTGAGGTCGCCCGATATCGAAAGCGACGAGAACACAAGGTTAAGTACGATTATCAGCGCGATAAACACTACGGTGAATACGATCGAAAGCGATCCGTATTTGTATCTGCGGTTGTCGCGCGCGGTTTTTTTGTTATCCATTTTCGCGCTCCTTTCTTATGCCCAACGGCGTTTTTCGATAACGCGGTCGGTAAGGAACAGGAATATCGCGGCAAGGCTGAGGTAATAAACTATTGCCGAGACGTCGAGCATCTGGTTGGTGAACGGGGTGAACCTGTCCATAACCGAGAACCATTTGAGTATCGTGCGGGGGCCGGTGGCTTCGACGTTGTTGGCGACGAGCGAAATAAGCAGCATCGCGGCGTTGACTCCCATTGCGGAGACGGCGGCGATAAGCTGGTTTTCGGTGAGCGACGAAAGGAACAGACCGATCGCAATAAACGCCGCGCCGAGCAGGAACACGCCGATTATGCTCATGATGATCGAAAGAGAATTGGGCGATCCGTAACGGTAAAGCAGTACGAAATTAAAACTGTTTACCACGAACGAGGCGGCGAACACGGTGAGCGCCGCCAGATATTTGCCCATAACTATCCCGAAAACCGATACCGGGCTGGTGAGCAGGATCTGGTCGGTGCGGGTCTTGCGGTCCTCGGAGAACAGCTTCATTGTAAGAAGCGGAATAAGCACCGCGAAAATTATCATCATCCACACGAAATATTCGCCGATGCTGCTTGTCGATTGGGCAAGCAGAGTACATTGCGCGAACGCCAGGCCGGAAACGACAAGGAACATACCGCAGAAAATGTAGCCGATAGGCGTAAGAAAATAGGATTTCAGTTCACGCAGATATATTGCAGCCATAATCAGTTCCCCGCCTTCCTTTGCTTTTTGTTATCCGGCTTTTCTTTGCCGACAAGTCTTATAAATATGTCTTCCAGGCTTAATTCCACGCCTTCGAGCCCGATAAGCGGCCATCCCTTTGAAGCGAGCGTGTAAAACAGCGGTTTGCGTATATCGACGCGATCCTGCGATTCGATAAGATAACTTATGCTGTCGGTATCCCGTTTGCCGATCGAGTCCGCGGTCTTGATCCCGCCGAGCGAGCGCAAAGTTTTTAAAACCTCGTCTTCCGGGCCGACTATCTTGGCGATCAGCTTACGCGTGCCGTCGACGGCGTTGATAAGGTCCTCGGTCTTTTCGTTTGCGACTATCGTGCCCTTGTTTATGACCACTATCTTATCGCAGACAGCCTGCACCTCGGGCAGGATATGGGTCGAAAGGATGATGGTGTGTTCTTTGCCGAGCATTCGTATAAGGTTTCTGATCTCGATGATCTGGCGCGGATCCAGCCCGATCGTCGGCTCGTCGAAAATAAGCACCTTCGGGTTGCCGATAAGCGCCTGGGCGATGCCTACGCGCTGCCGGTAGCCTTTTGAAAGGTTCTTTATAAGCCTTTTGCCGACGTCCCAGATCTTGACGACTTCGCAGATCTCTTTAAGGTGCTGTTTGCGCGGGAGCTTGCACCCCTTGAGATCATAGACGAAATTGAGATACTCGATAACCGTCATTTCAAGGTAGAGCGGCGGTATCTCCGGCAGAAAGCCGATATCCTTTTTGGCTTTGAGAGGGTCGGTCAGAATGTCGGTGCCGTCGATCCTGACGGTGCCGCTGTCGGCGGAAAGATATCCGGTAATAATGTTGAGCGTCGTGCTTTTACCGGCGCCGTTCGGACCGAGAAAGCCCATTATTTCGCCTTCTTCGACTCTGAACGATATTCCGTCGACGGCGTGCTTATCGCCGAAACTTTTTCGTACATCGGTAATTTCGATCATCTTTTTATTATGCCTTTCCCCGAAATAAGCTTTTGGCTTTATTCGGTCAGAAATTTATTCAGCGTAACTAAGCTCGTATTCCGTGGCTTCGGATAAATAATGAACGGTCTTGCTTCCCTCGTCGAGCGATACAAGGGCCGCGCCGGAGGGAAAACAAAATTCGTCGCTGTCGGCGGATATGCGTGTGTTCGAACTGCTGAACCAGTATCTCGGAAGCAGAGGAGCGGTCATATCGTCGCCGACGTCGCATCCCGATTCGCTTCTGCGCGCGCCGTCCATCAAAAAGTAATACAGATCGAGTTCATCCCTGCCCGATTCCGATTTCAACGCCCAAGTCGGATCGGAAAAATAACCCGTTCCGTCTATCACCAAATAATTCCAGGCGTGAGCGATCTTATCGTTCGTGCATCCCACGCCGATGGCTTCGACTCCCGATTGAAGCAGAAAATAGGCGTAAACGCTGCTTAGTTCGATGCATTGGCCTTTTTTCGTCATTATCGTAAGATAATTCGCTCCGTCGGGCATCTCTTCCGCGAAATCGTAATCGTAGGAATAATTCGATTCCATATAATCGTAAAGTTTGAGACACTTTTCGAAATCGCCGTCGTCGGGTTCAAGGCAGGTGTTCAGCACTTCTTCGACAAACGCTTCGAACTTTGCCTGGCGTTCGACGTATTCGTCCGTCGGGATAAGGTAATATATCCTGCCGGCTCCGTTCTCATAAGGCTTTGTGCCGTCGCCGCTCTTGCCGGTGATTTTCGTGCACGCCGCCGGGAACAGCTCGTTGAGCGTCACCGGGGAGGTAGCCCAGTTATAGGCTTCTTCGCTTTTACAGGCAAAAGATGTTTCGCCCGCGCGCAAAGCGTCGCACAGGTTATAAAACGCTTCCCAGTAGTCCATAGGTATATCATCGGCGAGCAGCGAAACGTAAAGATGCGGATCGAACTCGTATTTTGCAATTTCGGGTTCCGAAATTTCCGGCGTGGTTTCTTCGGGTACCGACGGTTCCGGTTCGGAACGATATTCCGGCTGTTTGCTTTCGGCGTCGGATACCGCAGCGAAAGAAGCGTTTTCCTGCCGCGAAGTTTTTTCGCCGTCCGGAGCCGTGACGCATCCGGGCATAAGCAAAACCGCGGCGGCGATCAGCAAAGCGGAGACTCTTTTAAATGCGGATCCGCTCATTTTTTAATGCTTATCCCGAGTTCGTCAAGCGCCTTTTCCGGCACTTCAGCGGGGCAGTCGGTCATAAGTTCTTTCGCGTTCTGGACCTTCGGGAACTCCACAACGTCGCGCAGGCTCGGGGCGCCGAGCATCTGCATTACCAGCCTATCGAGCCCGATAGCCATTCCTCCGTGGGGAGGCGCGCCGTATTTGAACGCTTCGAGAAGATAGCCGAATTTAACGTTAGCCTCTTCGTCCGAAAGCCCGAGCAGGCGGAATATCTTCGCCTGAAGCCCCGGATCGGTGATCCTTATGGAGCCGCTGGAAAGCTCGATGCCGTTAAGTACAAGGTCATATGCCTTTGCGCGGACCGATGCTTTGTCGGTTTCGAGATAATCGACACATTCGTCGAGCGGTGAGGTGAAGGGGTGATGCATTGCCAGCCACTCGCCCGATTCGCGGTCGTATTCAAAGAAAGGCATCTCGACGACCCAAAGGAATTTATACCCTTCACGCGGGATATCAAGGCGGTTTGCCGCCTCGACCCTGAGTTGTCCGAGTTGAAGCAGCAGCCGCGCGGAATCGCCGTCGGCAAGGATGAGTATAACGTCGCCTTTTTCGCAATCGGCGGCTTTATACATCTTTTCAAGATATTCTTCGGACATATGTTTAAGGAACGAGCCGCTGTCGGTCTCGCCGCGTTTGACCCATGCGAGCCCCGCCGCGCCGCAGCCTTTGGCGTATTCGCCCAATTTGTCGATATCCTTGCGCGAAAGCTTTTCAGCCTGACCTTTAAGGTTGATGCAGCGGACGCTTCCGCCCTCGGCAAGCGCGTTTTCGAAAACCGGGAACCCGCAGCCTTTTACCGCCGCGGAAATATCGGTGATCTCCATTCCGAAACGCATATCGGGCTTGTCCGAGCCGAAACGTTCCATACATTCTTTATAGGTATAGCGCGGGATGGGTTCGTTTATTTCGACGCCGAGGCATTCTTTGAAAACGTGTTTTACAAGGCGTTCGCCCATGGCGAGCACGTCGTCGGTATCCACAAAGCTCATTTCCATATCTATCTGAGTGAACTCCGGCTGACGGTCGGCGCGAAGGTCCTCGTCGCGGAAGCAGCGGGCAAGCTGAAAATACTTATCGAACCCGGCGACCATCGAAAGCTGTTTGTAAAGCTGAGGCGACTGCGGAAGCGCGTAGAACGAGCCTTTGTGTATGCGCGAAGGAACGAGATAATCGCGCGCTCCTTCGGGAGTGCTTTTAATGAGCATGGGCGTTTCGAGTTCGATGAATCCCTCGCTGTAAAGATGATCGCGCACGGCCTTGGCGACTTTCGAACGGAATATGATGTTCTGCTGCAGTTTCGGCCTGCGGAGGTCGAGGTAGCGGTATTTGAGCCTTATATCTTCCGAAGTCTTGCAGTCGTCGGTTATTTCAAACGGAGGGACGGCGCTTTCGCCGAGCACACGCAAAGACGATACGAAAATTTCGATATTCCCTGTGGGTATATCGGGGTTTTTGCTCGAACGTTCGCGCACGGTGCCGCGCGCCGAAAGGACGTACTCGCTACCGACTCCGCGGGCGCGGTCAAACACGGTCTTATCGCTGTTTTCGTCAAACGCGAGCTGAACTATGCCGGTCCTGTCGCGAAGATCGATAAACACAAGACTTCCCAGGTCGCGCTGTTTTTTGACCCAGCCCATAACGCAGACTTCCTGCCCTATGTTTTCTTCTCTCAATTCGCCGCAATAATGCGTGCGGCGTTCGCTTCCGAGAAATTCTGCCATGATTTTATACCTTCTGTATTGATTATAATTTCAAAAGTTAAAACAAACTTAAGCCAGCATTTCGGCAATGCTTCGCGCGTCGATCTTCGCGGCGCGTTTTTCGCCGGAGCGCAGATCTTTAAGCTCCGCCTCGCCCGCGGCGAGTTCGTTGTCGCCCAGGACCATAACGTTTTTCGCACCGGTTTTGTCGGCATATTTCATCTGGGCTTTCAGCGATCTGGCGCATACGTCGTAATCGGCGTTTATTCCCGCCGAGCGCAGTTCCTGAGCGAGTTTGAACGAAGCCGCGCGCGCCGCTTCGCCGAGCGAGGCGACATATATATCCGCGCCGGTATCGGGCGACGGGAGCTTGCCCTCGTCTTCGAGCGCACGGATAAGGCGGGTAATGCCCATACCGAACCCGACGGCGGGCATATCCGGTCCGCCGATCGATCCGAGAAGCGTATCGTATCTGCCGCCGCCGCAAACGGTACTTTGCGCGCCGATGGAATCCACGGTGAACTCGAACACGGTGCCGTTATAATAATCCAGCCCGCGGACGATCATCGGGTCGACAACGTATTTGACCCCGCAGGAATCGAGGCATTTTTTAAGCTCCTCGAAATGCGTTCCGCATTCCTCGCAGAGGTGATCGAGCGTTTTGGGAGCGCCCTTAGAGATCTCTTTGCATTCGGGGTTTTTGCAATCGAGTATGCGCAGAGGGTTCTTGTGAAGCCTTTCTTTACAGGTGGGGCAAAGGCTTTCGGCGTGTCCTTCGAAATATTCTATAAGCGCGCGGCGGAACTCCGGACGGCATTTCCCGTCACCGATGGAATTAATACGCAGGGTGATATTGTCAAGCCCGAGCGACCTGAACAGGCCGTCGGCGAGCATGATCACCTCGGCGTCAGCGAGCGGAGAACCGCTTCCGTAAAGTTCGACGCCGAACTGCCAGAACTCACGCGTTCTGCCCGCCTGGGGTTTTTCGTGACGGAAAAAGTTGGAAAGATAGAACAGTTTAAGCGGAAGAGCTCCGGCATAAAGCCCGTTTTCGATCACCGCGCGGGCTACCCCCGCCGTTCCTTCCGGGCGGAGCGAAAGGCTCGAACCGTCCTTGTCGGTAAAGGTGTACATCTCTTTGTTCACGACGTCGGTGGTGTCTCCGACTCCGCGGCAAAACAGCTCGGTAAACTCGAACGTCGGGACTCTTATCTCCGAAAACCCGCTTCTGCGGGCGGCTTTCCTTATTTTGTCCTCCAAAGCCTGCCACACCGCCGATTCCTCGGGCAGTATGTCAAGCGTTCCTTTGGGCTTTTTTATCGGATTCATAATGTTTTTTCTCCGTGTTTTACGTTTGCGAGCCAGTCGAGATCGCCTCTGTCGAGCGCAAGGATAAGCGCCTCGGCGGTGGCGATGTTGGTGGCAACGGGAATGGTGTATTTATCGCACAGTTTAACAAGCGCGTGCTCGGTATCGGCATATTCGGCGTCGTTTGACGGATCGCGCAGGAGAATAAGCAGATCGACTTCGCCGTACGCGATTTTTGAAGCTATCTGTTCGCTCCCGCCGTGAGTCCCGGCAAGAAGCTTTTCGATGTTCAGCCCGGTCGCCTCGGAAATATACTTCCCGGTTATCGCGGTAGCGCAGATGCGGTGGCGCGAAAGTATCCCGCAATAGGCAATGCAAAACTCGGTTATAAGTTCTTTTTTCTTGTCGTTGGCTATTATAGCGATATTCATAATTCTGCCTCTCTTTTCAAATATTTTGCGCGCTTCTTCGGTTCTTCGACATCCTCGAACAGTTTCACTCTTTTGCCGGCGATCCTTGCCGCGATATTGAAAAACGCGGCTTCACATTCGGCGGCTCTTCTGCGCCGGTCGCCGGTAAAAGCCAGTTCGGCGGCTTCCTGCGCCGCCTGAAACCGTTCGCCGTAGGGGACGACTCCCAACAGTTTCACCGACGAGCGCTCGATGATATCGGGGATGCCGGGAAGCTTCCCGTCCGCGGCAAGTTCTTCCCGATAGCCGTTGACGACGAGCGAAAGCCGTTTTATTCCCAACAGCGAAAGCCTTGACGCCGTCTTTTCGGCGGCGCGCACCGAAGTCGACTGATGAAGCGTTACTATCACCGCCTCGTCGGCTTGTCCGGCAAACGCGGTGTAATAATCGGTCATCTCGGCGCAGGAATCAATGATTATGTAATCGTATTCTCCGCGCACCGCCGAGATCAGTTCGGAATAGGCGGTTTTCGGGATCGGTTCGCAATCAAAGTTCATCGGTGCGGGGATAAAGGCGAACGAATCGTCGCCGCCGACGGAAACCGTTGCCGCCGCGGGCGAGCACCTGCCGAGCAGAACGTCGCTGCAGTCAAACAGGGCTTCGCTTTCGACTCCGAGGACCATATCCATACACCGCATACCGAAATCGCCGTCGATCACCAGCACGCGGCTGCCCATAAAGTGAAGGCTCGACGCGACGTTGGCTGCCACGGTGGTCTTTCCCACTCCGCCCTTGAAGCCGGTAACGAAGATCACTCTGCCCATTTTGTTGTCACCGCCTTTATCGCAAACTTATACATATAAATAATAACACCCCGCGGGGAATATGTCAAGGAATAGTTTAACTTAATATTCAAGAAGATCGGTGCAAAAACAAAAAAACCATCCCGGAAGCAAACGCTCCGGGATGACCGTTTTTATGCCGCGGATCTCAAAGGATCAATACTGCCTGCCCCAGACAACCATATGTTTTGCGGGTTTTCCGCAGCAGACGCAGACGTCGCCGATATGCTCTTCCTCGAACGGGATGCAGCGGGATTTTACTCCGTTCGTATCGTCTTTTATCTTGTCCTCGCAAGCGCTGTCGCCGCACCACATAGCCTTTATGAAGCCGCTTTTTTCAGAGGCGATCTTAAGGAATTCGTCGTAATCGTGTGCGACGGAAGTGCGCTCGGAAAGGTTTGCGGCGGCGCGGTCGTAAAGTTCCGCGCGGACTTTTTCGAGCGAGGCGGATACTGTTTCGCAGATGTTCCCGAGCGAGACGACGGTCTTTTCCCTCGTAACGCGCGAAACAAGAACGCAGGAATTGTTCTCGATATCTCTCGGTCCGATCTCGAGACGCAAAGGAACGCCCTTCATCTCGTACTGCGAGAACTTCCAGCCGGTGCTGTTTTCGCTGTCGTCAAGTTTTACGCGAAACCTGCTTGAAAGTTCTTCGGCAAGCGCGCGTGCGCGTTCCAGCACGCCCTCTTTGTGCTGGGCGACGGGAATTACGGCGATCTGTATCGGCGCTACCGCGGGCGGAAGCACCAGACCGTTGTCGTCGCCGTGAGTCATAATGATCGCGCCGATCATACGCGTCGAAACGCCCCAGGACGTCTGGAACGGATTTTTAAGCGAATTGTCCCTGCCGGTGAACGTGATACCGAAAGCCTTGGCGAATCCGTCGCCGAAATAATGCGACGTGCCGCCCTGAAGCGCAAAACCGTTGTGCATCATGGGTTCGACGGTATAGGTTTCGACGGCGCCGGCGAACTTTTCCTTTTCGGTCTTTTTGCCGCGTACAACCGGGATGGCAAGCGCTTTTTCGTAAAAATCGGTATAGACGTCGAGCATACGTCTCGTCTCGGCGATAGCTTCCTCCTCGGTCTCGTGCATAGTGTGGCCCTCCTGCCACAGGAATTCCGAAGTGCGCAGGAAGGGACGGGTGGTTTTTTCCCAGCGGACGACGTTGCACCACTGATTGTAAAGCTTAGGCAGGTCGCGGTAGGAATGGATGATGTTTTTATAATGCTCGCAGAAAAGCGTTTCGGACGTGGGGCGTACCGCAAGTTTTTCGGAAAGCGGGTTCTGACCGCCCAAAGTCACCCAGGCGCATTCCGGCGCGAACCCGGCGACGTGGTCTTTCTCGCGCTGGAGGAGCGATTCCGGAATGAACATGGGCATATATACGTTCTCGTGGCCGAGACGTTTGAACTCGGAATCGAGTATGCGCTGGATGTTTTCCCAGATCGCGTAGCCGTAAGGCCTTATTATCATACATCCTTTAACGCCGGAATAATCGACGAGTTCGGCTTTTTTTACTATATCGGTGTACCACTGTGCGAAATCTACCTCCATCGAGGTGATATCTTCGACGAATTTTTTGTCCGCCAATTTATTTCATTCCTTTCAAGAAAAATTTACTTTTGGAAAACTTTTGTTTTTGCAGAAGTCTTGCATTATTCGGTTTTTTAATTTATAATGTACTGACTATGGAGTATAACAGATTGACGCGCAAATGTCAATCGAAGAAGTTATTAATTTTGCTCGGAGGGCGTATGAAAAACTTAAAAATTATCGTTTCGCTGCTTCTGACGGCGATCATACTGTTCACCTGCCCGGCTTTTTATGCCGCTGCCGAAGGTGAAAACGGCGAAAACGGCAACACCGGCGAAAACGAAGGCCCCGGCGAAAACGAAGGCCCCGGCGAGGAACAGCCGGAGGAAGGTTACAAAATAACCGTTTCGGTCAACGGCGACGCCGGCAGCGCTTTCGTTTATTTCGACGGAGCCGAAGAACCCGCCGCCGAATTCACCGGCACGGCGGGGAAGCGCGTTTCGGTAAGCGTTAAAGCCGACGAACGCCATAAACTCGTAAGCGTCGAGAAAAACAACGAGATAATGGATATCAACGACAAAGGCGAATGCTCTTTCGGCATCACCGCGCGCGACAACAATACCGATTACGTCATAACCGTGACGACCGAACTCAACCCCGTTCCGGCGACGCTCACGGTGCGTTACAACGGCGCTTCGGGCGTAAAGGTTTCCGCCGGAGAGAACGAATTCGATTACACCGCCCCGGTAAAAGATCTGTTCACCGGGACCGAGGTGACGCTTACGTTCGACGTCGGCGATAATGAGTTCGATCCTTCAAAAGCCAGGCTCACCGTCAACGGCGCGGCGGTTCAGATGGAATCGGCTTCCTGCGCGTTCACCCTTTCGGGCGACACGACCGTGGATTTCAAATACGACCTTGCGACCGTTACGGTGAACCAGTCCGGTCCTTCGACTGTAAGCATTATCGGCGGCGAAGCGCTGCGCAACTCCTCCGCGGGCGAAAAAAGCTCGCAGATCGAAGTAAGAATGGGAACTCAGATCGAGTTCACCGTTGCCCCGGCGGTCAGCCACAAGATCAGTTCGGTCAAAGCCGGTGAAGAACAGCTCTTTGCCGACGGAAGCGGCACTTATTCGGTCACCGTCGGCGACGACCTTGTTATTTCGGTCGTTTCCGAGGCGGAATCGGTCACTCCTCCCGTCCCCACTTCGTTCAACATAACCGTCAACGTCAGCGGCAACGGCACCGTCACCGCGGGATCGCAGATCATAGAGGGCGGGCGCGGCACGATAATCAAAGCCCGTTCGGGCGATACCGTCACCTTTACCGCCGCCGCCGGAGAGGGATATATACTCGACCTTTTCAAAGTCGGCGGAGAGGCGCAGACGCTTGACGAAAGCGGAAGTTACACGCTCACCGTAAGCGCCGACACCTCGGTTGCGGTGACGTTTATCGAAGATATCGCGGTTCCCGTCGATGAAGGAATAAAAGTAAGCGACGTGCAATGGTCGGCACAGCCCGTGAAGGTCGACGTCACGTCGGAAACGAGAGTCCTGCGCGAGGTGTTCGAACACATTGCTTCGCTCCCCATGGGCAATTCCGTGGAATTCGTGACTTCCGGCGGGACGGTCGTCGTCCCGACGGGGATAGCTTTCGAGGGGAGCGCAAAGTTCGCCGATATGGTGATCGCACGGATAACTTCCGGAAGCACCTTCGATTCGGTCGCCTCCGCGCTTACAAAAGACGGCGCGGCTGCGTCTTTCGCGGCGTTTTCGTTCGGGTTCGGCCTGGGTCTTCCCGCCGGAACAACGCTTAAACTCAACGCCGGAGCGGGGCTTTCCGGCGAACTTGTGAACGTCGATCTGTTCGACAGCGCAAGCGGAGAACTGTTCAAGAAGAGCGGTTCGGGTTCATATGCCGTTGCGGCGGACGGAACCGTAAGCTCGATCCCTTATGACGGCGAAAATCTTCTGATCCTGGTGAAAGAAGAGCCGGCCGCGCCCGCAAGCGCGATAATAGAGATATCTTATCAGGGCGACGGCAGCGTTGTCACCGTAGGCGCCGACGGAAGCGAAAAGGCCCCCGGCGAACCGATATCGCAGCTGCCGACGATCTACCGCATAGAATCCGCTCCCGGCGAGACAGTAACGCTTAAATTCACCGCCGGCGAAGGCAAGATAATAAGGACTTTCTCTGTCGACGGCGTAGTGATCCAGGCGGCGGCGGGGCAGACGGTTTATGAATACCGCGCGGTCGCATCGCAGGAAACGCTGAGAATAAGCGCGGCGTTCTCGGACGCGGAACCCGAGAAAGAGACCGGAAAAGGCAAAATAATTGCCATACTCGCCATAGTCTTTGTGGCACTGGCGGGTGCCGCGGCGTTGTTCATTGTAAAATGGCGCCGGGAAAGATATTGATAAATGGAAGAGATAAAATCCGAGATAATAAAGCTGAAAAACAGCGATGGCAGATCAAAAAGGTTGGGAGTGATCGCCGCCGTTACGGCGGCGGTCGCGCTGATAGTCGCGGCGGCGGTTTTTGCCGCGCTCGGCGGCGGCGATAAGCCGGAAGAACCGGTCACCTGGAGCAGCTGTGAACTCACCTCCGATCTGCCCGGGTTCCCCGCGGAGGCGACAGAATCGGTTTTCGCCCAAGACTACGCCGCGGCGTATTACAGCGGGGTGACGGGCGAGCAGATCGCCGATTATATACGTCTGTTAAACGAAATGAAGGGCATCGACCTTGCCGGAGACCGGTATCCCAGATCGGCCGAGATCGGCAACGGCAGGACTTTGATCATACAATATAACGTGACCGAACGCGAATTTTCGCTTACCGTGGCGAAAAGCGGCAGCGCGGAAAGCTCAATTACAGAAAAAGAAGGCGAATAATATGAAAATCAGCAACTCGATCAAAGCAATAATCATCGACGGCACAAAACTTCTCACCGTGGAAATGCGCGATGAAAAAGGCAACACCTATTATAATCTTCCCGGAGGAAAGCAAAAGCCGGACGAACTTATCGACGAGGCGTTGAAGCGCGAAGTGGCGGAAGAGACCGGATTGAAAGTTGAACCGCAGAGTCTGTTGTTCATACGCGAAGGATTCAAAGGCGACAGCCACCGCATAGAACTTATGTTCGTTTGCAAAGTGCTCGGCAAGACCGATAAAAAGCTGGAATACGACGACGGCCAGGTGGGAATAAAATGGCTTTCGATCGACAATATCCTGCACGAAGAGCTTTATCCTTCGGATATGCGCAACATAATAAAACAGTATTTCCTTGGTAAGAGCAACGCGATCTATCTCGGCAAGATGGAATAAAAAGATATGGAAAGCAGAGTTTTTCTTGCAGAGGGGATAAGCGCAAAAGCGTTTGAAAATTATCTTTCGGAATGCCGGTCCGAAGGGATAAATCTCCGCACGGTGCAGATATACAAAAAGAGCGAACCGGTTTTGAGGTTCTGCTTCAAGCCCTACAGTTTCGAAGATCCGATGCACCTGTATTCGCTTTCGAAATCGTTCACCTCCGTCGCCGTCGGCATCTGCCGCGACGAAGGTCTTTTGTCGACCGAAACGACTTTGGGCGAACTTTTTGCCGACAAGTTCACCGAAGGCGCCAATGAAGAGGCGAAAAAAATAAAAATATCCGATCTGCTTTCGATGCAAAGCGGGCACGGCGAATGCAAGCTGTATAAAATGCGCTGGGCTGACGACTCGGTAAAAGCGTTTATATCCGAACCTTTGGATCACGAACCGGGCAGCGTTTTCATCTACAGCACCGGCGCCACGGCTGTATGCGCCGCCGCGGTCGAAAGGGTGACCGGCAAAAAGACGGTCGACTTCCTTTACGAAAAACTGTTTTCCAAGCTCGGCATTGAAAAGCCCCGCTGGCGTGAAATGCGCGACGGCTGCGCTTTGGGCGGTATAGGGCTTTATCTTTCGAGCGACGATATAACAAAATTCATGCTTATGCTTTACAACGGCGGCGTCTGGAACGGCGAAAGGATACTGAGCCGATCGTATATAAACGAGGCGACTTCACGCCATTCGCTCGACGTTAACAACGGCGCGCCCGACTGGATCGCCGGATACGGGTATCAGTTCTGGCTGAACGAGCGCGGAGGGTTCCGCGGAGACGGCGCGTTCGGTCAGCTCGGTATGGTGTTCCCGGAAGAGGATACCGTCGTCACCGTCACGGGCGAAGTCGGAAATATGTCGACGGAAGTAAGATTGCTTTATAAGCTGCTGGATAATCTTGAAGGCGGCGACGGCGATATTTCCGCGCTCGAGTACATTGCCGAACACGAGTATATGACCGCGGAAACGCGTAAATTTCAAAACGACGTCACCTATAAAGTCGGCGAAAACAGCGTCGGGATAAACGCCCTGCGGCTTTACGGCGAAAACCTGCTTCACGCCGTGCTTTATACCGATTACGGAGTGCACGAGATCGTCTGCGGCAACGGCGAATATATTCTTAACCACTGCAATCTCAAAAACTTCAACCCCAACATAAGCCGGCTTGACCCCGATACCGGCGCGCTTGAGCGTGTAAGCGTTTTCGCCGCTTACGAGCTTGGCGATAACGGGCTGAAGATAACGCTGCGGCATAAGGATACCTGCCACGTCCAGCGCTGGACGGTGGCGGACGGCAAATGGACGGTGGACCTTTACGTCGGCGATCTGCCCGAAAAAGAGTTTACGCTTATAAAAGAAGAAAGCGGTACGGTTTGAAAAATGAAAAGAGTTTATATAAAAGAAGGCGTTAACGCCGGAGCGGTAAAAGATTTTATTCTGAACTGCGGAACCATACTCACGGCGCCGCGCGCGCTGCAGATACTTAAAGGCGGCGAAACCGTGGTGAAATGCGCTTTTGCCCCTTATGAACCCGACGGAAGGATGTATCTTTACTCGCTTTCGAAGCCGTTCTGCTCGGTCATGTGCGGCATATGTATCGACGAGGGGCTTTTGTCCCCCGACGTGAAGCTTTGCGAACTTTTTCCCGACAAAATGCCGGGTGAGCTTACCGAAGGGCTTAAAAAACTGACCCTGGAGGATTGCCTTACAATGCGCTGCGGGCACGGCAGGTGCGTGCTGGAGGAGATGCGCTGGGGCAAAGACGCGCTTAAAGAGTTCTTTGCATTCCCGATGCAGTTCGAGCCCGGCGAAACTTTTGTTTACAGCACCGGGGCGACCATGGTCTGCGCCGCCGCGGTCGAAAGAGTGACGGGCAGGAAATTTGCGGATCTCGCATACGAAAAGCTGTTTTCCAAGCTCGGCGTGGAAAAGCCCGAATGGCGCGAAGCTCTCGACGGCACCAATCTCGGCGGAACGGGATTGATGGTGAACACCGAGACTGTCGCAAGGTTCGGCCAGATGCTTATGCAGAAAGGCGTTTATAACGGCAAACGCATAGTAAGCGAAGAATATATAAAAAACGCGACCTCCAAGCACACCGAATCATACGTAAACCACGTCTCGCCCGACTGGAGCTCGGGTTACGGATACCAGTTCTGGAAGAACGGGCGCGGAGGATTCAGGGGCGACGGCGCATACGGGCAGATAATGTTCGTTTTGCCGGAAGAAGACGTTGTGGCGGTATTTTTCGGAGAATCTTACGACGCGGTAAAAGAGTTCGAATTTTTCAACAAAATGCTCGACGACCTCTTTAAACCCGGGGATTGCCCCGCGGAGGAAGTAGAAAAACTGTGTGAAAACCTTTATTCGGTTCCGAAAACCGAGCCTTTCCGCCGTGAAGCCGATCTCGCCGTCGCACCGAACGGAGCCGGGATAACCCGGGTAAGGCTTTGCGCAGAAGGCGACGGACTTTGCATCACCGTGACCGCCGACGGCAGCGACAGAGTGATAAGATGCGGAAACGGCGAATATATCCGGAGCGTCGCTTCTCTGCGCGATTTCGACATAACTCAGGTGCCTTCCGATCCGGCGCTCGGCAGAGAAATACCTTTCGACGTCTACGGATCTTACGAATATTCCGGAGATACCGTCACGGCGACTTTCCGCCACGCCGACACCTGCCATACCCAAAAATGGATATTCGATCTTAACGCCGGGAAATGGACCGTCGAACCCCGCTGCGGAAACCTTTGCATACGGGAATTCGATATCTCGGCGGAATAAACGCATAAAAACAGACCCGCGCCTGTCTTTGTCGGAACAGGCGCGGATTTTTTTACCGGTTTTTTATAAATTTTTCGGATTCGGATACGGCGAGCGCGTCGCAGCGTTCGTTATAAGCGTGCCCGTTGTGTCCGCGCACCCAGACGAACGCGACTTTATGCCGTTCGAGCAATAAAACCAGGCGCTTCCACAGATCGTCGTTGATCACCGGCTTCCTGTCGGATTTTATCCAGCCCTTTGCGATCCAGCTTTTAAGCCAGCCCTTTTCGACGGCGTTCACAAGATATTGCGAATCGCTGTAAAGCGTGACTTCGCATTCCTCTTTGAGCGCCTCGAGCCCCATTATCGCGGCAGTGAGTTCCATACGGTTGTTGGTGGTGTTTTCCTCCCCGCCGGAAAGTTCAAGTTCGCGCCCGTTGAATTCAAGAACAGCCGCCCAGCCGCCGGGTCCGGGGTTGCCGCTGCAGGCACCGTCGGTATAAATATTTACCTTTTTCAACGCTTGCCACCCGCCAGTTTTTGCATCCTTATATCGCTCCCGACGAACCTGATCAGCCGGAATTCGCCCAGAAGCCGCGAAAGCAGGCGTTCGCCGTAAGAAGCTGATATTTCTTTTGGGGTAAGGTTGGTGCTGACGACCGTCTGCCTGCCGTTGACCATACGCAGATCTATAAGGTTGGACAACGCCGCAACGCTGTAATTGGTTTTGCATTCGGCGCCGAGATCGTCGATAAGAAGCAGTTCGCAGCGCTCGTATTTTTCTTTTTCGGCGGCGGGAAGTTTGTTGAACCGCACTCCGTCGCAGGTGTCGGCGATTTGCTGCGCCGTTTCATATACTGTGTAATGTCCGTTGCCCGCCGCGGTGTTTGCGATCGCCGCGGAAAGATGTGTTTTGCCCAACCCGGTCCCTCCGGTGAACAAAAGCCCGCTTATGCCGTGCGGCGGAAAGTTTTCGGCGTATTTTTTGCAGTAGGCAAGCACTTCGTCCATTGTGCCGCGGTCTTCCGGGTTGTAATAGCCGGTGTCAAAGTTATCAAAACTTTTTGAAGCCAGCCCGCGGGCAAGAACGCTGCTCTCGGCGTATCCCGTCGAAACAGCGAGTTTTTTAACGCAGTCGCAGATCTTAAGCCCTTCGACATAACCGCTGTCGCGGCATTTTTCGCATTCGAAAACCGGTTCGTCATACCCGACGTCGAACCCGTTGGCTTCAAGCAGTCTTTCGCGTTCGGCGACAAGCGATTCGGTGCTTTTGCGCAAGGCGTCGATATCTCCGCCGTTGAATATCTTCAAAGGCATTTCGGCTATCTCGGCATCGATGACGGCGATCCGCGGCACCAACAGGTGAAGCCGGGCGCGGCGCTCGTCGGCGGCTTCGATGGCGGCAATTCTTTTTCTGGTTTTAACGTCAAGCGCTTCGTTGAGATTCATCGGTCAAACCCCTTTCAGTCATCGAATCCGCGGTTGAGCGCGGCAGCGATGAAATCGTCCTCGGCAAAACTGGAGTTGTTTTTCTCCGCCTTGCGGTTCGCTTCGCCCGCGGCGACTTCCTCGAGCGTGGTAAACCCGCTCTCGTGCCAGCGTTTTATTATCCCGTTCATATAGGTGAACGAAAGTTTTCCGGTCCCGTCGACCGTCTTTTCGTAAGCAAGTTTTACAAGATCGAACGGCATGGCCCATTCGCCGAACCATTGGTCAAAAGTTTTCTGCTCTTTCGGAGTAAGCGATCTGTCGCCCATTCCGCACAGACGGCGCAGCCTGCCTATATCGGAATTTATCGCCGCGAGGCGTTTGAGATAAGCCTCAAATTTATCATAGGTATCTATTCCGTCGTCATAAAGCCCGACCGTCTTTTTGAATATATACTGCAGGCTGTTTTTGCCGTCGGCACAGCATTTTTCCACCACTCCGCAGATGACCGGAGCCGGCATCCGCACGAAATCGTAAAGATAAAAAAGCGAACTGTAATCATTTTTGGTGAGCTGTTTGCCGAGTTTTTCCGATGTGTGTTCGCAAAGCATGGCAAACTCGCCGTCTTTTTCGATTGCGTTCGACAAAGTTTCGCTGTCGTAATTGCGGTAAGCGCTCGTATCGTGCGCGACTTTGGCTTTCCCGGATTCCGATTCGACGATTATCCCCGCTCCGCGCCAGAAAGAGTAAGCCGCCTCGGCACGGGCGAGCGTAACGCCGAGCTCGCGCGCGGCGTCGGCGAGCGTCGTTTCAGGATCGGCGAAAAGGTATATAAGCAGTTTTATTTCGTCCGGCGCGGCGTTTTTTACGTGCGGAAGCACTTCGCGCGGGAGCGCGATCATACCGTCGGCGGGCGTTTTTATTCTGACAGCCATTTTAAAAACTTCCTTTTTTGCAATCGTTAATTAACTATGAACGGATTATGCTTTTATCGGGCGAAACCGAAAACGTGAGTTTGTTCTTTTCGGCAAGATTGCCGACGATCTCGACCGTATAATCAATATCGAGTTTCCCGCCCTGAAGCGAAAGCGAATTCTTTAATTTTTTGGTGTTCACGCGCAGCTGGATCGGCATATAGTCGGTATCGCAGATGCAGATATGCGTTTTGCCGTCGGCAAAGACCATATGCGAATGCATCGGTCCGGTGCGGTTGAGCGCAACGGTGTCGTCGGCAAAGGTATCGATGGTAGTCGTCACATTCTCGTCCGATTCGACATATTCGATCCTGAACCCGTCTTTTGTCTTGCGCATATAGCCGTGTGCGAGATAATCGTCGCGTTCCGGTTCGGGCTCCGGACCGCCGCGGCGCAGAAGATCGTTGCAGACGCGTTCGCTCTGAACGCGGATGTCTATTGGTATTTTCATATTAACGTTCCGATATCAAAATTTTTCAATGTCTATTTTTTTGACTTCCCCGGTGATCTCATCGCCGAGGAAAGCGGCGGCGCTGCGTTTGAACAGATCGGCGTCGTCGCTGGTGTAAAACCCGTATTCCCCGCCGCCGCGGTTTTCCAATCCGAGCGAAACGATCACATCGCGCATTTCGTAAGCCGATTCCCTGCCGGAGCTTATAAGCGCCGAACCGGGGAAAAATTTTTTTATCACGTCGGAAAGCAGCGGATAATGAGTACATCCGAGGATCACGGCGTCGGGCTGTTTTAACGCCACGTCGGAAAGATATTCCCGCGCGATCGCGTTGGCGGCGGCGTCGTCGGCGGAAGGATGCCAGCTTTCGGCAAGCGGCACGAACATCGGGCAGGCGCGGGCGATGACGTTTTTTACCCCGAGCGTTTCGAGCTCGCGCTGGAAAGCGCCGCTTCTTACGGTTGCCGTGGTTCCCAGCACGGCGACGGTGCCTTTGCCTTTGGCGGCGATCTTCGCCGCGATCGAAGCCGGCGATTTGATGACCCCCGTCACCGGCAGTCCGCTTTCGGCGCCGACGTCGGGCAGGCAGTTGGAGCTGACGGTCCCGCAGGCGACAAGGATCGCTTTTACTCCGACGGACGTCAGGAAACGCGTATCCTGCAGTGCGTATTTTTTTATAAGCGCCGGGGATTTCGTCCCGTACGGGATGCGGGCGTTATCGCCGAAATAAATTATGTTTTCGCCGGGCATTATGCGCTTCAGTTCGGCAAAAGCGGTAAGCCCGCCCAATCCGGAATCGAAAACTCCGATCGGCAGAGCGTTTTTATTCATTTTCGGAGCGCTCCAACGCAAGGTCGATAAGTTTTGTAATAAGCGATTTGTAATCGATCCCGCTGCAGCCCATAAGCCTGGGATACATACTTATGGGGGTGAACCCGGGAATGGTGTTTATTTCGTTGAGCATATGGCTGCCGTCGGGGAGAAGGAAGAAATCGACCCTCGAAAGTCCGGCGCAGCCGAGCGCGATATATACCTTTTTGGCGGATTCCCTGATCGCGTCGGAGACCTGCGGCTTTATCGGCGCCGGAGCAAGGCATTCGGCGCGGTCGTCGATATATTTCGTCTCGTAATCGTAAAAATCGCTGTTGGGTACGATCTCGCCGCAGACCGAGGCAAAGGGTTCGCCGTTGCCGATGACGGCCACTTCGATCTCCCTGCCGGAAACAGCGGGCTCTACAAGAAGTTTATAATCGTTATCGAAAGCCGTCTTTATTCCGGCGATAAGCTCTTCCCTGCCGCGCGCCTTGGTTATTCCGACCGAACTGCCGGCGTTGGCCGGTTTTACGAACATCGGATATGTATATTCCTTTTCCGCACGGTCGGCGATCGATCCGGCGGATTCGCCTTTGACGGCGCTTATAAAAGGCACCACGGGAACTCCGCTTTGCATCACGACCGTCTTGGTGAACGCTTTGTCCATGGCGATCGCCGAAGCGCAGGTTCCGCAGCCGACGAACGGGATCCCGGCAAGCGAAAGCAGGCCCTGCATGGTGCCGTCCTCGCCGTTCTTGCCGTGAAGCACCGGGAACACCGCGTCGAGCCTCAAAATTTCGAAACTGCCGCTTACGCCGTCGAACAAAACCAGCCCGCGGTGCGCTTTGCAGGGAGATATTACCGCCGGACGGAGGAGCGAAAAGTCGTCCGCCCAGGTGTCGAGCCGCATCGCGTCGGTCCCGCCTGAATAAAGCCACCATCTCCCGTCCGGGGTGATGCCTATTTTGACGACTTCGAACTTTTCTTTATCGGTATTTTCGCAGACGTTCGCCGCGGAGATACAGCTTATTTTGTATTCCGACGACTGTCCGCCGAAAATAACTCCGATTTTTTTCTTCATGGAAATCACCTCTGAATGATCATCTTACAACAAATATTTATTCAGCCGAATATCGCGTTATACACGGTCCAGACGGCGGGTATGCTCAAAACGCAGATCAGGCTGGTCGAAAGGACAACGTCCGCCGCGGTCCCGGAATCGCCCCCGTGCGTTTCGGCAAGGCTTTGTATCATTGCCGCCGCGGGGCAGGAGCAAAGTATGAAAGCGGCGGATTTTACCGACTGATCGACGGGGATCGGCAAAAACAGCAGCGCGGCGAGCGCCGGAAATACCAAAAGCTTTGAAATCGCCGCAAGATATACGCGCCCGTCGGAAAAAACAGAGCGAAATTTTCTCAGCGCCAGCCGCATCCCCAAAACGGTCATACATACCGGGGTGGACATTCTGCCCAGAGTTTCGATATATCTGCCGACGGCGGACGGGATCTTCACCCCGGCGACAAACAGCGGAAACGAAACGATAAAGGCCAGCGTCGCGGGGTTGAGCAGCAGGTTCTTCAAGCCGATGAACTTTTTATCGCCGGTGATGAGCGCAAGCCCGAGAGTCCAGGCGATAACGTTCATCGATACCGAAAAAGTCGCGGAATAGGCGAGCGCTTCGGGATGGTCCGGCAAAAGCTGTTCGAGCAGCGGGATCCCCAAAAATCCCACGTTGCCGCAGGCGCCCGCCACGGCGCATATGCGGTGAGCCGCGTCGGCGAGTTTTTTGCGGAACACAAGCGAATAAACGGCGATTATTGCTATCTGGGCGACAAGCGTCACCGCAAAAAACACCGCCATGTTTTTGAGTATTTCGGGAGTGCAGTCGACCGAATCGAGCGCATAGACCGAAAGCGCGGGCTGGCAGACGTAAAGCAGAAAAACCGCAAAGGCACTGATGTGCTTTTCGCCCAGCGCCTTCACTTTGACCAAAATGAATCCCGGCGCGCCGTAGGCGATCATCGCCAGGACTTTTATCGCGGTCAGACCGAACATGGGATCACTTAATTATGCCGTCGACCACGCCGTAAGCCAGGGCGTCCTCGGCGTACATCCAGTTATCGCGTTCGGTATCGCGGCGGATCTCTTCGACCGGTCTGCCGATGTTTTCCGAAAGGATGCGGTTGATGCGCTCTTTTGTGCGGTTGGCGAAATCGGCGGCGATTATAACGTCGGACGCCTGACCGCCGACCGTACCGATCACCTGGTGAAGCATCACCTCGCTGTTGGGCAGGGCGAAACGCTTGCCTTTTGTCCCGGCGGCGAGCAGGAAAGCGCCCATACTGCAGGCGCTCCCGACGCAAACGGTGGAAACGTCGCATTTAAGCGTCTTTATCGTATCATATATGGCAAATCCCGCCGAAACGCTCCCGCCGGGCGAGTTGATATATACCGTGATATCCTTATCCGGATCCTGTGCTTCGAGGAAAAGAAGCTGCCCGACAATACTGCAGGCGAGATCGTCGTTTATTTCGTTGAACAGCAGAATTATCCTGTCTTTTAACAGACGGCTGAAAAGATCGTAACCGTTGCGCTGGCCGCCCTCGTTTTCTATGAAAGTGGGATTTTGTATCATTGCTTTATCCTCCGGACAACATTATTCACAATATATTACCACATTTTAAATTCCTTTTCAATAGCAAATTATATCCCTTAAAGCCGTTTTTTCTTGACGAAACGCAAATAATGTATTACAATGCTTTAGGGTAACGAGAACTATACGAACCCGCTCAAACGGCGCTATTCCGACTCTTTTCGGCTTGTCGTCATTGGAATACGGGCTAAATATTCTTTTGAAAACGGACGGTAATTATGAAAATATCCACTGAAATAAACTCGATAGCACGTTACGTCGGGCACGAGGACGCCGTGAGAATGGTCGCCGACGCCGGGTTCGACGCCTGGGATTTTTCGATGCACGTCATGGCTTGCTATGACTGGAGCAAAGGTACGGTCATCCCGAGCGATCACCCCCTGAACGGCGACGCCTATCTTGAATACGCCTATAAGCTCGGCGAGATCGGGCGCGAAAACGGAATAGTCTGCAACCAGTCCCATTCGCCCTATCCCGTCCACGTGCCCGAGGTGAGGGCGAAAACGGTGCGCGCGCTTGAATGCACCGCGGCAGCGGGCGGGAAGATCTGCGTCGTTCACCCGGTGAACAACTTTACCCCCGCGCAAAATGCCGAATATTACGCCGAGTTCCTTCCCGCGGCGAAAAAGCTCGGGGTGAAGATCGCCGCCGAGAATATGTATAACTGGGATAACGCCGCGGGGCACGCCGCGGTGGCGGCATGCTGTTCGCCGCAGAGTTTTATCGATAACCTCGAAGCCGTCGGAAGCCCCGATCTTGTCGCCTGCCTCGACCTCGGTCACGCCGAGATGATGCATTATTTCGGGGTGAGCGCCGTCGATATGATCTACGCGCTGGGGAACGAACGCCTTCAGGCACTGCATATCCACGACAACGACCGCACTCACGACAACCATCAGATACCTTTTTCGATGGACATAGATTTCGAGCCGATCGTAAAAGCGCTTAAAGATATCGGCTACAACGGATATTTCACGCTGGAAGCCGCCGGATATATCGGAAAATATTCTTCCGACGACGTAAAGGGCGGCGTGAAGAAGCTCGCCGCCGCGGCAAGAAGGCTTGCCGAAATGTTCGAAGGGTAAGTTATTATGCTTTATTTGCTTGCGCCGGCGGGTTCGCCCGCGGCTCTGAAGGCGGCTCTCGACGCGGGAGCCGACGAGATATATGTCGGCGGTCCGGTATTCAACGCAAGGATGAACGCCGCGAATTTCACAAAAGAGTCGCTTGCCGAGGCAAGCGCGCTTTGCCGCGCCCGCGGCGCAAGGCTGCACGTCGCTCTGAACACCCTTCTTTTCGATCGCGAGATGAACGAAGCGCTCGAATACGTCGGGTTCCTTGCCGAAAAGGTGAAACCGGACGCGCTTATCGTTCAGGACGCCGGGCTGATCGCCTCGGTGCGGCGGGAATTCCCCGGGATCGCGCTGCATGCCAGCACCCAGATGCGGCTTCACTCCCCCGGCGACGTGGAATTTGTAAAACAGCTTGGGTTTACACGCGCGGTGCTCGCGCGCGAGCTTTGTTTTGACGACATAAAAAAATGCGCCTCTGTCGGGCTGGAAACCGAGATATTTGCGCACGGGGCGCTGTGCGTCTGCGAAAGCGGCGGATGCCTTATGAGCTCGGTGATCGGCGGAAGAAGCGGCAACCGCGGCGAATGCGCCCAGCCCTGCCGACTGCCCTACAAGGGGAAAAGCGAATATCCGCTTTCGCTTAAAGACCTTTGCCTGGCGGGGCATATAAAAGAGATCGCCGACAGCGGCGTGACTTCATTAAAGATCGAGGGCAGGATGAAAAGTCCCGATTACGTCTACGCGGTGACTTCGGTCTACCGCCGCCTTATCGACGAGAACCGCAACGCCGACGGGCGGGAGATCGAATATCTGTCCGCCGTGTTCTCCCGCGGGGGATTCACCGACGGATATTTTACCGGCAGGATAACAAGATCGATGTTCGGCTCGCGGTCGGACGCCGACAAAGAAAAAAGCCGCGCGGTAAGGCGCGCGCAGGAACCGCCCTATCCGCCGCGCGCAAAGGTCGAAGCACCGGCCGTCCCGCCTTTTGTTCCGCCGGAGCAAAACGGATCGGAGCTTATCAGCCCGAAAGAACAGCGCGGAACGGTATTGCGCTTCGAGGGGGGACTGCCCTCGGAAGAGCTGCTGAAAAAATACGCGCCGTCCGCCGCGCGGATCGACGTGCCGCTGCGTGACGCGCTCGACAAAAGGCTTGCGCCCTACCGCGATAAATTATCGGCGATATTGCCGCGAAGTGTATTTTGCGCCGAAATGCCGGGCGTTGAAAAAAGGCTTGACGCGCTGCTCGGCGCGGGGATAAAGCACCTCACGGTGAATTCGGTCTGGCAGTTCCGGCTTGCCTTAAAAGGCTTCTTCCTGCACGGCGACTATACGCTTAATGTTACGAACCGCAGATCGATTGAATTCTACGAAAACTATCCCCTCTCATCGATAATGATATCGCCGGAGACCGACGGCGGATTCCCGAAAGGCAGCCGCCGCGCGCTGGAATACATTTGTTACGGCAGGACTCCGCTCATGTACACCCGCACCTGCATAATCGCCAACATCGCCGGGTGCGCCCGCGCCGACCGCTGCAACGCGGTACTTACCGACCGCGCGGGGGCGAAGTTCCCGGTGATAAGCGGCGAATCGCATACAAACACCGTTTATAACTCGCTCCCGGCGTTCCGGCTCGACAGAAAGCCGGCGCTGAAGGCTTCGGGGGTGGGGCTTGTTACGCTTTTGTTTACCGACGAAAATGAAAAGCGCATATCCGAAGTGATCGAATATGCGCTCGGAAACCGGAAGGATAAGCCGCGGTTCGAATATACCCGCCGCTGATATTCAGCAGCCCGCCGCGGTTTCCAGGCAAAGCCTGATCATATTGTCGAACCCGGTCTGACGTTCCTCGACGGTGAGCTTTTCGGGGCTGTACAAATGGTCGCTCACCGTGCAGACACAAAGCGCTTTTGCGTGGGCTTTGGCGGCGATCATATAAAGCGCGGCGGCTTCCATCTCGACGGCGAGCACGCCCATATCGCGCATGGAATCGTTGGCGTTTTTGGGGGAATAGAACACGTCGGTGGAATAAAGGTTGCCGACTTTTACGCAAAGCCCGAGCTTTTCGGCGTTTTCGACAGCCGCGCGCAGCAAGCCGAAATCGGCAATGGGCGCAAAGGAACCGGTGATCCCGTATTGCCAGGCGAAGTTGCTGTCGGTGCAGGTGCCCTGCGCAATGACTATATCACGCAGTTTTACATCGTCGCAAAGGCCGCCGGCGCTTCCGGCGCGGATGATCGACTTCACTCCGAAAAAATTATAAAGCTCATGGGCGTAGATGCCGATGGAAGGCATGCCCATTCCGTGCCCCATGACCGATAAGCGTTTGCCTTTGTAATATCCGGTGAAACCGTACATTCCGCGGACCTCGTTGAACATTTCGGCTTTTTCAAGATAATTTTCGGCGATGTATTTTACCCTGAGCGGGTCGCCGCACATTACCACCGTTTCGGCGATATCGCCGACGTTTGCGCTGTTGTGGGGTGTTGCCATTCAAATTCCTCCGTTCCCGGCATTTTATTTTAGAAGATGATACCACAACGCCGGCGGGTTGTCAATAAACATATTTTTTCAAAACACTTTACAATCCCGACGCAATGTGGTAAAATGGCGATCGAAATAAGTATAAGTGATATAAAACCAAAGACAAAAGACAGGAGTTAAAAACAATGAAATGCCCTTCCTGCGGTCATCTTAAAAGCATAGTTATCGATTCGCGTCCGTCGGCGGACGGGCAATCGATCAGGCGCCGCCGTGAATGTCTTGAATGCGGCAAACGTTTCACGACCTATGAAAACATCGAGACCCTGCCGCTGATCGTTATAAAAAAAGATTCCTCGCGCGAGACGTTCGACCGCAATAAGATACTCAACAGTATAATCCGCGCCTGCGACAAACGCCAGGTCACGCTTTCGCAGATGAATGCCGTTGTCGACGAGATCGAATCGACTTTGCAGAATTCGCTCCAGAACGAGGTGCCTTCAACCCGCATCGGCGAGATGGTGATGGACAAACTGAAAGACCTTGACGAAGTCGCTTACGTCCGCTTTGCCTCGGTCTACCGCCAGTTCCGCGATATCGGTGCTTTTATGGAAGAACTCACAAAACTGATGCGCGAAAAATAATACGATATGTTCATTTTGCAAAACCGCTTGACACGGAATGAAAATTAATGTATAATTGCCGTAAATCTAATCCGATATTATCTTTTTAAGGAGAGATCATCAATGAAAAAGATCGCAGTCATCCTTGCGCTCGTATTCGTTATGAGCCTTGCTCTCGCGGCGTGCAACAACAGCACTCCCGCCGAATCCACCCCCGCTGAATCCACCCCCGCCGAATCGACTCCCGAGGAATCGACTCCCGAGGAATCGGTTGCTGAACCCGTTGACGAATCAAGCGAAGAACCCGTTGACGAATCGAGCGAAGAACCGGAAGAATCGAGCGAAGAACCCGAAGAATCGAGCGAAGAGCCGGTCGTCGTAGGCGATGAAAACGTCGCTTTGGGCAAATCCTACACCGTTACAGGTTCCGGAAAAGGGCTTATACTTACCAAAGAACAGTCCGAATATCCCTGCCACTATAACGCCAACCTTACCGACGGCGTCACCAGCCCCGAAATAAGCTATGCCGAAGACGTATGGTTCTCGGTTTCGCCCAATCCCGACGCGGGCAACGCTCCCGGCGGAGTTTGCGGCATTGTTGTCGACCTCGGCAAAGATACCGCCGTCAACTGCGCAAGAGTGCATATGATCAACCCCGGTGAAGCCGGCATCGGCGCCCCCTCCGAGATCGCGATCGCCGTTTCTTCCGACGGCAAGACCTTTAAAACCGTCGCTTCGCAGACTTCTTTCGAAGAAGGCGCGGACGCATATTGGGTCGATTTCGGCTTTGACAGCACGAACGCGCGCTACGTTCAGTTCAGCTTCACCGTAACGGCAGTCCACAACTTTATCGACGAACTTGCCGTTATCGCCGGCTGATAACCGCTTTGCAGAAAGGTATTTGTTATGAAAAAGATCGCAGTCATCCTCGCACTCGTATTTGTTATGAGCCTTGCTCTCGCGGCGTGCAACAACAGCACTCCCGCCGAATCCACCCCCGCTGAATCCACCCCCGCCGAATCCACTCCCGCCGAATCCACTCCCGAGGAATCGGTTGCCGAACCCGTCGACGAATCAAGCGAAGAACCCGTCGACGAATCGAGCGAAGAACCCGTCGACGAATCGAGCGAAGAACCCGAAGAATCCAAGAGCGAACCCGTTGCAAGCGGTTCCAACCTTGCGCTCGGCAAATCCTACGTTATCGCTTCCGGAGACGGACTTACCCGCCGCGGCGGCACTTATAACGAACATTACGACGCCAACCTCACCGATGGCAAAGTTTACGACGTTGAGGTCGTAAACCAGGACGACGAGGACGGGGTCGGTCATTGGTTCGGGTTCAACAGCAACACCAACGCTCCCGAAGGAGTAGGTGTGCTTGTGTTCGACCTCGGCGAGACCCGCAGCGTCAATACCGTTAAGATCCACGTCGGCAAACGCACCGACTGGGGCGTTCCGCTTATGACCGGCGGCACAGTCGCGGTTTCCACCGACGGCGAAAACTACACCGCCGTGGCGGAGATCCCCAAAGCAAATATCCCCGAAGACGTTCAGAGCGCCTGCGCCTGGGTCGAAAAATCGTTCGACAGCGTCGACGCGCGTTACGTCCGCGTTACCTGCTATGTTGCCGGTACCTGGGGCTTCCTGAACGAAGTAGAGATCTACGGCGAATAATAACAGCGTAAAGTTTTGCAAAAATTTATGGGCTGCTTAACGGCAGCCCATAATTTGACCCTGAGGAGACAAGGATTATGAAAAGATTGATATGCCTTATAATTGTCGCGGCGATGCTTTTTGCCGCGGCGTGCAATAACTCTTCCTACGCGGGCACTTCCGGCGCGGACGTAAGCGAAGGCGCTTCCGAGACCGAAAGCGGCGCCGCGGCGCAGTCGGAACCCGAATCCGACCCGAAAGCCGCGCTTGCCGCCGAACAAGTCGCGAAGATCGACGCTTTGCTTACCGGCGGAAGCGACCGGAATATGGGGAAAGACAATGTCCTTTATAAGAGTTATTACGAAAGCTCGGCGTTCGCCAGCGAGGAATATCCCGACCGCGGCAGATTGCTTACCGACGGCGAATCGCCCGTCGCTTTTGATAAAAGCACCTGGGTCGGTTATTACAAGCCCGCGGCGGACGGGATCACGATCGATTTCGATCTCGGCAAAACGGTCGGCGGGATACTCGATTTCCGCACCGACGTGCTCAACCACGTTTCTTACGGAATAGGCGTCAGCTCGAAAGTGACTTATTACGTCGCCGGGGAAGATAAAGAATACGTCTGCGTGGGCACGGCTTATCCCCCTTCGGATATGCAGACGAACGAGGCTTACGATTTTCCGGTGAACCTTCAGAACTCGATAAGCGCAAGGTATATCCGCGTGAGTATTTCGGGCGGATCTTCGGTATGGCTGTTTGTCGGCGAGATAAGCGCTTACGCCTACGACGAAAAATATAAAGACTCCGACGAAAAGACCGGTGTGATAAAATCCGCCGACTATTACGGAGCAAGCGAAGTTCCGTTGATCGAAGAGGAAAAGAACTGGGATAAATCGGTTCCCGATTACGACAAAACCATAAACCTCGCCGCCGGCAGACGTGCGCTCGTGTTCGCCGGGTCGTCGCTCACCGAGGATATCGCCACCGACTGGTTCAATACCAAAAACACAGCGCTGCTCACCGACAGCCGCAAAGCGAGCCTCGCCGCCATAAGCGACGGCAGCTGGATGCATTTCACCCGCGGGGACAGCCGCGAAATAGTCGTCGATCTCGGTGCGATTTCGGCGGTAAGCGGTTTTTCCGCCGGCTTCCTCAAAGATACTCAGCCCGGTGTAAGGTATCCGCGCTATATAAGGCTTGCGGTATCGCTCGACGGCAGGGAATGGCAAACGCTTTACAGCGCCGAATCGGTCAACGGTTCCACCGCCGCAAGCGAGATCACGCGCGTTTCCGAAACTTTTAAACAGAGCACAAAAGCGCGCTATGCAAAACTTTCGTTCATCGTCGACGTGCACGCCTACGTCGACGAGATAGAGATTTTCGGCAAGAAGAACGTTTCCGGCGCGAAAGATATCGTTCCCGATTCGCCCGACGATAAAGCAAGCCTTAACGGCAGTTATATAACGCCCGCGGATTTCGACGGAGTTCACAATATGCTGCTTTCTTATAACTGCATACCGAACGGCGACAACCACAGCGAAAACGGGTTGATCATGCCGGAGGAATATCTGCCCTACACGGCTTATCTTGACGCGTCCGGCAAGATCACCGACACGTTCTTCGACGCGTTCCTTTATCTGCCGTACACAAGTTTCAATTACAGCGCCAACGGAAAGACCGCGGCGGGATGGAGGTTCTATCTCGACGACATATTCTTTGAAGGCCGCAATATGAACGCGCTGGAAGAATGCGTTCAGAACGTAAAAACGCAACTCCGCCGCGAAGACTATAAAGTAAAAGTTTATACTCCCGTGCTTTACACCTTCCCGACCGTCGACGACCGCCCGAACAAGTTCGGAGATATCGACGGCGACGGCACGGACGAGGATTTTTCGAAGATCGAAGACCGCAAAAAAGCCATTAAATGGATAATGGACGAAACTCTTGCGAGATTCAAAGCAGGAAATTACAAAAACCTTGATTTCAAAGGCTATTATTGGTTTGAAGAATCGATAAACTACAGCGACCCGCACGAGACTCAGCTTATAAAATACGCTTCGGAATACGCCCACAAGCTCGGATACAAACTGTTCTGGATCCCCTATCAGTCGGCTTCGGGTTACGCCGATTGGAAGGCGCTCGGATTCGATCTCGCCTGCATGCAGCCGAACTATATGTTCAGGTCGAATCTCAGCTCCGAGATCCTTTATACCAACGCCGAGATCACCCGTTTGCTCGGGATGTGCGTCGAGATGGAGATCTCCGACCCGACAAACAAAAACAACGCCGCCAGATTCCACGAATATATGGTCGCCGGCGCGCAGACTGGATATATGAACGCCGTTAAGATCTATTATCAGGACGGGGTTCCCGGCGCGTTTTACACCGCCTGCTATTCCAAAGAATCGTCCGTCCGCAAAATCTACGACGATCTTTATCTCTTCGCCAACGAGAAATTCGAGGTCGCCGAAGTCGGAGAGGTAAGTTTGCCTTCAGGAAGCAAGATCGAACTTTCGGGCAAGGCGGGCAAAGCCGTAAGCGGAAAGATCGAACTCGGAGAATTCTCCGAATACGGTGATTCGCTTACAGTCGCGGTTTCTCCGCGCTACGGCTCGGTAAGAGTCAACCACGACGGCAGTTTTGCCTATTATCCTCTGCAGGGGTTCACCGGCAAGGACAGTTTTGCAATCTGCATCGATCTCGGACATACTTCCGGCGCCGTCACCGAGGTGACCGTGACCGTCGGATAAAGCCTTGGTCCGGCTGCGAACGCGCCGCGCCGATAAATTAAATATGAGAAAGAGCCGGCTTACGTTATATGTCAGCCGGCTTTTTCGTGCGCCCGCAAGGGCGTTATTTGCTTTTTTGCTCCTTTTGGGAATATACGCCGGAAACAGCGTATATTAATTTAACATACCGAAAAAAGAGGAGATAATGCGATAATGAAAAGATTGATCGCCCTTATGATCTGTTTTGCGCTGGCGCTTTCGCTGTTTGCCTGCGGCGGCAGCCGGGAGGCGGACGAACGGCTTCCGAAGGCGTTCGGGATAATAAAAAACGGCACTGCGCTTGAAAAATACGCCCGTAAAAACGAAAGCGCGGCGTTCACCCGCGGGGATTTCGAATCGGCACTGGGCAGCCCGATAACTTATATCACCGTGACTGAATTGCCCGATCCCGCCGACGGAGTGCTTATGTTCCGCGGCGCGGGAATAATTAAAGGCCAGACCGTTCCGGCGGAACAGCTGAATTACCTGAGGTTCGTGCCGAACGCCGAAACGGAGTCCGCGGGGTTCGGATTCAGCAGCGACGCCGCGAACTGGAAAACAGCCGTCCGCTGTGTGATAACCCTGCGCGATTCGGATAACCTTGCGCCGGTAGGCGGCGACTCGGAAGTATTTACCGTGGAAGGGATCGCCTGTGAGGGCAAACTGGAATACTACGATCCCGACGGCGACGAAGTTGCCGTGAACGTCGTTTCCTATCCGCGAAACGGGTCGGTCGAGATCACGTCCGACGGCAAGCTGTTCTATTCCCCGAACGAGGGATTCACCGGAAAGGATAAACTTGTTTATACCGTTTCCGACCGTTTCGGCGCCGAATCCGGCGAGGTCGCCTGTTCGATCACCGTCGCTGAAAATCCTTCGGGGATAAAGTTTTCGGATATGCTTGACGACAGCGCCCATCTTGCGGCGCAGCAGATGTGCGCCGCCGACGTTATGACTTACCGTTACGCCGCGGGGGAATATGTTTTCGAGCCGGAAACCGAAGTCGACAGAGTGGATTTTCTGGTAATGCTTATGTGTGCGGCCGGACTTGCCGACAGCGTCCGGGCGGTGGCAGACACCGTCGCGACCGACGACGCGGGACTTTCGTCGGGGCTTAAAGGTTTTATCGCCGCGGCGGCGGACAAAGGGCTTATAAAGCTCGACAGCGGAGCGTTCCGCCCGAGATCCGCCATATTGATGGGCGAGGCGGCCGCCATGACGGCGGCGGCGCTTTCGATCCCGGCATACAAAACAGCCAACGCCGACGGATCCGACGAGATAACCCCGGTGCTTTCGGCGCTGCGCCGCGAGGGTATAATCGACCCCGCCGACGATCCGGCAAAACCGCTTACACGGCGCGATTGCGCTGTGATGCTTTACCGGGCGACCGAATATTTAAAAACAAACGTAGGGTGAGCGGCGCTCACCCTATGCTGAAAAAACCGCCGGAGGAATGAGACGTTCATTCCTCCGGCGTGTTTTTGTTTCGGATCAGGGCGATCTTACTCAATGGTGAGGATATCGGAGAAACCGGTGACCTCGAATATTTCTTTTACGGTCTCGTTGGCGTTTTTGACGATCATTTTGCCGACTGCGTTCATCTTTTTCTGCGCGGAAAGAAGAACGCGCAGACCCGCCGACGATATGTAGTCGAGATTCTTCATATCGATTATAAGTTCTGCGACTCCGGCGATATTGTCGTTTATGAACGATTCGAATTCGGGCGCGGTGGAGGTGTCGAGCCTGCCCTCGATCTCGACTGTGAGCTGGGATCCGTTGGCGATTTTTTGTAAAGTCATTTTATGTCGGTCCTTTCAAAATTTTTTGTAAACTACAAGTTCGACCGTGTTGCCGGAGATGCCGACTTCCACTTCGTCGGCAAGTTCCGCCACCACCGAACGTTCAAGTTCGTCCCAATCTTTGTCGGGGCGTTCCGAAGCGGCGGAGTTTTTATACCGGTTGAGCGACCACATACCCGCCGTCGAAAGCGAGACCCCGCTTATCTCGGCGGAAGTGCCGGCGAACCCGGTCCCGACAAGATCCTCGCCGCCGTAAAACTGGGGTTCGAACGCGCGCTGGAAAATATCTTTCAGTTTGCCGGCAAACCCTTTAGCGGCGGCGTTTTCGCCCGCGGTGGAGGCGGAGATGAGTTTTGCGCGCATTTCGGCGTTCATCATTGTTTCAGCCGTCAGGTGCAGCGAATCGACGCCGTCTTTTACCTCTATGCGGAAATCGGCTTCGCGTTCGCCGGTGAGGGCTTTCATCATGCCCATCATCTCCTCGGCGAAAAGCCTTAAGTGAACGGCGCTTTTTTTGTCCAGCGACTGATAAGCGGCGACCTTGTCGGCGATCGCAAGCGCTTCTTCCATACCGGTGCCGTCGCTCGCAACGTGAATTACGTCTGAAACCATTATTATCGCTCCTTAACTGTTTCTTTTATGATTATAACACGTTTCCGCCGAAAAATCAACACTTTATAACGACGTAAATAACAAAATACCGCGCCGAAACCGGCGCGGCGTTTTTTAAGGTTCAACCGGGACTTCAAGCAGGTGTTCTCCTTCGGAGACCGCAAGCGGGAATTCCACTTCCGCCCCGTCGAGCCGCGCCGGTCCGTTCCCGAAAGCGGAAATGACCGTAAGCCGTCCGCCCGGAACGCCGATGCTTGCGGAATAGGCGGTTTTTGCTTTTACACTTATCTTTTTTCCGCCCTCGGTAAGCTCGATCCCCATAAATCCCTCCAGCGCGACCTTATAATACCAGGCGGCGGCGCCGGTGTACCAGTTCCAGCCGCCGCGCCCGGCGCGTTGTCCGCCGTAGATATCTGCTGCGACGGCATAGGGCTCCAGACCGTAATCCTCAATGCCTTTTATACGTGCGAACGGCTCGACGCAGGCAAAAAGTTCAAGCGCACGTTGAGTCATTCCGGCTTTGAGCATTGCCAAAGCGCCCCAAAGCGTCCCGTGGGAATACTGTCCGCCGTTCTCACGCAGGCCGGCGGCGTATCCGCGCACGTAGCCCACACGCGCGTTCCCCCGGGCGAAAGGCGGATCAAACAGTTTGAACAACCCGTTTTTGGCGTCGTAAAGCCTTTCATACGCGGCGGAAAGCCCTTTTTCGACGCGTCCTTTTCCGGCACCGGCGAACTCAGCCCAGGCTTGCGAAATAATATCGATCTCGCATTCGCCGCACCCTGCCGCACCCAGAACGGTCCCGTCATCCAAGAATGCGCGGACGAACCGGTCACCCGAAAAAGCGTGTTTTTCGATCGCGTCGCGGTAACCTTTTATCCGCGCGGCGAGGTAATCGGCTGTCGCTCTGTCGGAAAGCCTTTCGGCAAGGGGAATGAACTTTTCGGCGGCGACGATATACAGTAACGTTGAAAACACGCTTTCGCCCCGCCCCTTTTCGCCGACGAGCGAGAAAGCGTCGTTCCAATCGCAGGAACCCATAAGCACCAACCCGTGCGCGCCTTTTGACGCGGCGCGCCTGAACGCCCTTACGCAGTGAAGATAAACGCTTTCTTTTTCGGGTGAGATAACGGCGGTCTCGTAACGTTCGCTTTCTTTTTCGCCCAGCGGAGGCGAGCAGAGGTAATGAATCTCTTCCCCGAGCAAGCCGACGTCACCGGTGCGTGCAACGTAATCGGCGGCGGCGTAAGGAAGCCACAGAAGGTCGTCGGAGCAGCGCGTCTTTACGCCGCGTTCGGGCGATCCGGCGCATTTAGGATGCCACCAATGCATCACGTCGCCGGATTCATACTGATGTGCGCAGCAGCGGATTATATGGTCGCGTACCGAACCCGGCAGAGTATAGACCAGCGATAATCCGTCCTGAAGCTGATCGCGAAAGCCGTAAGCCCCGCCGCTTTGATAAAACGATCCCCGCGCAAAGAATCGGCACGCCGCGACTTGATAAGGCACGAATACGTTTATGAATTCATCGCGCAGCGGATCTCCGGTGGATATTTTTATATCCGGCGTCAGCGAAGCGGCGAACCGCGAAGCTTTCTCCAACTGCGAATCGAAAAATGCTTCTCCGGGTTTTGAAGCGACGGCGTAGGCTCCGGCAAGAGTCGAACACGCGCCGATGAAAAATTTAAGGTCGGTGCCCTCGGCGGAAACGCGGCAGGCGGCGGAATCCGAAACGCCGGAACATACGCCGATAAACCCGCGCCCGTCGGGAAACGAGGAGCTGAGCGGAGAACGGACGAAAACGCAGGCGTTCCCCATACAGCTGCGCGCCGACGATTCGATCCCGTCCTGCGGCGCGACCGAAGAGCCCATCGAAGGGATAAGCTCAAGTTCGGCTTTGACCGCCCCGGAACTTTCGAGTTTTATAAGTTTAAGCGGATATTTTTCACAAACCGCCGCGGTGACGGAGTATTCGACGCCTCCCGCGATCCCTTTATACACCGCCCTGCCGTTGCCGAAAGTCACCTCGTAAGCGCAGGCACAGGCATCGTACCTTTTGCCGCCGGAATGGATAATAAGCCGTTCGCCGATATCATTTGTCGAAGAGTCTCCGAAAAACGATCCTATCCGGCACTCGTGAGCGTTGGCGTAAAACGTCACTCCGAGCGAGCTTTGCGTGAGCACCGAGGAAAACCTTCTTCCGGTAAGCACAAAAGTATAGGGATTTTTAAGCGGTTTGGTCTTGTCCACGGTATAAGTCCCGTTAAGAAAATATCCGTTTCCCGCTTCGATCGCGCCATCCGGCACGCGGAAAAACCGGTTTTCCGGCGGCGAAGATATTACCGGTTCGGGCGAAGGTAAAACCGGTTTAGGAAACGAAGCGGCGGAATCGAGATCGTACACCGCATTCGAAACCGCTTTCAGTCCCGCAATTTTCTTTTCACCGAGATCCCCGGAGCGCACTATGAATATTCCCCCACGGTACCCGAGATACCCGTTTCCGCCTCCGCGCGCAACGGCTTCGCGCAGGGATCTTTCCGCCGGACGCCCGTAAAGTTCGCCGTCATCGGCGACAAACACAAGATCGCATCTTACGCCGGAACGCGCAAGCGAAATAAACGAGCGCACAACCGCCAGCGCCCTCTCGAACTCGGGGCGTTTCGCCTGAACGGTGATCAGCGGCAGATCACCGGAGATGCCGAGCGACCAGATATCGTTTATTCCGAAAGCGCCGGATCCGTCGCCGGGTCTTATGCTTCCGCCGTAAAGTATCGCCGCGGCGAGCGATTCGGCGGTACGGTCGGCAAGCGATCCCGCGCCGCGCAGATCGCACCTTGCCGCGCGGATGCTTCGGCGGCATTCCTCTTTCGTCTCTCCGCAGGCGATAAGGAAAGCGGCGTGGCCTCCGTCGCAGGAGCATATTTTCATTGTGCAGTAAGGCGAAACGCAAGCCGAAGCGGCGACGTTCATAAGCCCGAGCGAGGCAAAAGTCTCCGTTCCGCCGTCGGATGAAGCGTAAAAAGGACTGCGGTCGGAAGCAAACTTTATTTTTGCGTTTTTATCACGCGGGGCGACCGCCACGGTGAAAATATGCTTTCCGTCGCCGCCGCTGCGGCGGTGGAAATAAAGCACGTTGGCTGAAGCGTCGAACGAACTTTCGACAAAAAGCCTTTTGAAAGAGAGGTGCGAAAGGTAATCGCGCCGGGTTTCCATCACCGGCTCGAACGCCAGCATAACGTCGTATTTTTTTATCGATTCGGCGCGGGTCTCGATAACGAAGCAATCGCCGCTTTTCGACAAAGAATACTTCACCCTGCCCGAAAACCCCTCGCCCGAGGCGATGTGACAGACGTGGTCTTTTCCCCGCTCGAACCCGAACCGAAGCATGTCCGCACCGGATATTTTCGTGCAGTCGAAAACCTTCCCGCCCCTTAAAAACATCACCTTAGGCGTAAAGCGCGGGCTTTGGCGGAAAAACTCGGTGTGAGAAATCAGTTTTTCTCCGCGGTAAAGTCCGATATGCCCGATATCGCTTATGACCGCGGTGAGATCGCCCTTTGAAAGCACGGCGACCGATGGCGAAAGCTCGTTCGGTTCGCCGGCGCGCACTCCGGGTATCGCGGGGCGCTTTTCGCCCCGTCGCGAGCAGACGCCGCCGACTCCTTTGAAAACGCCCGGCGCCTGAGGCACCGATTCGGTAAGCAGTTCATAAGCCGCGTCGGTCCGCCCGTCTCCCATAAAACGTTTGATAAACAGCCCGTCGAAGCAGGCGTTGAGGCAGGCGATAATGCTCATACCGACGTGGTGAGCCATATAGCATTTGACCGCCATCCCGTCGCCGGAGTTAAGATCGAGCGCCTCGTACATCCCGTATTTACCGTACAACCCCTTTTTTGCGAACCGGTCCAGATTTTTCAACGCGGCTGAAGGACAGATCGAAAGCGCAAGATAGGAAGAATAGGGCGAAACGACTTTTTCGTCGGGTCCGCAGCGGCGAAGCGCCAGCGCCTGGATCCCGTTCGCCTTGTATTGGTAATGCATATCGCCGTTAAAAGCGTAATAAGCGCTTTCGCTTACGCCCCAGATCCTGCCCGCCGACTTCTGCATACTTACCGCGAACGCAATACTTTCGTATATAAACGAATCCCGGTAAAGCGGCAGGAACAACTGCGGCATAAGATATTCAAAAGCGGTGCCGGACCAGCTGAGCATTCCTATATAGCCGTTTTTCGCCGTGACAGTGCGCCCCAACCGAAGCCAATGCTTTTTCCCGACGGCTCCTTTCGAAACGGCGTAATAAGATGTCATTCGCATCTCGCTCATAAGCATATCGTAATGACCGATCCCCTCGGTATCGCCGCCGTCGCGGCAGCCGATAAAGAACAGATCGCGCTTTTTGTCGTAAAACGCGTTGAGGTCTGTGCCGCAAAGCAGCGAGTCGCATTTTTTTATCAGCGCGCTTCGTTCTTCGCCGCGCTCCCGGGAAAGCAAGCCTCTTCTGAGCGCCGAGAGCATCACGGCAAAGTTTCCGCTGTCGACCGCCGAAACGAATCTTTCGCCGATGACCTCGCAATTTGTAAGATCGTACCAGTTATAAAGATTTCCGCGGTATTTTTCGAGAGCAAGGACCGAATCAAGCGTATCCGAAAGTCTTGAATAGAGTTCCTTTTCGCTTATGAATCCGAAATCGCAAGCCGCCATAGCGGATACGAGATAAAAGCCGATGTTTGTCGGCGACGTCCGCATGGCGGTGTTCGCCACCGGAGAAAGCTGTATATTGTCGGGCGGGAGGAACGAAGTCGATTCGGTTACGCTGTCGGAATAAAAGCGCCACATATCCTTTGCGTGGGCTTTTAATATTTCTTTCTGCTTTGCGCTGAGCGGCACAGAAAACTCGTCGCCGCCGCCGATCGGGCGGGAAAGCACCGCCGCCGCAAGCGGATAGATGAAAAACAGCAGTCCGGCGAACCGGGCGAAAGGTATCGGCGCGAATATCATTATCAAAAGCCCCGACAAGAACGAAAACAAGCCGTCGAGCACATATTTTCCCAACCCGTGGGCGAGCTGTTCCGTCTGAGCCGCCGTGGTCCATTCAAGCGTTTTTTTGCGCACCGCCATCCGGTATGCGGCGAGTATATAAGCGTGCGCCGTCAAAAACGCCTGACGGCAGGAAGACGATATACCGTAAAACGTGCGTGTGGCGGTCTGCACCGCGACAGATCCCGTCTTTGAAAAATATCTGAACGCCGCGAAAGGCGTTCCGCGCAGCAGATAGCGCAAAACGTAAAGCAGGTTGGGCAGGAACAGATAGGAATAAGCCAGCAGGAATTTTACGAATCCGCCGGTTTGCACGTCGCCGGGCAGGATCGCTCCCAACACCGCGAACACCGGGACCGCGTGCCTGAGGACCGAAAGCAGGATCCGCCATTTGGCTATCGCCGGGAGCAGTTTGCGGCGCTTTGAAAAGACGAAATAAAGGTTTTGAAAATCGCCGCGCATCCAGCGGTGAAGCCTGCGGTAATAAGAAACCGTGTTTTTTGGGGTCGAATCGGTGAACGATATGTCCGATACTCCGAGCGTACGCAAAATTCCGCCCTCGACGACGTCGTGGCTGAGCACGAGCCCGTCGGGCAGTTTGCCGCAGACATAACGCCAAAAAGCCTCGACGTCGATCAGACCTTTGCCGCAAAAACTGCCGCTGCCGAAAAGATCCTGGCTTCGCTTAAAATACGCCGAAGCGTATCTGTCGGCGCCCGCGTCGCCCGAGGTAAGCCGCGAAAAACCGGTCGCGTAGGCGCTTTTAAGTTCGGTACGCATTGCCGGTTGGATCACTCCGTATCCGCTTAATACGCGGTTTTCGCCGTATTCCGGGCGGTTAAGCGGATGCAGGGCGACGGATATAAGATCCTTTACGCTGTCGATGGAAATATTTGTGTCGGAATCCAACGTTACAATATATTTCACGCCGCGGATAAAATCGCCGCCGTAATAACAATCGGAATACTTTCCGGTTTTTATGTGCTCGACCAGCGCGCAGACCGCGCCGCGTTTGCGTTCGAGTCCGCCGAAGCTGCCCTCGCTGCGGTTGAATTCGCGCTCCCGCATAAAAAGGCAGAAACGCCCGTCGAATTTATCGTTAAGCGCGTCTATGGCGGTGCGCGCTTTCTCGAATGCCGCGGCGTCGGACACCCTGTATTGCTCGGCGGAATCGGGCAGGTCGGCGAGCAGACAGAAATATACGTTTTTGTCGGGGTTCATAAAAGCGAAACGCGAAAGCGAAGAAAACAGTTTTTCGTCGGAATCACTTCCGTTGAGCAGCGCCGCGGCGGCGACGAGCGTTTTTGCGCTGTCGGGGACCGCATCAAGTTCCGTTTTAAGCTCTTCCCCGGCGGGAGTCACGAGCGAAGATATGAAATCCGCAGTATAAACCGAAGCCGCGCCGATCGGGAAAAACAGCAAAAAAGCCGCCGCACCGCAAAAGCAGAACGCGGCGAACGCCAACGGCAAAAATACCGAAAAAGCGAAAACCGCCCACAGCACCGCCGGGGTTTTTCTCAGCGCGAAAAGCGTTTTTCCGGGAGGAACGCCTTCTTTTTTGCGCTTTTCGGCAAGCGATTCAGCCGCCGCGGTTTCGGTAACGCCGCGTTTTTTCGCATATTCGGCAAGTTTTGTGCGGTAGGCGTCTTTGGTCGGCTTTGCAAACGTATCATAGCCCGGTTCGCTCGAACGAAGCACGGGTTCCGCCCTCCAGCGCGCCTCGACCAACGGAGTGATATCCTCGTCCCCGACCGAAATCAGCGTTTTTACAAGGTCGGGAATATTTTCGCCGCCGGAAGACATCTCCTCCGCGATCTTGATTATCGCCGCCGCCGAGGCGATATCCCCGCAGGAGCGAAGTTCGGCAAGCGTTTCACCCTTATTTGTTTCGGGCAGTTTTGCCGCAAGGTCTTCGACCATCCTTTCGCTCGGGACAAGTTTTGCGACTTCCGCCGCCAGCGTCGGGTTTTTAAAGGTCTGTTTGTTCGAAACCGCCTGTTTGTATCTTTCGGAAATTATATGGAAATTGTCTTTTATCCAGTCAGGGCAGTCGGCTCCGCCCGAAACGGCGCGTTTTATGGTCTTAAAAGAACGTTCAAGCGTTTTTGCAGACAGTTTTTGCATTTTTGTTTACCCCGCATGATCTTTGTTTGGTTATTATTTGCATCGATTTGCCTTTTTATCCCCGGTATTTATCATACAGGATCAGGGAATAATCAATAAAAAACGGTAAAGGTGAAAAAATATGTGTGAATACGTTGATCCTTCGGTGCAAAACGCGCCGGAAGCGCCGTACGGCGCGGGTTATCCAGCCGACCAAACGGAAATCGGCGCAGAGTTTGCCCGCTTTGCTCCCGACGGCGGAGTCACGTTGAAAACCAGGGGATTCTCCGTCAGGTCGATGCTTATCGCCGGGCAGATCGAGGGGCATTTCGCCGCCTCGCCCGCCGCTAAATCGACAAAATACGAACATTGCATCCCGGAACTCGTCGCGGCGGAAGAGAGCGATGAGATCGACGGTCTGCTTTTGCTGCTGAACACAGTCGGCGGAGATATCGAGGCGGGGCTTGCGATAGCCGAGCTGATATCCGGAATGAAAAAGCCGACGGTATCGCTGGTGATCGGCGGCGGGCATTCCATCGGTGTCCCGCTTTCCGTCGCGGCAAAAAGGTCGTTTATCGTGCCGAGCGCGACCATGACTTTGCACCCCGTAAGGTTGAACGGGCTGGTGATCGGCGTTCCGCAAACTTTTGCAAATCTGGCGAAAATGCAGGCGAGAATAGTCGAATTCATCGTGAGGAACTCACGGTCCGACGCCGCAACGGTGACGAAACTTATGACGGCGACCGACGATATGACGGCGGATATCGGCACGGTGCTTTCGGGGAAAGAGGCGGTCGAATGCGGGCTGATCGACGCCGTCGGCGGGCTGAGCGACGCGCTCGACTCGCTTAAAGAAATGATCTCGAGGCAAAAACAATAAACAAAAAAACCGGGCAATACACTCTTGACAAACCGGGATTTTTGCGTATAATGATATCTGTATATCGGCAGGCGTAGTTTAGTGGCAGAACTTCAGCTTCCCAAGCTGACCGTGCGGGTTCGATTCCCGTCGCTTGCTCCAGAAAAGGACCCATCAGGGTCCTTTTGTGTATAACGCAAATCGGGAATCGAAGGGTCGGTAGTGAATGATGCGCCGGGGCGCTTCAATACCCCAAAAATCTTCGATTTTCGGGGACCCCGGCAGTCAGAGCCGACCACCGCCCGACCGCAGTCGGGCGATTCCCGTCGCTTGCTCCAGAAAAAAGCACGCGGCAAGCGTGCTTTTTTCAATGATGTTTGCCCTGTCGGGCAAATGATGTGCGCTTCGCGCATGATGCCGCTTCGCTGATGATGTGTCCTGCGGGACATTGGGGCAAACATCTCATCATTGATCGCGCAGCGATCTGCATCATTTCTGAGCGCAGCGAAGAAACATCATTAGCCGCTGCAGCGGCGACATCATTGATTTTTGCATTCAAACATGATATAATTAAACAAAAAGGATAACGTGAGAATGAAAGAAAACAAACTTGCCGATATCTCCATGGACTTCTCCGTTCAAATAATAAATCTCGTAAAATATTTGAAATTCAAAAAAAGAATGGTGAAAACAAATTAATAAAGCCGCCTTTTCTCCCCGCGGAACGCAATTCCGTAGGGTAAAAAGCCGCCGTATTCATCAGCGAGTGAACGCGAATGTCTTCATTAGGGCGACAAACCGCAGTTTCGGAGGAAAAAATGAATTATCTTGAAGAATACTACAACAATTATTACGAGGAAGGGCGTCTTCTTTCCCGACACGGGCAGGTGGAATATCTTACCACGATGAAATAAATATAAGAATGTCTGGATGGCATTTCAAATCCATGCATCCTTGAAGTAGGCGCCTGCACGGGACGCTACAGT
>CAMZED010000001.1 GCA_947305675.1 uncultured Clostridia bacterium | reverse complement strand
AATATCTCGCTTCTCTGCACTCTGCTCAGCCTGAAGACTTTGTCTTCAGGCTGAGACCCCCGGGAGTTGTTCCGGGGGGAGATTTGCCGTTTAACGGTTATTGTTCCTTATTTCGGCGCGGCGGATCTTGCCGGAGATGGTCTTTGGCAGACTTTCGACAAATTCGACTCTGCGCGGATACTTATAGGGCGCGGTGTGGGTTTTTACGTAATTTTGTATCTCTTTTACAAGCTCTTCCGAAGGCGACTTGTCTTTGGTGAGCACAATAGTGGCTTTGACGACCTGGCCGCGGGTCTCGTCGGGGACTCCGGTTATGGCGCATTCGAGCACGTAGGGAAGTTCCATTATAACGCTTTCGATCTCGAACGGACCTATACGGTAGCCGCTGGATTTAATCACGTCGTCCACCCTGCCGACATACCAGAAATATCCGTCCTCGTCGCGCCAGGCGGTATCGCCGGTGTGGTAAAGCCCGTCGTGCAGGACCTCCGCCGTGGCGGATTCGTTTTTATAATACCCGATAAACAGTCCCATCGGGCGGTCGTTTTCGTCGGCGCGGATAACGATCTCGCCGGTTTCGCCGATGGCGGCGGGAGTTCCGTCCTCGCGGACGATATCGACTTTATAAGCCGGGCTGGGCTTGCCCATCGATCCGGGCTTCGGCTCGGTCCCGAAAAGGTTGCCCACGGTAAGCGTCGTTTCGGTCTGACCGAACGATTCCATCAATTTTACGCCGGTGGCTTCATAGAAGCGGTTGAACACCTCGGGATTGAGGGCTTCGCCGGCGATGGTCGCGTATTTGATCGATGAAAGATCGAACCGCGAAAGATCCTGGCGGATAAGGAAGCGATAGATCGTGGGCGGCGCGCAGAACGAGGTGACGTTGTATTTTGCGAACATGGGAAGCAGTTTTTCGGCGTCGAAGCGGTCGAAATCGTAAACGAACACGCAGCTTTCGCAGAACCATTGACCGTAAAGCTTGCCCCAAAGCGCCTTGCCCCACCCGGTGTCGGCGACGGTAAAATGCAGACCGTCGGGATCGACGCAATGCCACCAACGCGCGGTGACGATATGTCCGAGCGGATAAGTAAAGCTGTGCATTGCGAGCTTGGGATAACCCGTCGTTCCGGACGTAAAGAACATTATCGAAGGATCGTCTTTATGGGTGCTTACCCGCTTGAAGGTGGAAGAGAACCTGGTAAAGTTCGCGTCGAAATTCTCCCAGCCTTCGCGTTCGCCGTTGACCGATATTTTTAATTTAAGCGTCGGGCAGCGCGCCGCGGCGCGTTCCGCCTCGGAAGCGGTGTTCCCGTCGGCGGTGCAGATCACAGCGCTGATCTCGCCGACGTTGAAGCGGTATTCAAAATCGTGCTCGACGAGCTGGTTGGTCGCCGGGACGGCGACGGCGCCGATCTTGTGCAGCGCGATCATCACCACCCAGAACTGCCAATGCCTTTTTAGCACCACCATCACCCTGTCGCCCCTGCTTACGCCGAGCATCGAAAGATAGTTGGCGGCTTTTGACGACATACGCGATATATCGGCAAAGGTGAACTCTTTTTCGCTCCCGTCGTTGCCGACCCACATGATCGCGCGTTTATCGGGGATCTTGGCAGCGAGCGCGTCGACGACATCATAGCCGAAGTTGAAGTTTTCCGGGCAGTGGAAGCTTATGTCGGTAAGCCTGCCGTCGGCATCCTCGGTCTCGGTTACGAACTGCTTGTAGATTCTGCCGGCATAGGCGTCTTCACTCACGGCGGGGACGATCGAAGCCGAAGCGTAATCGATCGGTTCGCCGGTGGGATCGTCGTCGCCCTCTTTGTAAACGACGGCGAGGAAGGTACAGTCCGCTCCGCCCTCGGCGATCATACCGTGGGGATGCGAGCTGTCGTAATAAACGCTGTCGCCGGGATACATTGTATAAATGTGGTCGCCGAGCTGAACGCGCAGACGCCCGCTTAAAATAAGATCGAACTCCTGCCCTTTGTGGGTGGCGAGGTGGATCGGACGGTAAAGCGCCGATTCATCGTATTTTGCGGTGACGATAAAAGGTTCGCTCTTGCGGTTTTTTAGAAGCGGAGCGACATGGCGGTAATCGAAATCCTTTTCGCGTTTTATAAGCATACCGCCGCCGGCGCGGGTAAGGTTGTAGAAATTAAGTTTGGGATCGCTGCCGGATACAAGTTCGGATATATCCATATCCAGCGCGAGCGCGCATTTATAAAGGAAAGTGAACGAAAAATCCTCCTCGCCGCTCTCGAGCCTGAGATATTCCTCGACGGAGATATCGCAGGCGGAGGCGAGCACCGAGGGTGCTATATCGAGGTTTTCACGCGCCCATTTCAAACGCGCGGCGATCAGCTTAACTTGTGCGTCCATTTTTTGCTCCTGTTAAAAAATAGAATTATCCGAACCTCGCCGTTCAAAACAAAAAGCCCCATCGCAAGATGAGACTTTAAAAATACCGCTCATTTGCAGCGCCGACGACGCGATTCCCTTTGATTTACGGCGGAAACTCCGGCATTTCTTACTGTTGATTCGGAAATGCAGCTCGAAGGTGATAAGGCGAATCGGCGGCTTGCTGCCTCGCACCAACCGGCAGTTCTCTGTAAGCCGGGACGAAAAGCCCCGTGTCCTTGTCCATGCTTTTATCGTCGGCATTATAACACCCTTTTTACTGTTTGTCAAGACTTTTTTTGCCCGCGCCTCGGCGCTGCGGGATAATGCGTATAAACCGGCGCTTGAAAAGCATAAACATTAAAAACAGGGGGTGGCGGACGATCAAATCGAACTCTTCTTTCATCATTCGCAGCGCGGCGTGGATGACGGCCCTGTCGCTGTTGAACAAGACGGCGGGCGTGTTTTTGCGGCTTTATACCTCGGCGCGGATCGGAAGCGAAGGGATGGGGCTTTATCAGCTTATTCTAAGCGTTTATTCGATGTTTTCGACGTTTGCGACGGCGGGATTCACGGTTTCGGTTTCGCGTATGGTCGCCGAAAAAGGCGAGCGGAGCGAAGGCGACGCGCGTCTCGTTATGTCCAACGCTTTTGTCGCCTCGGCTTTGGTAAGCGCCGCCGCAACGCTGCTTATGCTTGTATTTTCAAACAAGATCGCCGAAATTTTTCTGGGCGATATCCGCGCCGGAGCGCCTTTGCGGATCCTTGCGCTCAGCATGCCTTTTATGGCGGCGGCGGCGTGTTTGAAAGGCTGGTTCATCGCCAAGCGAAAAGCCGTGATCACTTCGTCGGCTTCGCTGTTCGAACAAGCCGTGAAATTCGCGGTGATATTGCTTTTTCTGGGGATATTTTTCGCCGACGTGAACGATCCCCGGCGGCTCTGCACCGGGATAGTGATCGGCGTGACGGTATCCGAGATGTCTTCCTGCGCCTTTCTGTTTTTGTTCCGGTTTGTTGGAGAACGACGCGCCAAAAGCGTTTTTCTTCCGACGGAAACGCGCGCCGATAACCGCCGCGAGCTTATAAAAGTGACTGTGCCGATATCGCTTTCGGTCTATGTTACCAGCATAATCCACACCGTCGAAACGATGCTCGTCCCGTTTGCGTTCGAAAAATTCTCCGGAGACCGGAGTTACGCTTTATCGCAGTTCGGGGTGATAAGGGGGATGGTCATCCCGGTGCTGTTCTTCCCTTTCGCGTTTCTGGGAAGTCTTGTATCGGTGTTCACCCCGGAGATAAGCCGGCTTAATATGCTTGAAGACAAAACGCTGAGAAACGAAAGGATAAAAAAAGTGATGTCGTTCGTATCAGTGTTTTCGATAGCGGCGGGAGGGCTGTTCTTTGCTCTGCCGGAACAGATCGGTTCTGCGTTTTATCCCGGCGAAAACACCGCCGGCGCGATAAGACTGCTCGCCGCGGTGACGCCTTTTATGTATATCGAAACGGTGTGCGACGGGATACTTAAAGCCATCGGCGAGCAGAACAAAACGCTTAAATACACCGTTCTCAACTCGGCTTTGCGGGTGGTTCTTATTCTTACTTTGGTATCGTCTTCGGGCGGAGAGGGATATTTGCGGCTTTTGGTGATCTCCAACACGTTTTCCTATCTGCTTTGCCGCGCGCGGCTGGCAAAGGTGACCGGCGCGCGTCCGAAACTTATAAGCGGCGTGTTTATCCCGCTTTTGTGCGCGGCTTCGGGTGGATTCTGCGCCGTAAAGGCTTTGGAGTTTTTTATCCCTTCGGGCGCCCCCGCCGCGGTCGCCGCGGCGGTGGGAAGCGGAGTTTACGTTGCGGCGTTCGCCGCTCCGCTTATGGTTTTTTCGGGGAAGAGCATTGTCGGCTCGCTCAGGCGGGAATCCCGAACGGAAGAGAGCGCGGCGGGATGAACGGCGCGGCGGGACTGATGATCTACCTCCCGAAGCGGATCGCTTCGGCGTTCGCCGCGCTGCCGGAAGAAATGATCGCCTCCGCCGACGAGATACGCCTTCGGCGGAACGGCGCCTGTTCGCTGACCTGCGGCGAAAAGAATCTGGCTTTTGACGCCCGCGGCAGGATCTGCCGCGCAAGCGAGGCTCTGCGCGCGACCGAAGCCGAGCTGACCGAATGCCTCGGCAGGATCACGGGCGGGTCGCTTTATACCTGCGATTCTTTTTTGGCGCAGGGGTTTATCCCTCTCGGCGGCGGAGGCCGCGCCGGGATCTGCGGCAGGGCGGATATACGCGGCGGAAAGATGACGGGATTCACGTTGATAAACTCGATAACCCTGCGCGTTCACCGGTTTATAAGCGATATGGCTCTGCCGCTTGCCGAGGAATTCCGCAGAAACGGGCTTTGCGGCGCGCTTGTAATATCGCCTCCGGGCGGCGGAAAGACGACTTTTTTAAGGAGCGCGGCTTACTTGCTTTCGCAAAGCGGGGCGACGGGCGGTTTTCGGGTGGCGATAGCCGACGAACGCAGCGAGATCGCCGCCGCGATGCCGCCGAACTGCGGCTTTCTGGACGTTCTTTCGGGTATAAACAAATCCGCGGCGATAGAAATGCTCACCCGGACGATGTCGCCCCAGGCGATAATCTGCGACGAGATCTCGGCTTCCGATTCGGCAAGCGTCGCGGGGGCGGTGAACTGCGGCGCGGCGGTGATCGCTTCCGCCCACGGCGCGGGAATCGAAGACGTTTCCTCCCGCCCGGGACTGCGCGAGCTTGTCGTCTCCGGCGCTTTTAAAAAATACGTTTTACTTTCGCACGGGAAGGTCGGTGAGATCGGAAACATATGTTGAGATATATCGGCGCTTTGGCGCTGGTGCTTTCTTCGTGGGCGGTCGGAGCGGTCGTCGCCGCTTATGAGAAAGAAACCTTAAAAACGCTCGACGCGCTTTATGATATGAACGAATATCTTCGCCGCAGGATAAAAAGCGGGCGGGTCCCGCTGAGAATAATTTTTTCGCAATACCGCAACGAACGGCTTGAAAAGCAGGGGTTCCTGCCGATAATGCGGCAAAGCGGCGATATTTCCGTCCTGTGGGAATCCGCCGCGGAACAACTGCCCATCGGCGGCGAGGCAAAGGAAGCCTGCCTTGCTTTCGGGGCGGAGCTCGGAAAACTCGGCTATGACGATCAGGAAAAGAGGCTGGATGAGTTTTCGGCTTTTTTGATGTCCGAGCGCGAGAAGACGGGAGCGGGGCTGAAGGACCGGCAGCGCAGCGTTCGGGTGTGCGCGCTGCTGATCGGTCTGCTTGCGGCGATACTTTTGATTTGACGGAGAAACACTATGAACATATCGCTTATACTTAAAATCGCCGGAATAGGGCTTATCGTCGGCGTGGCTTGCCAGATACTTCAGAAAAACGGAAGGGACGAGCAGGCGACCTTTGTGACGGTGGCGGGAGTGGTGATCGTTGCGCTTATGCTGGTGAACGAGATCGCCTCGCTGTTCAACGCGCTTAAAAGCGCTTTCGGGCTGTGAATCCGCTGGCGGTCTGCGTTTTTTCGGCGGCGGCGGTAACGGCGTTGACCGTCCTGCGACGGATCCGCCCCGAGCTTGCCGATCTTGCCGCCGCGGCGGCGGGTATAATAACGCTTGTCTATGTCCTGGACGGGCTGGGGCCTTTTTTGGAAGCCGTAAAAGGCTATTCCGCGTCGACCGGGGCGGAAGGATATTTTACGGTAATGGTAAAGGCTTTGGCGATATCTCTGTGCTGCAGGATGAGCGCCGACGTCTGCCGTGACTGCGGAGAAAGCTCGCTCGCTTCGCACGTTGAATTGGCGGGCAAGGTGGGGATAGTGGTCCTGAGCCTGCCGCTGATCGAACAACTTTTGAATACCGCAAAGGAACTGATGCAATGAAAAAAGCCGCCGCGTTGTTATTGGCGACCGTTTCGGTCTTGCTGATATTGCCGTTTTATGCGCGCGCAGAAGACAATACCGAGCGGATCGCCGCCGAGACGGGTGCCGACAGGCTTGAATCTTCCGCGCTGAGCGGGGACGAGCTTTCGGGCAAAAAAACGGTGAATGTTTTTGAAAAGGCGTTGAACATAACCTTCTCAGCGATCAGCGAAAACTCCGGCACAATTGCGGCGGGCGCGGGCGTTTTGCTCGCCGCAATAATATTCTGCGGAATAATGGCGGCGCTGGGCGACGGATCCGAAGCGCTCGGCAAGGCGGGCGGATATATATCGCTTTTGCTGCTGTCGGCCGCGGCTTATTCGCTGATCTACGAGGTCTTTGTGTTCGTTAACGCCGGTATGCAATCGCTTTCGCTGGCGATCACCTCGCTGCAGCCGGTGATGGCTTCGCTCTACGCGGCGGGAGGCAACGCCGCGGCGGGCGCGGCGAGCAGTTCGGGATTCCTGCTTTTTTTGACGGTGCTTGAAATTATCTGTTCCAAACTGCTGCTCCCGCTTTTAAGCGTTTGCTTTGCGCTGGCGCTGTGCGGCGCGATCCCGGGCGGGATCGATATTTCGTCCGTGGCGAACGCGGTAAAAACGACCGCGACGGCGATAATGTCGTTTGTTTTTACGATCCTGGGTTTTACGCTTTACATACAGACTTCGGTCGCCGCGACGGGCGACAGTTACGTATCACGCAGCGTAAGGTTTGCTTCCGGGGCGTTCGTCCCGGTGATCGGCGGCATACTCGGCGACGCCTACCGCACGCTGGCGGCTTCGGCGGCGGTGGTAAAAGGCACGGTCGGCACCGCCGGGGTGGTGATGATATTTGCGGCGGTACTGCCTCCGGCGGCGGTGACTTTGTGCGCGCGCGTGGTGTTTTCGCTTTCTTCCGCCGCGGCAAAAGCTTTGGGGCGCGAACCGGAATCGCGGTTCCTTTCAACGGTCGGCGGGATGACCGGGATCCTTTTTGCCCTTACGCTCGGCGCGGGAGCGGCGGCGCTGATCGCAATGGCGGTATTTGTAAGCATTTAAAAGGAGTGCCTGATGAGAGATTACTTTTTTTCTTTGATGCTTGCCGCGGTGATCGGAGGGCTTTGCTCGCTTATCGCCGGCGAAAAATACGAAAAGCATATGAAATTCGCGGCTTCGCTCGTCTGCTTGTGCCTTATGCTGCTTCCGCTTAAAGGCGTTATCGGCTCGGTCGGAAGCGAAATATCCGCGCCGGGTTCCGATACCTCCGTTCCGGCTTTATCCGGACCCGACCTTGACTCGCTTGCGCGGGAAGAGACAAAGCGGCAAAGCGAAAAATATATTTGCGATATTATTTCCGGCGAATTCGGCATAAATCCGCTGTACGCCGACATAGAAATAGATTGGCGGGAGGACGGCGCGGTGATAAACCGGATAACCGTCGGAATAGCCGATAAGGGCAAAAAACAGGCGGTGGAAGATTTTTTGAAAAACCGGTTGGGGGGAGAAGCGGAAGTTGTCGAAGGATAAAAAAGGCGTTTTCGGTCTGTTTGAAAAAGCCGCCGGAAGCAAAAAACTCATCTTTGCGGTTCTGGGGGCGTTCGCCGGGATAATGCTTTTGATCCTTCCCGGCGGCGAAAAGACCGAGCCGACGGTATCGGAAAACAACGAGACCGCGGCGGATTACTGCCTGCTGCTTGAAGAAAAAGCCGAAGAGCTTATAAAAGAACTCGGCGGCGTAAAGGATTGCAGGGTGGTAATAACTCTTTCGGAAGGTTATCGCCGGATATATGCGACCGATCAACACGTGCGCGAGACCTCGGAACCGGGTTCGGGCAGCAAACAGACCGACAAAACCGTTGCGTTTGCCGAATCGGGCGGGAACAAAACGCCGACTCTGGTTTCGGAATCGATGCCCTCCGTGGCGGGGGTGGCGGTGGTCTGCCGCGGAGCCTCTTACGAAACGCAATACAAAATTATCGAGTTGATGTGCGCGCTTTTTGACATAAAGAGCAACCGCATCAGCGTACAATCATAGTACCACAAAAACCTGTTAATAAACAAATGCGGAGGCATGGTTATGGATCTTAAACAAAAATGCAAAGAACTTACGGGAAAAATCAAAAATATCGAGTGGAAAAAATTCATCGGAACAAAGGCGTTTATAACCGTAGGATGTCTGGTCCTGGTCAGCATAACGGTGGCGGTCGGTTCGCTGGTATCGAAGCGCGGTGATTCGCCGGAGACGGTCGATCCGGAGGGCGCGAAAGTGCTCGGCAACACTCTGCTGGTCGATTCCGAAACGCGTGCCTCGGCGGAAGCCGAAGTTTCGTCGCAGCCGACCGAAAAAGGCGGCGCCGCAAACGAGGGCGACTTCTTTGCCATGGCGCTTATAAACCGCACTCAGGTGCGCGACAGCGCGCTTGAGGTCCTTCGCACCATTGCCGACAGCCCCGACGCAATGCCCGACGCCAAGGAATCGGCGCTGACTTCGATCGCCGCGATCGCCGATGAAATGAGCGCCGAGGCGAATATCGAAACGCTCATCCGCGCAAAAGGGATCGCCGATTGCTGCGCGGTGATAAGCGGAAAGACCTGCTCGATAATCGTGAACACCGAGGGGCTCGTTCCCGAGGAACTCGTTCAGATAACCGAGATCGTCTATGAACAGGCGGGGATCCCCGTCGAGAACATCACCGTTGTCGAAGCGAAAAAACAATAGACCTTTCCGCGCGAAGTGCGCATAAAAAGGATTTACGCCGGGATAGCCGGGATAAATGATATTTTTTTGATCGTTTATCCCGGCTTGATTTTTTTGTTTTCATATGCTATTATAAAAAACGGCAGAAACGGAAATTTTTTGTCCGTTTTTTGCCGATAAGTCCGTATTAATATGTGAAAGCCCCAAAGGAGGTGGCTCTTATGTCAGACAGGCCGGGAAATAAATACGACTGCGCCGCGGCGATGAAAAGATTATCGGAAGGCGATCAAACCGCACTTGCCGTTTTATATGATCTGCTCGGCAAGCCGATGTATGCTCTCGCCTATACGATACTTAAGAACCCCACCGACGCCGAAGACGCTTTGCAGGACGCTTTTTTGAAGATCCTTCGCGGCGCCTCGGGTTACCGCGACGACGGTAACGCAAGGGCGTGGGCTATGTCTGTCGCGCGGAACTCGGCGATAGACCTGCTTCGCCGACGGCAAAAAGAGACCGCGGAGGACGGCGAAGTCCTTGATTCCCTCTCCCGTGAAGGCGATTTTGCCGAATCGTATGCCGAGGCTGACAAAATGAACCGTCTTCTGGCAATTCTCGACGGCACCGACCGCGATATAGTGGTGCTTAAAGCAGTCGACGGCTTTAAGTTCCGCGAGATCGCCGGGATAGTCGGGATCACCGCGGAAGCGGCGCGAAAGCGCTATTCACGCGCAATTAAAAAACTAAGGGCAGCATATTAAAAGGAGACTGATCATTATGCGTTTTGAAAAAAAGATAAGATCGGCTTTTGACAAGGTCGAAGCTCCCGAAGCCGGGAAGATACTTCCCGCCGGGGCGTTTGAACCTTCGGAACAGCCGCAGACAGCGAAAATTTCCGCACGCCGGATCGGATATATTCTGGTCGCGGCGGCGCTGACGGTTTGTCTGATCATCGGCGGAGTTATCGGCGTAACTTCGCGCAGGACCGAAGCAAAGAATCAGGGTGACGGCGTCGTGAGCAAAAACACGGACGGCGCGTCAAACAGCGAAGGAACCAAAATCCCGGACAACAAAGGCGGCGCGGCCGAAGATGCCTCTTACAGCGACGGAGTTATCCGCGGCGACGCGAGCCTTGAGGATGAATTCAAACACGAAGACGCAGCGGCCGACTATCCCGAAGGCGTATCCGCAGTAGGCGACAAATCCGGTTACTCAATGGTAAAGGACGGCTACACGATCACGGACAGGACCGACTACGAAAAGCCGGTCGAATCATTCGAGGGCGAACTCGATCGGATCGACTATTACGGCGACTACAATAACGCCATCCGCGCCGGGACGCTTACCGCTTCGGAATGGAGCGACTTAAAGAACCTCGGCGAATGGCTCAAACGCGCCGCGGACCCGGAATGGGCAAGTATCATCTCTTCCCGCGGGTTCTCAACACGTAATGTTGTGGAAGTAACGCTTGAATCCGGCGGAGCGTCGCTGTTCGGCACCGAAGTTGAACTTGAATCCGACGGCAAGGTGATCTGGAAGTCGCGCAGCGGGATCGACGGAAAAGCATACCTTTTCTTCCCCGCCGAACTCGACAAATCGACCGCGACGGTAAGGGCGGCGGGCGTCAAAAAAGAGATAAAACTGTTTGCGGCGAGCGAACAGTACGCCTCGGTAACGCTTGAGATCCCCCCCGAAGGAAAGAGCATAACCCAGCTTGACCTTATGCTTATGATCGACACGACGGGCAGTATGTCGGACGAGCTGGAATATCTGAAAGTTGAGCTTGCCGATATGGTCGACCGCATCGCAAAGGCGGGCGAACAGCTTTCGATCCGCGTAAGCGTTAACTTCTACCGCGACGAGGGCGACGAATACGTAGTTAAATATTTCGATTTCCGCAGCAATATAAATGAATGCATCGATCAGATAAGCAAACAGCGTTCGGACGGCGGCGGCGATTGGCCCGAAGCGGTCCACACCGCGCTTGAAAACGCGGTTTCCGGACATCAATGGCGCGAAAACGCGGTAAAACTCTGCTTCTTTGTGCTTGACGCTCCTCCCCACGACGAATCCGAGATCCGGGGCATAAACGAAAACATCAATTCCTCGCTCGGTAAAGCCGCCGCGGAAGGTATAAGGATCATCCCCGTCGCTTCGTCGGGGGTCGACACCGGGACCGAAGTGATTCTTCGCTCGTTTGCAATAACGACCGGCGGCACTTATATTTATCTTACCGACGATTCCGGCATCGGCAACAGCCACACCGAGGCGAGCGTGAGCGAAAAGAACGTCGAACCGCTTAACGAATGCATGATAAGGGTCGTTTGCGAATACTGCGGGCTTGATTACGTCGCGCCCGAAAAACGTTACGCGATCAAATACGACGTAAACGAATCCGTAAAATCAGAACTTATCTCGGCGCCCAGATCCGCACTCCACGGCGAGACGGTAGAGATCCGCGCCGGAATCATTTACGACGCCGATATGATCCTTTATGTGAACGGCAGCCTTATTGAAAAGGCGGAAGACGGTTCCGGTTATTGGAGCTATGTCTTCGTTATGCCCGACAGCCCCGCGGTCATAACCGCGCGTTTCGCCGGCGAAGGCGGAGACGGGTTCGGGATCACGGTAGGCGAGAAGTCGAAAGACCGCATAATTTGCACGCAGGCGGATTATAAATACACCGAGGGCATGCGTATCTATGTCGCGCTGGAGGATTATTACCGCGAAAAGACCGGGTTCAACAGCGAAAGCTACGAGGTGATCGCGGTGCTTGACCCCGTCGGTAATAAAATTAAAGAACTTATACCCGAATACGACGGATCCGACGGGCTTTGGAAAGCCTCGTTCCTGATGCCGCAATGCGACGTCACCCTTGAACTGCTTATGTGTGAAGTCATAGAAGATTAACTCTTAAAAATACCCGGCGGAGCGCAAAGAAAGCGCTCTGCCTTTTTTTGTGCGACGATATTGACAAAACAGCGCTGTTTTGTTAAACTGTTACATATCGTGATCGGCGCGCTTTAAAAGAGGCGGATCGCGGGAATCTTTCGGAGGGTTTGGCGATGGACTCGAGAAGAAGCAAGATAAACTATTATCTGGATATTGCCCAAACGGTGACCGAACGCGGCACCTGTTTAAGGCGCAAATTCGGCGCGATAATCGTAAAAGACGACGTTATAATTTCCACGGGATACGCCGGCGCCCCGCGCGGAAGGCAAAACTGCTGCGATCTGGGATTTTGCCTTCGCGACAAAATGAACATCCCGCGCGGCGAAAGATATGAGCTTTGCCGTTCCGTCCACGCCGAAGCGAACGCGATAATCGCCGCCCCGCGTGAGCGTATGCTCGGCGCCGACCTTTATCTTTGCTGTGTGAACGCAAAGACCGGGCTGATCGAACCGGGGACTACCTGCTGCCAGATGTGCAAAAGGCTGGTCATCAACGCCGGGATCGAGCGCGTGATCGTCCGCGAAGACAGCGAAAGATATTCGGTTTATTACCCCGCCGACTGGGTGGAAAACGACGATAGTCTCGGACAGATCGGATATTGAAAATGATTAAGAAATTATCGGCTTTACTGCTTGCCGCCTTATGCCTTGCGGGTATGTGTTCCTGCTCGCGCAGGGCGGATATAACCGCGGACGGTTTTATCGTCCCCGCCACCGGGACGGAATACGTCCTTTGCCGGATGTTTTCGGTTTATGCCGTTGAAAAAGGCGGCGAATATATAAAATACGGCAACGAACAGGTCTACGAAGTCGAATTTGAATCGGCAAAGGATTTTCTTTGCGTCGAGGACAGCGGTGAACTTCTGGTCTATCGCAGCGCTTCGTCGGGCGATATATCGGTTACGGATTTCGATCCGATCGCCGCAAGGATATACGATTCTTCCAACACGCGCTGGATCGCAAGCTTCTTTGCCGACGACGAATATCTTGAAGAGGATCAGCGCGGCATAAACGAAACGCAGGATTCCGAACTTTGCCGTACCATCGCACGCGCGGTCGACGAAGGCGAGGCGGTCGATCTGAATTACGACAATATGGCTTACACCAACCGCTATTTCGTACGTCTGCTGTCGCAAAAATACCCCGGGCTTTATTACGTCGTAGTGTTTTTCGGCGATAACGACGGCAGATTTTATCTGCGCGACAGGTCGATCAACAAAACCGTGATCTGCCCGCGCGACGTCCTTTCGAGGATGATCGGCAACCCGGATTACGACCCGGGCGCCCCCGCGACGGATTTGTGATATGGAATTCAACGTCCGCCCCGCGGAAAGCGGCGATTATGCCCGCGCTTACGCCATCGAGCGCGAATGTCTTGACACGTTCTGGAGCGAAGAACAAATAAAAAACGCCGCAAAAAACGGCAATATATATCTTGTCGCCGAATACGGCGGCACCGCCGCCGGAATAATTTCGGCGGTGTATTGCTGCGGAGTGTGCGAGATTATGAACCTTGCGGTAGCGCCGGAATTCCGCCGGAAAGGCGCCGCGGGCAAATTATTGCGCGAGCTTGAAAAAACGGTAATATCGCTCGGCGGCGAAAAGACGGTGCTTGAAGCGGCCGAAGACAACACCGCGGCGTTGAGACTTTATGAACGCTGCGGGTATCTGCCCGTCGGCAGGCGCAAAGGCTTCTATAAAGGGACCGACGCAATATTAATGGAGAAGATATTATGAAAATTCTGGCAATAGAATCGTCCTGCGACGAGACCGCCGCCGCGGTGGTCGAGGACGGCAGGAAGCTGCTTTGCGGCAAAGTCGCTTCGCAAATAGATATACACGCGCTTTATGGCGGAGTCGTGCCGGAGATCGCTTCACGCGCGCACACCGAGGCGATATCGGGTGTGGTGAGCGAAGCGCTGGCGGGAGCAGATCTTTCGCTTGAAGATATCGACCTTATCGCGGTGACCTATGCGCCGGGGCTTATCGGCGCTTTGCTGACCGGGGTGTCTTTCGCCAAAGGGCTGGCGTATTCTTCCGGAAAACCGCTTATACCGGTACACCACATAAGGGGGCACGTCGCCGCGAATTACCTTGTGCATCCCGACCTTGAACCGCCTTTTATCGCTTTGGTGGTGTCGGGCGGGCATACTTCGCTTATGCGGGCGAACAGTTATACCGATTATGAACTGATCGGCTGCGCACGCGACGACGCGGCGGGCGAGGCTTTCGACAAATGCGCGCGCGTTCTCGGGCTGCCCTACCCCGGCGGTGCGGCGATGGACAGGCTCGCTTCGGCGGGGGACAAAACCAAATACCGCTTCAACGCCGGATCGATCGACGGCTCGGATTACGATTTTACCTTTTCCGGGCTGAAAACGGCGGTCATAAATCTCGTCCACGGCGAAACGCAGCGCGGCAGGGTGATCGACGACGAATTCCGCGCCGACGTCGCCGCCTCTTTTACGGCAAGCCTTGTCGGGGCGGTGACTTCCAGGCTCGAACTGCTGCTGACCCGCGAGGGCGCCCAAAATATCGTGCTCGCCGGAGGCGTGGCGGCAAACTCGCATCTGCGTCTGGCGCTTAAAAATTCCGCCGAAAAATTCGGCGCAAAGCTGTATCTTCCCCCTCTTTCGCTTTGCGGAGACAACGCCGCGATGATCGGCGCGCAGGCTTATTACGAATATCTTTCCGGCGCAAAAGCCGGGCTCGACCTTAACGCTTATGCGACAAAAACCGTATAATTTTTCAATCGTGTATATAACATAATGTTGCCGCACAAGTTGTGGAAAACTATGTGCAAACTGTGGATATCGTTGCGACGGGTTCGGGAAAATAAGGCAAAAATCGGGGGATTTTCCCGGCAGGTTGTGGAAAACCCTGTGGAAAATGTGGATTACTTTTGAAAATAATCTTTTTTGCGAAAACTGATTATGTCAACGGACCGAAAGGAAAAATACATTTATGAAGGAACATCTTTATACTATCCCGGTCAACGAGGCGTTTGATCACGGCGACGGATGTCCCTTTTGCCGCCTTTTTGAGAACCTTGAAAAGACCGAGCTCGATCTTATACTCGGCGCTTCTATGATGGAGCCGGAAGTGCGTCAGATCACCAACGAAAAAGGGTTCTGTGAGCGCCATTTTGCAAAAATGATCGCGGGGAACAACAAACTCGGCGTGGCGCTTATTCTTGAAAGCCATCTTGAATCGCTTAAATCCGGGCTTAAACCCGGCGGAGTGTTTGCGCGCGATATCTCTGCGAAAAGCCGCGAAAGGATCGAAAAACTCGATTCATCCTGTTACGTCTGCGACCGGATCGACGAAAAGATCGGGAAAATGTACGAGACCGCCGCCTTTCTTTTCGACGAGGAAAAGGATTTCCGCCGGAAGTTCGATTCGGTCGGGTTCATCTGTCTGCCGCATTACCGCAGACTGTTGGAAGCCGGGGCGCGCGTGCTTTCGAAAGACGGGTATTCCGAGCTGGCGAGAGCTGCCAACGGCAAAATAAACGCTTATCTTTCAGAGCTTAAAGACGATATTTCGCTTTTCTGCAAAAAGTTTGATTACCGCTTTGACGACCTCCCCTGGGGCAACTCGAAAGATTCGGTAGAGCGCTCGGTAAAATTTTTGAAAGGCGCTAAAAAATAGGAAAAACAAAAAAGGAGTATAAATTATGGCAAACTGCACTCATGACTGTTCGACCTGCTCTTCCGCCTGCGCGAGCCGCGAAAGTGCGCCGGAAAGTCTGATCGAAAACCCCGGCAAAGGCAGTGTGATCAAAAAAGTCATTGCCGTGGTAAGCGGCAAGGGCGGAGTCGGCAAATCGCTCGTCACCTCGCTCCTGGCTGTGAACGCACAGCGCGGCGGCGACAAAACCGCCATACTTGACGCCGATATAACCGGGCCATCCATCCCGCGCGTTTTCGGGCTGAAGGGCGGAGTTACCGGCGACGGAACGCTTATGACCCCCGCCGAAAGCAGGACGGGGATAAAAATAATGTCGCTGAACCTTCTGCTTGAACACGAGACCGACCCCGTCGCCTGGCGCGGACCGATAATCGCCGGCGCGGTGAAGCAGTTCTGGACCGACGTAAACTGGGGCGAGACCGACGTGATGTTCATCGATATGCCTCCCGGAACCGGCGATGTGCCGCTCACCGTTTTCCAATCGATCCCGATAAACGGAATGATCATCGTCACAAGCCCGCAGGACCTTGTTTCGATGATCGTCGAAAAAGCGGTCAAGCTCGCCGAAATGGTGAATATCCCGGTGATCGGCATTGTCGAGAACTATTCCTATTTCCATTGCCCCGACTGCGGAAAGGACCATTACGTCTACGGCGAAAGCAAAGTTGAAAAACTTGCCGAAAAATACGGGATCCCGAAGGTGGCTAAGATCCCCGTCGACCCTAAACTCGCCGCCGCCTGCGACCGCGGCGCCATTGAGCTGTTCGAGGGGAACTGGCTGGACAATATGTAAAGAAAAAGCCGGCAGAAAGCGGAAAACTCGCTCTGTCGGCTTTTTTTGCGCCGGTAAACACCGGCGTTTTTATTCCACGCCCGCTATGACGAACAGGTAATCCTCGCTCCCCTCAAAGCTGATCCCGAACTTTTTAAGCGAGATCCCATGAACCTTCGTGGCGAGTTTGTCGCCGTCGACCACCGAGAAATTCGGAAAGTCGGCAAGCGTTTTCCCGGCGCATTTAACATAGGCTTCTTTACGCACCCAGACTTTGACGAACCGCTCGGTAGAATCGCTTCCGTCGCGGACGTAATCCGATTCTTCATCCGAAAAGAACCGCTCGGCAATGGCGACGTAATCGATCTTATTTTCAGGATCGCTGAACCTGGGAAGATGCTCGCCGTCGATCCCGATCGGATTTGTGGCGAGCGCGGCAAGCATAACGTCGCCGGTCGTGGTGATCGATATATACCATTTTTTGTCGGTCCCCTCAACGCTCGGTTTGCCGTTTTCGTCGTAAACGACTTTTACCTTCGGATCGTCGTTAAAAAATGCTTTTACCGCCTTTTGGACAGCGGCGTGGCGCTGACGTTTTACGGTGTTGTTTTCCAAAACAAATACCTTTAACTTCATTTACTCTTCCTCCGGTATGTCTGTTGTTTTGTCGGCTTCTTCGCCCTCTTCGTCAGCGGATTCGTTTCCGGTGACCGATTCCTCGCTGAACGGATCGATCGCCGAGAACCTTGCGACGCGGCTGCCCTCTCCGGTACGCATAACGATAACGCCGGACGCGCTTCTGCCGTAAACGGGTATTTCGCCGACGCGCGTGCGGATGATAACGCCGCCGTCGGTGATAATGAGTATATCGTCAGTTTCGCTGACAAGCCTTAATCCGGCAAGTTCGCCGGTTTTTTCGCTTATGCCGTGGCAGATCATGCCGCGTCCGCCGCGGTATTGCTTTTTGTATTCCGAAACTTTACTGCGCTTGCCGAATCCGTTGGTGGTAAGTGTGAGCACGTATAGTTTGTTGGCTTCGTCGGACCCTTCGGGAATGACCGCCGCGCCGACGACAAATTCATCGTCGCCGAGCAGCATCGCCCTTACGCCGCGCGCCATTCTTCCCATCTCGCGCACGTCGAGTTCCGAGAACCTTATCGAAAGTCCTTTGTTTGAAGCGACTATTATATCGTCGTCGCCGCCGGTGCGAAGCACGTAAAGCAGCTGGTCGCCCTCGTCGAGATTTATCGCATAAAGCCCGCTTGTTCGCTTGCGGCTGTACGCCATAAGGTTTATGCGCTTTGTAACGCCTTTGCGGGTGACAAGCACAAGATTTTCTTCCTCGGTGAACTCGGTGACCGGGACGATCGCGGTGATCTTTTCATCGGGATCGAGCGAAAGCAGGTTGACAAGATTGGTACCTTTTGCGGCGCGGGCGCTTTCGGGGATCTCGTAGCATTTTTTGATATATACCCTGCCGGTGTTCGAGAACATCATAAGATAATCGTGGCTGTGCGCGATAATTACGTCTTCGACGTTATCCTCGTCACGCGTGCCCATACCGGTGACGCCCTTTCCTCCGCGGCGCTGAGCGGTATAGGTATCGCTCGGGAGACGTTTGACGTATCCTGCGCGCGTTGCGGTGATAACGCAGGTCTCGCGTTCGATAAGGTCTTCGATAAGTATATCATCCTCCGATTCGACTATATCGGTAAGCCTGTCGTCGCCGTATTTGGTCTTTATGTAGTTAAGATCTTCTTTGATTATGCCCAGAAGTTTGGTTTCGTCGCCGAGTATCTCTTTAAGTTCCTCGATCAGTTTATAAAGATAATCCAGGCGCTCCTCGATCTTGCGGCGTTCCAGACCGGAAAGCCTGCCGAGAGTCATATCCACTATCGCCTGAGCCTGCGCGTCGGAAAGCGCGAACCGTTCCATAAGTCTTTCCTTGGCGTCGGCTATCGTTGCGCTGGCGCGGATGATCGAAATGACTTCGTCGATATTGTCAATGGCGATCTTATATCCTTCGTAAATATGAGCTTCGCGTTCGGCTTTGGCGAGATCAAACCTCACCCTGCGGGTGACGACTTCCTTGCGGTGCGAAATATAGCATTCCAGCGCCTGTTTAAGGTTGAGCAGTTTGGGTTCGCCGCCGACCAGCGCGACCATATTGACCGCGCAGGTATCCTGCAGCTGGGTGTATTTGTAAAGCAGGTTGAGAACGATCTGGGCGTTCGCGTCTTTTTTTATCTCGATAACAATGCGCATGCCGTCTCTGCCGGACTCGTTGCGGATATCGCTGATACCCTCGATGCGTTTGCTCTTGACCAGATCGACCATACTTTCGAGCAGCATACTGCGGTTGACCTGATAAGGCAATTCTGTGACGATTATGCTTGTCCTGCCGTGTTTTTCCTCGAAGTGGGCTTTTGCGCGGACCCTTATCTTGCCGCGCCCGGTCATATATGCCTCATAGATCCCGGCGGTGCCGTAGATAGTGCCTTTTGTGGGGAAATCCGGGCCTTTTACATAGACCATAAGGTCGGCAACCGAGCAATCGGGGTGATCCATAAGATATTCCGTCGCGTCGATCACCTCGCGCAGGTTGTGAGGCGGGATGTTTGTCGCCATACCGACGGCTATCCCGACGCTTCCGTTGACCAAAAGGTTGGGAAACCTGGAGGGAAGGACAGTCGGTTCCTTGCGCGAGTTGTCGAAGTTCGGGGTAAAATCGACGACGTCTTTTTCGATATCGAACAGCATCTCGTCGGCAATGTGAGACATTCGCGCCTCGGTATAACGGTAAGCGGCGGCGGAATCGCCGTCGATATTACCGAAGTTTCCGTGCCCGTCGACAAGCGGATAACGCATATTGAAAGGCTGCGCCAGGCGCACCATCGCGTCATAGACCGAAGCGTCGCCGTGCGGATGGTATCTGCCAAGCACGTTGCCGACGGTGGTGGCTGATTTTTTATAGGCTTTGTCATAAGTAAGGTGGTCCTCATACATCGCATACATAATGCGGCGGTGGACCGGTTTCAGACCGTCGCGCGCGTCGGGAAGCGCCCTGCCGACGATCACGCTCATCGCATAATCGATATAGCAGGATTTTATCTCGTTTTCGATACCGATGTCGTGAATCGTCTGGAACTCATGACTGCTGTAATCGTATTCGTGATCTGCCATAATAACTCCTTATTACATCAAATATCGAGGTTGGCAACATATTTTGCGTTTGCCTCGATAAATTCGCGGCGCGGCTCGACTTTATCGCCCATAAGGACCGAGAACAGAGCGTCCGCCTCGGAAGCGTCGGTTATCGTGATACGCTTTAAAATGCGGTGTTCGGGATCCATTGTGGTGTCCCAGAGCTGGTCTTTGTCCATCTCGCCCAAACCTTTGTAACGTTCCGCGGTGATGTTGTTCCCGCCGCCGAGCTCGGCGATTATCGCGTCGCGCTCCTCGTCCGAGAAAGCATAGCGGTACTGTTTGCCTTTTACGACCTTATAAAGCGGAGGCGTTGCGGCATAGACATGACCCTGCTCGATCAGCGGGCGCATATGGCGGAAGAAGAAGGTGAGCAGCAGCGTGCGGATATGCGCGCCGTCGACGTCGGCATCCGCCATGATGATTATCTTGCCGTAGCGGAGTTTTGAAATATCGAATTCGCTGCCGATCCCGGTCCCCAGAGCAAGTATGAGCGGAACGATCTGCACCGAGGAATAAACCCTGTCGACGCGGTTCTTTTCGACGTTAAGGATCTTGCCGCGCATCGGCAATATCGCCTGAAAACGGCTGTCGCGCCCGTCTTTTGCGGTGCCGCCCGCCGAATCCCCCTCTACCAGATAGAGCTCGGTGTATTCCATACGGCGTTCGTTGCAATCGGCAAGCTTGCTGGGCAGCGAGGAAGATTCCAGCAGCCCTTTGCGCCGGGTGAGTTCGCGCGCTTTTTTCGCCGCCTCACGCGCGCGGGCGGCTCCGATCGATTTTTCGATAATAAGACGCGCCTCGGAAGGATGCTCCTCGAGATAGATCGCAAGTTTTTCGGTCACCATGCCGTCGACAAGCGTTTTTATTTCGCTGTTGCCGAGCTTTGCTTTGGTCTGGCTTTCGAACTGCGCGTCTTCGAGTTTTCCCGAAATTATCGCGGTAAGTCCTTCGCGCACGTCCTCGCCGGTAAGCTTTTCCTCGGCTTTTAAAATGTTGTATTTATGGCCGTAATCGTTAAGCACCTTTGTTATGCCGGTTTTGAAGCCGGTCTCGTGGGTGCCGCCGTCGACGGTGTTCATATTGTTTGCAAACGAAAGAATAAGCTCGCTGTATTCGTTCGTATATTGCATTGCGACCTCGGCCATGGCGTCGCCGCGAGTGCCGGAAAGATAGATCACATCGGAATGCAGAGGTTCGGCGGCTTTCTTTTTGTTTAAATATTCGACGAACGAACGTATCCCGCCCTCGAAGCAGAAGTTTTCGCTTACGGGTTCGGGCGAGCGGTTATCGGTAATTGTTATCGAAACGCCGGCGTTAAGAAAAGATTGCTCGCGCAGGCGGTTTTTTACAAGATCGTAATCGAACTCGACTGTCTCGAATATCGTCTCGTCCGGCCAGAATTGAACCGTCAACCCGTGGCGGTCGGTCGGTCCGACCTCTTTGAATTCCTCTTTTACCTTGCCGCGCTCGAACGCGATAAAATATTCGGTCCCGTCGCGGTGGTTACGTACTTCCACCCTCTTTGAAAGCGCGTTGACGACCGAAGCGCCGACCCCGTGCAGACCTCCGGCGATGCGGTAACCGCCGCCGCCGAACTTGCCGCCGGCGTGGAGGATGGTGAAAATAACTTCAAGAGTCGGTCTTGCGACGGTGGGATGAATGCCGTTGGGGACGCCGCGTCCGTCGTCGATGACGGTGCAGCTGCCGTCGGCGTTGAGTTCGACGTATATATTTTTGCAATAACCCGCAAGAGCTTCGTCGATAGAGTTGTCGACGATCTCGGTTATAAGGTGGTGAAGTCCTTTTACGCTGGTGGTACCGATATACATACCCGGGCGTTTTCTTACGGCTTCAAGTCCTTCGAGCACCTGGATCTGACTGTCGCCGTAACTTTTGTCCGCCTCTTCCTCGTTAAAGGAATTGACGATCATATCGTTGTTCTCCATAATTTTCCCTTTCCTTATTATTTCAAACCTTTTTCAAATCTTTTTTTCACGCTTTCGGTAGAAAGTCCGGTTATATATATCCTGTCGCCGAACGCGTTATCGCACAGTAAAAAGCTCTTTGGGATATCGTTGCAAAGGCTTATAACGCCGGTTTCGCCGTCCTTGCGTTTGAACAGATCGAGCGTCGATCTTGCTCTGCCCGACAAGTCGATATCGAATATTCCGATTATCTCGCGTTCGTCGATACTTTCACCGTGTTCAAGTTGTATAAACATATCATTCTGTCTTTCCGTCTTTTACAAATACGCGGTTTTTGCCTTCCAGGCCGAAAATCTCGCTTTCGCAGCCGGTAATTATGACCTGTCTGCCATCCAGCCGCGAAAGGATATATTCCTTTCTTCCCGCGTCGAGCTCCGAAAGGATATCGTCAAGCAGAAACACCGGATATTCGCCGGTAAGCCTTGCGCTCAATTCCCCTTCGGCAAGTTTAAGCGCCAGAACCGCGCTGCGCTGCTGCCCCTGCGAGCCGTATATCTTTGCACTGCGGCGGTTAAGAGTCACGTTAAAATCGTCTTTGTGGGCGCCGTAAAGCGCCTGAGCGCGCTCTTTTTCGGCGGCGAGACGGTCTTTTAATATAACGCGGTATTTTTCGCGTATTTCTTCGGCGGTATCGGCTTCGCCGCATTGAGCGCGATATTCGCACCTTAATTTTTCCCTGCCGCCGCTCATATCGTCAAGAAATTTTGCCGCCTCTTCCTCGAGCCTCAAAGTATATTTCTTCCGGTTTACGGTTATCGAACCCGAAAGCGAAGCGATACGTTCGTTATATACTTCCAAAAGCAGGTCGTCGGCGGCGCCGCGCTTTAAAAGAGCGTTTTTCTGGGCGACGCACTTGTTGTATTCCGAAAGCGACTGAGCGTATTTCGGGAACGACTGGCAGATCGCCATATCCAAAAACCTGCGGCGGTTTTCGGGCGCGCCTTTTACAAGGTTAAGATGGTCTGGCGTGAAGATCACCGCGCGGAAAAGACCGAGATATTCCGAAAGTTTTGTTATTCTGTATTCTCCGATCTTTATCACGCGGCGGAAATTTTTGCCGATCGCGGCGGACATTTTTTTTTCGACCCCGTTTTCATCGGAAAAAACAATTTCTATATTGGCGCTTTCACATCCGAATCTTATAAGTTCGCGGTCTTTGCAGTTTCTGAAGCTCTTGCCGGCGGCGAAATAAAACACAGCCTCGAGCAGATTGGTTTTTCCGGCGGCGTTTTCGCCGCAGATTATATTCACGCCGGGGTCGAAGGTTATAATGTTTTCTTCGGCGTTCCGGAAATTTCTTACGGTCAACTGTTTAACGTTCATCGAATATATCAGTCTTTTAATTTGACCGGAAGCACAAGATAGGTATAACTGCTGTTGGGATCTTTTTTTTCGGGTTCAACTATCATGCTCATAAGAGGAGTAGACATGGAAACCATTAATTTTTCGTCTTTGCAGGCGCGCAGCGCGTCGAGCAGATAACGGTTGTTGAAGCCGATCTCTATATCGTCGCCCTGTTTGGATATTTTTAAATTGTCGTTCACGCTGCCGTATTGGGTGCTGCAGGAGATGTTAAGGTTTCCGTCCTCGAAACGGCACCTTAACGGGGTGCGCAATTTTTCATCGACAAGCAGCGAAGCCCGTTCGGCGCTTTCGATGAACTCCGACCTTTTGACAGCGGCGAAAATTTTGTTGTTGTTGGGAAGCGCGCGTTTGTAATCGAGATATTCGCCCTCCAAAAGCCTGGAGAAGAAAATCATTTCGCCGATCTTGAAAATTATATATTTTGCGGTAAATTCGACCGTAAGGGGTTCTTCGCTGTCGTCAAGCAGCCTTGCAAGATCCGAAAGAGCTTTGCCGGGAACGACGAACGAAAACTTGTTGTCGTTATCGAAAACGCAGTTTTTTTCGATCCTTAATGCAAGCCTGAAGTTATCGAGCGCGACTACGGTAAGAGTTCTGTTCTCGATCATAAACAGTTCGCCGGTGAGTATCGGACGCGCCTCGCTTTGGGCGACCGCGAACACAGTTGAATTTATGATATCTTTCATAAGCGAACGCGAAATGTTAAAAGAGTTTTCGCCGCCGAGCGAAGGCAGGTTGGGGAACGCTTCCGGCGTTACACCGTGAATGGTAAATTCGCTCATTCCGCCCGAAATACGGACCATATTCCGTTCGTCAGATTCGACGCATATATCACATTCCGGAAGGTTTTTAATGATGGAAGTAATTTTTTGCGCGTTGATAATGACCGATCCGTCGTTTCCGGGAACAACGCTGCCGCTTGTACGGACGCCTTTTTCAAGGTCATAGCCGCAAACGGTAAGATCGCCGCCTTTTAAGCTGAAAAGCAATCCTTCCAAAGCGGGAAGCGTGCTTTTGTTGGAAGCCGCCGTTGCCGCCGGTAAAATAAGCGAAAGCAAAGTTTTTTTGTCCGCGATAAACTTCATGGTATCCTCCGTTGATAAAAACTTTTATTGTTACCCGAAAACGGTAAAAAAATACAAAAAACAGTAAGATAATGTATTTAAAAGTAGTATTAAGTATTAGTAGCCCGTGTGGATTGTGTGTAAAACCCGAAAACCGTTCAAAAGCCGATGTTTTAATAACGCATCGTTGTGTTAAAAATGTTTATAAGTTGTGGAAGCGTAAAACATTCCCTGTTTAAACCGGATCAGTTTTTGAGTTCCTGTACGGTTTGTTCGATCTCCCGTTCAAAAGCCGGTTCGGCTTTCATTTTACGTTCGATAAAGCCGATCGAGTTTATGACCGTGGAATGATCTTTTTTGTTGAAGAGTTTTGCGATGGAATTGAGCGAAAGATTTGTTGTCTGTCTTATAAGAAACATAGAATAATGGCGCGCCATTGCGATCTCGGCGTTTCTTTTTGTGCTTTTTATGTCTTCTTTTGTAACGCCGTAACGTTTGGAAGCTGATTCGAAAATGCGGTCCACGATCGTTTCGTCGTTTTTTGCGGTGGCGAAAAAGTCGGAAAGTACCGCTTTTGCCACCGGAAGAGTACATTCCTCGCCGGTGATGAGCGTGTGGGCTTTGAGTTTTTTCAGAGACCCCTCTATCTGCCTGATGTTTGTTGTGATATTTTCGGCAAGATAAAGCAGAACGTCCATTTTAAGATCGACGCCGTAATCGATCGCTTTGCGGCGGAAAATCGCCATTCGCAATTCTTTGTCGGGCGGTTGGATGTCGGCTATCATACCCATCATAAACCGGCTGTGAAGCCGTTCTTCAAGGTTGTTTATAAGCGACGGAGCGCGGTCCGACGCAAGAATTATTTGCTTGTTCAGTTTAAACAAAGTGTCAAACGTGTGGAAAAATTCTTCCTGAACCGACATCTTTCCGGCGATAAACTGAATATCGTCGATAAGAAGCACGTCGAGATTGCGATATTTTTCGCGGAAGGTCATCGGCTTTTTCTGTGCAAGAGATTCAATAAGCTCGTTTGTAAATTCTTCTCCTGTGACGTAAAGGATCTTGTAATCGGGATGATTTTCGCGGATATGATTGATTATTGCGAAAAGCAGGTGCGTTTTTCCCAGACCGGAGTTGCCGTATAAAAACAGCGGGTTGTTGAGTTCGGCGGGATGGTTTGCCACCGCGAGCGAAACCGCCTGGGCGAGCTGATTTGATTTCCCGACAACAAAATTTTTAAAAGTGTATTCCGGGTTGTAACGCATTTTATATTCCGATTTTATTCCAGAAACGTTTTCGTTTTGCGTTTCGGAGATCATTTCGGCTTCTTCTTCCTCGGATACAAGCACAAGTTCGACCTCGGTGCCCAATACCTCGGCAAACGTCTGTTTAAGCTGCTGATAATATTGCGCTTCGACGAACGCTTTGCGGTTTTGCGGAAGCGAAACGGTTATCGAACTGTTATTAAGTTTAACGATCTTCATCGGTTCGAACCAAAGGCTTACCGTCGGCGCGGAATAATTCTTTTTAAGCGAATCGATGACAAAACCGTAGATTTGTTTATACTCGTTTTGTTCCATATACTGTGCCCTTTTTTTATTGGCGATATCTATTCGATTAATTATAACAGATAAATGATCAAATTGCAAGATATATATTATAATAATGATAGTTTTTTTGCGGTTGACTTTAAAGAAGTTTTAAATTATAATGATCAAAAAGGATCGGATAGGGGGCTGTAAGTTGAATATTTTCAAAAGGCTCAAAAATATTAAGATAACCGACAGAAAAATAATTTTTTTCCTGCTGCTTGCCGGGTTTTTGATAAAACTGGCTTATATAATAAACACCGGCTGGAACATCCGCCAGCACGACGTCGCCGATAAAGAGGGGCATTTCGCCTATGTTCTTTATCTTATGAACGGAAGCATTTCCGCCGACGACGTCGGATCATCGGGTTTTTTCAGCTTCTTTTTGCCGGATTTCAACGTGACCGACAACCACTGGCAGTTTTATCATCCTCCGCTGTGGCATTTTATCTGCGCCGTGTGGATGAAGATCCAACTTGCACTGGGAATATCTTTTGAATCCGCGCGTGAGAACCTTCAGATCCTTTCGCTGGTCTGCTCAACGCTTATATCTTTTATTTCGGTAAAACTGTTCGAACTTTTCGGTTTAAAAGGCAAAAGACTTATTCTGGCTTCGGCTTTGGTAATATTCCACCCGACCTTCGTATTCCTTTCGGGGAGCATAAATAACGACGTTTTGTCGCTTTTACTTATGCTTCTGTCGCTTTATCTGGCGATAAAATGGTACCGTGAGCCGACTTTTAAGCGGATAACCGCCGTTGCGGTATCGGTCGGCTGTGCGATGATGGCAAAGCTTTCGGCGGGTACGGTCGCTGTCGCCATTGCGTTTCTGTTCCTTGTGAAATTCATAAAAAGCAGGCAAAAATGCCGTATTTTCGGGCAGTTTGCTGTTTTCGGCGCGGTTTGCGTTCCGCTTGCGCTGTGGTGGCAAATAAGAAATTACGTGCTTTTCGGCGCTGATCCGCTTTATATCCCGGCGCTTTCGGAAAAAAGCAGTCAGTATATCGGGTTCCGCAGTGTTTTCGAACGGTTTTTCGATTTTTCATCGCTGTTCGACAACGGCGTTTTCCCGGCGCGCGCCACAAAAACGCTTATCGAACGTTACGGGTTTGAATATTTCGAATACAACATTCCGTTAGGTGCTTTGAAAAGCTCGCTTTACGGCGAATATTATATCGGCGCCGATAACGCCCTGACCTATGTTTTCGCGGCGGCGGCGTTTATAATCGCCGTGCTGTTCTGCATTGCCGCGGTCGCCGGAGCGGTCGCAATGATAATAAGAACGGCAAACCGTACTTTGCACCCCGAAAAAGGCTTCGGTTACGGTTTTTCCCCGGCGGAGATCACCGCAATGCTTATTTTCACCGCGACGCAGATCGTTTCCTACACGGCGTTCTGCTTTAAATACCCCCATTTCTGCACAATGGACTTCAGATATATCGCGCTTACCGTTGTTACCGGCGCGCTTTTTGCCGCTCTTCTGCCGAAGATGAAAAATACGGAGCAAAAAATTGTCAATTGTCCTTGACAAACCGCCCGGTTTCGTTATATAATACAATTTGCCGCATTATGGAAACAAAGACCCGGCGGCGGCAAATTCAGTTTGTGAAAAAATAAAAAGATATTTTAAAGGAGGATACGGCTATGCTCAGAACGTACCAACCCAAAAAAAGGCACAGAAAAGCAGAACACGGATTCAGAAAGAGAATGGCTACCGCCAACGGCAGGAAGGTTCTTAAAAGAAGACGTGCAAAAGGCAGAGTAAGGCTCACCTATTGATCTAAAGGGGTATATGAATAACTCCGGCAAGGTTACGACCTTAAAGGAAAACCACCTGTTCGCGCGGGCATACCGGAAGGGCAGGTGTTTTTCCGCAAAAACCGTTGCGGTTTACGTTCTGAACAACCGCGACAAAGAAAGCACCCTTGTGGGGATAACCGTATCGAAAAGCCGCGGCAAAGCCGTGAAGCGCAACCGCGCAAAGCGTATTATACGCGAATCCTACCGTGCGTTCCATCCTTTTGTAAAAAAGGGGTTCATTATCGTCATAGTCGCCAGACAGCCCTGTATCGACGCCCGTCTTCCGGACGTTATGAGCGAGCTGGAACATATTTTGGACAAGGCGGCGCTTTTAACGGACGGGCGGTCGGAATGAAGATAAGCAGATTTTTACGCAAGATTTTTATTTATCCGATACGGTTTTATCAGAAAAACGTTTCACCCTACCGCGCGCGATGCTGCCGCTTTTACCCCACTTGTTCGGCTTATGCCGTCGAGGCAATAACCGAGCGGGGAATATTTATCGGGACGGCGCTCAGCGTGTGGCGTTTGCTGCGCTGTAATCCGTTTTGCAAAGGCGGATACGATCCGGTCCCTTTATCGCGCCGCGAAAGAATGCGCCGGGAAAACGAAAACAGGGATTGCCGCTGCGGATGCGGCAACGACAACGACACGGTCGATTAGGAGTAATGATCTATGAGTTTTGAATTTATTTATGTGCCGTTTTCTTATTTGATGAAGGGATGTCTCTTTATCACCGGGAACAAATATGCCCTTGCGCTGCTGTTTTTTGCCCTTGCGCTGCAGGTAATAATGATCCCGGTTTATATCAAACAGCAAAAATCACAGATCATGGCGGCAAAAGTCCGCCCGATGGAAATGGCGATCCGCGAACAGTATAAAGGCAGGACCGACCGTGCCACCATGCAGAAGATGAACATGGAGATCCAGGAAATGTACCAGAAAAGCGGGTACAGCCAGTTTTCCGGGTGCCTTCCCATGCTTATCACTCTGCCGCTTATCTTTATTCTTTATGCCATCGTTCGCCAGCCGATCAGCTATGCCAGCGATATCACAAAATCCGACAGCGGGTTTATCGACAGGTTTTCCAAAAACGCCGTTGAGTTTTATCAGGCCGAGAAAGAAGAGCTTATAAAAGACGCGTATGAAGACGTCGGCGATTACAACAAACAAATAAGCGAACTCGAATCGCTTCAGGTCCGCTTGGGCGGAAAGATCAAAACCGAAAAGAACGCCGATAACAAAGACGTCGAGGTAAAGACCGAATCCGGCGTTACGGTTTATGAATTCGACAAAAGCACAAGCACCGGCGAGCTTTATCTTGCAAAACTTATCGTCGACGGCGGCGAGGATCTCGACGCCATGATCGAAAAGGGGTATCTCCCCGCCGAAATAAAAACGGTTTACGGCGAATATAATTTTGCCGCTTATTCCGAACAGCTTCCCGATTTCCACATTTTCGGGTTGAGCCTGCTCGATACTTCAGATTTCGGCGCGCACGCCTGGCTGCTTTTTGTTCCGGTATTGGTATTCCTTACCCAGTTCTTCTCGCTCAAACTCAACCGCAAGCTCGTTCCCGGCGTCCCCGGTCCGAACGGCAAGCCTGTCGGCAGCGGTCTGTTTATGGAAGTCGGCATGCCGCTTATAAGCGCGGTAATCTCGTTCCAGTGGCCGGCCGCAATGGGCGTTTACTGGATCTGGAGAACGCTTTTGGATATGGTAAAAGCGCTTATTATAAACAAAGTCATGCCTATCCCGAGGGTCACCCCCGAACAGATCGCCGAAGCAAAGAAAGAACTTAAAGGCAGCGCAAAACCCGGCAAAAAGAAGAGGATAACCATTGAAGTTGACGAGGACGACACCTCGTATGACGAACTTGTAGTTAAAAACGGCGGCTCGTCCGGTGCCGCGCACAGAGCAAGCCGTATTGAAATGCTTTCCGCCGACGAAAACGATCTGCCCGAGAAAAACCGGGCTGACGAACCCGCGGGCGAAGATAACAAAGAGGAAGAATGATTTATGTTAAAACAAGTTACAGTTTCCGAAAAGACCGTTGAACAGGCGGTGAATTCGGCATGCGAACAACTCGGCGTCGGCGTTGACGAAGTCGAATACGAAGTGATCGAGGAGCCCAAAAGAGGCATACTCGGCATCGGCGCGAGCGACGCGAAGGTCACTGTCACGCTTAAAGAAACCCCCGCGACGAGAGCGGTCGATTTTCTTGAAAATCTCGTTAAAAATATGGATCTTGAAGCAGAAGTTGTCGTTACCGAAAAGGAAGAGGACGGCATTTCGATAAACGTCAACGGCGATTCGCTCGGGCTGCTTATCGGCCGCCGCGGCGACGTGCTCGACGCAATTCAGTACCTTACCACCATTTCGGCAAACCTCGGAAAAGAGGATTTTTACCGCGTCAACGTGGACATTCGCGGCTACCGCGAAAAACGCGCCGAAACACTTCGCGGTGTTGCGCGCAGGATGTCCGAAAAGGTGCTTAAATACAAAAAGAGCTTCGCTTTGGAACCGATGAATGCCTATGAGCGCCGCATTATCCACGCCGAATGCCAGAATATTGAAGGCGTTACGACGCGCTCGGTCGGCGAGGGAGTCGACAGAAAAGTCATTATCTCCCCGGTTAAGAAATAATTAACAGTATAAAAAAACGGCTGCCGGTTGACAGCCGTTTTTTGTTTTTACGCGTTACTGAGCCGCGGCGATAATAACGCCGAAGTCGGGCGCTTTGAGCGAAGCGCCGCCGATAAGTCCGCCGTCGACGTGTTCTTTTGCAAGAAGTTCCGAAGCGTTCTTCGCGTTCATCGATCCGCCGTATTGAATGGTGATCCCGGCGGCGGCTTTCAAACCGTAAAGCCCGCCGATTACCATTCTTATCGCGCCGCAGACCTCGTTTGCCTGGTCGGCGGTGGCGGTTTTGCCGGTGCCGATCGCCCAAACGGGTTCATAAGCGATTATAACGTTTTTAAGCTGTTCCGCGGTTACGCCGAGCAGAGCGATCTTGGTCTGTTTGGCGACGATCTCGGCTGTGACGCCCTGTTCGCGCTCGGTGAGAAGTTCGCCGACGCAAAGGATAACTTTAAGGCCTGCCTCGAGAGCGGCGTGAACGCGCTTGTTGACGGTTTCGTCGGTCTCGCCGAAATACTGTCTGCGTTCACTGTGGCCGATTATAACGTATTCGACCCCGCACTCTTTAAGCATATCCGCGCTGATCTCACCGGTATAGGCGCCGGATTTTTCCCAGTGAACGTTTTCCGCGCCGATGTGGATGGGACTGCCTTTTGCCGCTTCGACCGCGTTGGCGATATCGACATAGGGCACGCAGGCGACTATCTCGCAGCCGTCGGTTTTTTTACCGTCAAGTTCGGCTTTGATCGCGTTGATAAGCTCGGTGGCTTCCGCGGGGGTTTTGTTCATTTTCCAGTTGCCGGCAATAACGGCTTTTCTGAATAATCTGTTCATTTTTATTCTCCAGGATAGTTATTTATGGTTGTCGCAATTATTTATCGGTCATTGCGGCGATGCCGGGGAGTTCCTTGCCCTCGAGATATTCGAGCGAAGCGCCGCCGCCAGTGGAGATGTGGCTCATCTTATCGCCGAAACCGAGCTGGTTTACAGCTGCCGCGGAATCTCCGCCGCCGATGATGGTGGTCGCATCGGAATCGGCAAGCGCTTTGGCTACCGCATAGGTGCCTTTTGCGAGTTCGGGGTTCTCGAACACGCCCATGGGTCCGTTCCAGACGACGGTTTTTGCGGATTTAATTTTGGAGGCGTAAAGTTCGCGGGTCTTGGGACCGATGTCCATGCTCATCATATCCGCGGGGATCTCGTCTACCGAGACGACTTTGGTCTCGATGGGAGCGTCGATCGGGTCGGGGAATTCTTTGGTTATTACGCAGTCGACGGGAAGAAGTATCTCGACGCCTTTTTCTTTTGCTTTCTGAAGCATATTCGCGCAGTAATCGATCTTTTCTTCGTCAAGGAGCGAGGTCCCGATCTCTTTGCCCTGGGCTTTAAGGAAGGTATAAGCCATACCGCCGCCGATAATGAGGCAATCGGCTTTGTTGAGAAGGTTTTCGATAACGGCGAGTTTGTCGGCAACTTTCGCGCCGCCGAGTATCGTTACGAACGGACGGACGGGGTTGTTGACCGCGTCGCCGAGGAATTTGATCTCTTTTGCCATAAGGAAGCCGTTGGCGGATTCTTTAACATATGAAGCGACGCCGACGGTCGAGCAGTGAGCCCTGTGAGCGGCGCCGAACGCGTCGTTGACAAACAGATCGGCAAGAGAAGCGAGCTCTTTCGAGAATTCTTCGCCGTTTTTCGTCTCTTCTGCGCGATAACGGGTGTTCTGAAGCAGAACCACGTCGCCGTCTTCCATCTCGGCGACGGCTTTTTTCGCGTTCTCGCCGACGACGTTGTCGTCAGCGGCAAATACGACCTCGGTGCGGAGTTTTTCGCTAAGGCGTTTTGCGACGGGAGCAAGCGAATATTCGGGCTTCGGCTCTCCTTTGGGTTTGCCGAGGTGCGAGCAAAGTATGACTTTTGCGCCCTTGTCGATAAGGAATTCGATCGTAGGCAGAGCGGCGACGATGCGGTTGTCGTCGGTGATGACGCCGTTTTTAAGCGGCACGTTGAAATCGCAGCGAACCAACACGCGTTTGCCGGCTACGTCAAGATCTTCAACTGATTTTTTGGGGTTCATAAGTTTTCTCCTTAAATGAATATATTTTATTTATATTTTTATTATTCAATATTCCATCCGAGATATTATATATCAAAACGAGTTTTAAATCAAGTGTCTTGATCAAAATGTTCGGCGACATATTTGTTGAAAGCCGCTATACTGCGGTTGATCGAGCTTTGCACTTTCGAACCGTAACCGATCCTGTCGCCGACCGCGCGTACCGTCGGACCGGCTATTTCCGATATTTCACCGCCGAATGTCCGGGCAAAATCGAACGTTGCGGAACCGACGATCTCGCTTAACATTACCGTTTCGGCGTTGGTCATAAGATAACTTACAAGTTGGGTGCGGATATAAGCGGTTTTCATCGTTTCCGATCCGATCCCGCAAGTGGTGGCCAGCAGCGCGTAAGTGCGCATCGATTCTGACTGATTTTTGAACCGCGCCGTCGCCGGTATCGCCAGAACGTGTGCTTCGGATGAAGCGAGGCAGGAGTAGTTTTTTTGATCTTCGCTCAATTTCGGCATCGGCAAAAACCCGTATTCCGAGCCTTTTTCGCTGCCGTCGCGCAGCGCGTACAGATAATTCAGTTTGTGAAAAATAAACGCTGTGTTTCCGTTCATAAACGCGGCGGAAGCGTCAGACCCTGTTTTCGGATAGACGTAAGACACGTTGTAATGCTTTACAAGTTCTTCTGTTACCGATTCGATCTCCGACCCGGGCATCGAAAGAGCGATTTTGCCGTTATAGGTCCCTTCGATAATATGCCGTCCGGCGGACATCCACATCGGATAAGAGAAATCGTAGTTTTCGTAATATACCGAAAACCCGTAAACGCCGTTTGCAACGTTCGAAGCGCTTTTCGCCAGCTCGCTGAACTTGTCCCAGGTCCATTCGCCCTTTTGAACCAGCGTTTCGGGGTCGCCGCCGGATTTACCGACCATATCGCGGTTAAAGAATACCGCGTAAAGTTCGTCGAAGTAATAATTGCTTGCGTCGGGGATCATATAAAGCGTTTTTCCGGTCGCAAGTGCGGTTGCGTTCGCTTTGTCGAAAAGCGGAGATTCGGCGTCGAACCCGGGAAGGGAATTAAGATCGTATAAAAGTCCATCGAGATAAAGTTTTACCGCGTCGGATTGCGAATAGGAAAGAAGGTCGTAAGTATCCGTCCCGGAAAGCAGCGCCGTTTTTATCTCGGCTGCAAGATTTGCGCGATCGACGGCTATCACTTCCTGATTTATCCTGTAACGTTCCAAAAGCACTTTGCTGCGCTGTTCGAGCGCCGAGTTTACCAAAGTCGCATCGGATTCCGAGGAATCGAAATGCGCCGGTTTGTCGGTCGCTACGCGGCAATTGTATATTTCGATATTGCCGTCTCCCGAATCGCTTATTTCGGGCAGGAGGTCGGTAATATCCTGCGAATTCCCGCCAACAGCCGCCGAACTTTCGGCTTCGCCGGGATAAACCACATTTTCGCAGCCGGAAAAAACCGCGAAAAGCATAAGCACAAGCAGAAATAGTGCAGTTTTCTTTTTCAAAAAGATCAACCTTTCTGTTTCACGTGAAACAATTCAAACGTCAGACGGCGAGGAAGGCTTTTCCGTCGCTGACCGAAAAAACATAGCGTTTTCCGGGTTCGAGTTCGGAACAGCAGGGAATTTTTGCGTTGTTATCGAGAATTACGGTGCCGTTCCCGATATAATATCCGGGGAAGGTCCCGCCGTTGCTCAAAACCGAAGCGATTTGTTCTGAATCGAGCTGAAGCTCGGCGGCGCGGCGTTTCGCCTCGGCTTCGTTTGCAAGACCTGCAAAATAATTTGCCCGGGAAGATATTGAAAATCCTTCGTTCTTTGCGCTGTGCAGCAGATTTTTAAGCAGTCGGTGCATAAGGATATCGCTGTAACGCGTTGCGGGGCGGTTAAAAAGCACCACCGTATCGCAAGCGGCGACGGCGTTATAGACAGGTTTGTCGGAATAACGGCAGAGCGGCGCCGAAAGACGGATCTCGTCGCAGACCATACCGAAGACATCCGATCCGCGGCTTAGATCGACAAGATCGTTTACAATGCGCGATTCGGGCATGCCGCCGTCTACTTCAATTCCGACTGCGCGCGCCAGATCGAGCAAATGTGCTTTTTCGGGTGGCAATTCGCTGAAAAACAGCGCGGGACAGCCGTTTTTCGCCAGATAAGTTCCCAAAGCGGAGGAAGCGAAAACGGTAAGTTCATAAAGCATCATTTCGCTGTCGGAACGCGGAATACGCTTGAAACCGGTCGTTTCGGCGTTATCGTTGGTCGAAAAACAGCGGATGGGACTGTCGATCTGCATGCCGCCGCGCGCGTGACGTTTGCGATGAAGTTCCGCCGAAAGCGAATACATATCTTCGATCATCGGGAGAAAGCGTTTGTATTTCCCGCGCAGCGAAAGAACCGACGAGGCGTCGTTGGAAATAAGAAGTTCGTCGATCTCGTCGTAAAGACAGCGTCGCTCCACCCTTATAACGCTTTCGTCAAACCTGAGCCCGACGAGGTCGTAATTATCATCAACGTCCAATATAACGGACAGTACAAGCCGGTCTTCACCCTCTTTTAAATCAAAAGTGTTCCAGACCAGGTTGGGGGGAAGCATTGCGGACAACCCGTGGGCGGTGGGAATAGCCGCGCCTTTTTCGCGCGCGGCGTCGTCGATAGGGGTGGAAGGACAGATAAGTTCGCTCACGTCGGCGGCGTGGATCTCTAATCGGAGTATTCCGTCCTCGCGGCGAAGCGAATAAGCGCACTGAACCGGAGACATCGCGTCCGGGGCGAATGTGAGCGCCGTCGCAAAGCGCAGATCACGCCGGCTTTCGATGAACGACGAGGCGTTTATGCGCTCGATACTTTGTGCCTGTAATTGAAGTTCGTTTGTCATATATCACCAAAACAAGAGATTTTCAAGCCCTTTTGCTCATCCAGGTCGCGGGGGCAACAGCGATTATCATAGGATATATCTCAAGCCTGCCCAAAAGCATGGCAAAAGTGAGAACGATTTTAGAAAACGCCGAATAATCGGCATATCCGCCCATCGGACCGACGATACCGAACCCGGGCCCGACGTTGTTAACGCAGGATATCGCCGCGGAAAGGTTCGATTCTATCCCGAACGGCTCGAAACATATAAGCAAAAACGTTATTCCTATGGTAAGGATATAAAGTGCGAAATAGTTTGAAACGCTGCTCAGAGTCTCTTCTTCGACAGGTTTTGAGTCGACGTTGACCGAGCTTACCGAGCGGGGGCGCAGCAGTTTGCGGAATTCGCGGCGGATCAGCTTGAACAACAGCATTATGCGCGATATTTTAAGCCCGCCGGCGGTCGAACCGGCACATCCGCCGAAGAACAGAAGAATGAATATCACCCCGCGTGAGAGTTGAGGCCAGATATTGAAATCGGATATCGAATACCCGGTCGTCGTGACGATCGAGGCGGTAGTGAACGCCGCCTGGCGAAGAGTTTCGCCAACAGAGGAATAGATCGGGTAAATGTTCGCGGCGATGATCGCCGTCGCTGCCGCGTAGATGCCGAAGTACACCCACAGTTCCTTGCCCGAAAAAGCGGCGCGGAAGCGCCTTATAAGAATTAAGTAATAAAGATTGAAATTGATCCCGAACAGCAGCATAAACACGGTTATCACCCACTGGATATAGGGGCTGTAACCGCCGATACTGTCGGCTTTTATGCCGAAACCGCCGGTGCCCGCGGTGCCGAACGAGTGAACGGCGCTCTCGAACGGAGTCATACCGCCGATAAGCAGGAAAATCATTTCCAATACGGTAAGGGCGATATAGATAAGGTAAAGTATCTTTGCGGTGTCTTTGACTTTCGGAACGAGTTTGCCGACAACGGGGCCGGGCATTTCGGCGCGCATAATGTGAATGGTACGGTCGGAGATGTTGTTGGCGATAGCCATAATAAACACAAGAACGCCCATACCGCCCAGCCAGTGGGTGAAGCTGCGCCAGAACAGCATTCCTTTGCCGAGCGATTCGACGTCGCGCAGGAGCGAAGCGCCGGTGGTGGTGAATCCGCTGACGGTTTCAAAAAGCGCGTCGACAAAATCGGGTATTTCGCCGCTGATGACAAATGGCAGGGCGCCGATGACCGACATCCCGATCCAGACGACCGCGACGGTGGCGAACCCTTCTTTGGCGTAGATGAGCGAGTTATTCGGTTTTATAAACCTCATAAGCAGGAATCCGGCAAGGGCGGCGCCCGCCGCGACAGCGATAAACGACCACATCGCGCGAAATTCGCCGTAGATGAGCGATACGACCGCCGGGAACAACAGCAAAAGTCCTTCCAGAGCGGCGATCCTGCCGAATATGCGAAAAACCATTTTGCGGTTCATACAAAGACCTCTTTATTTCAGGCTAAAATATCGTCAAGATCGAATAAACGCCTGCCGGAAACGATAACGACGACTTTGTCGCCGGGCAGGATCGAATCTTCGCCGGAGGGGATGAGAGCCTTCCTGCCGCGGGTTATCCCGGCGATGAGCAGGTTGGATTTGAGTTTAAGGTCTTTCAGCGGTATCTTTATACCCTTGAAATCAGAGCGGACGTTGAATTCAAGCGCTTCGACGTTGCCGTCCATAAGACGATAAAGCGATTCGACATTGCTTCCGAGCGAATTCTGCAAAGCGCGGGCATAGCGCACAAGCACGTCGGAAATTATCTTTTTCGGGGAGATTATGCTGTCGAGCCCGAGTTTTTCCGCCATATACGAAAGCTCGCCGCGGTTTATTTTGGATATCACCTTCGGCACCTTTTGCAGTTCGGCAAAATAGGAAACAAGAATGTTTTCCTCGTCCATTCCGGTGAGCGAAACGAACGCGTCGGCGGAACCCAACCCTTCCTCTAACAGAAGTTCCTGCCTTGCGCCGTCGCCGTGGATTATAAGCGCACCGTCGGGCAGTTCCTGCGAAAATTTGCGGCAGCGTTCAGCGTCTTTTTCGATAATAGTAACGGCGGTGCCGCTGTCGATGAGCATCTCGGCAAGATAAAAGGCGGTGGTGCTTGCGCCGAGTATCATGACCCTGCGCGCCTGGCGCTGAACGATACCGAGCATTTTCAAAAGCTTCTGAACCTCGTTGGGCGCGGCGGTTATACCGATCCGGTCGCCGCTTTCAAGCACAAAACTGCCGTCGGGGATATAAACTTCTCCGCCGCGGCTCACCGCGCTGACAAGAAACTTCGCTTTGTATTTGCGGCGCAGATCCATAAGGCTTATGCCGTCGAGCGGGCTCCCGTCCTTGAGAACCATCTCGACCATCTCCAGGTTCCTGCCAGAAAAAGTCTCGACGTTGACGGCGGCGGGCAGTTTTAACAGACGGTAAAGCTCCTGCGCGGCGAAAAGTTCGGGGTTTATGGTAAAGGATATATCGAGGTTCTGCTTCATAAAAACCAGGTTTTTATCGTTATATTCGGGGTTCCTTATCCTGGCGATGGTGTGCTTCGCGCCCATCCTGCGGGCAAAAAAGCAGGCGAGCATATTCACCTCGTCGGAATCGGTGACGGCGACAAACAGTTCGGCTTTGTCGACGCCCGCCTCGGCAAGCGTTTCGCAATCGGCGGCGCTTCCGCAGACGGTCATCACATCATAAATATTGCTTATCTCTCCTATAAGGTCATTTTTGCGGTCTATGGCAACAACATCGTGACCCTCTTTTACAAGGGTTTCGAGAATTGAAGAACCGATCTTGCCGCAGCCGGCGACGATTATTTTCATATTGCCTCCACGCGAGCGTTTATTAATAGCATATTATACCACGTCCGCCCCGGAAATGCAACACAAAAACCCCTCAAAAGAGGGGTTTTCGATACTTTTTTAACGCTTACATAAAGTATCCGGCGGGGGAAAACGTCTCTCCGTCGAAGGTGACTCTGGCGGATCCGCCCGGAAAATCGCTCGATATGTTGTCCAGGACGATCAGATAGTTTTTATATCCCAGTATCCTGCGGTCCTGAATTCCGCGCTCGGGTTTTTCGGCGGCGACTTCGGGCGCTTCGCCGGAGGTTCGGTAAAGGACCGAATTCGCCGTTGTATAAAACAGCACTTTGCCGCCGAACAGATTCGACTGCGACAGCCTGACCGACGGAACAGTTGTTTTTGTTATGAGTTTGTCGGTCCCGTCGGGGTCGTGCAGGAACAGCCCGGAAATGTCGTTGAAATAAACGCAGCCGTCGCCGCGTACCGCAAAACTGCTCACATCGCCGCCGCACAAAAGCACGGGTTCGGCTTCGCTTGCGCCGAGGTCGAGCGTAAAGATCTTCTTTCCGCGCAGGAAATAAAGCGTTTTTTCATCGTCGGAGATTACCGGGCGCGATATTTCGCCCTCGAGCAGGACTTCGGTTCCGGAATCCGATAGCTTTACCAGCCTCGAACCGCCGCCCAGTTCGCTCAGATAAAGGAGTTTTCCGCCAAATGTGTCGGCCTTTGCGCGTTCAAAAACGTTTGTCTTGTCGTGGGGGCGTAGCAGAACCGGGGAAGTGTTGCCGAACGATATCTCCGCCGAAAGCTTCCCGTTTATAAAATACCTCGCTTTTCCGGGGGTAAGTTCAAGTTGTTCGGTCATGAAGCGGTTTTCAAGGAAGCGGTCGTTCTTTTCGACTTTGTATTCGTTCGTGCCGACTCCGCCCGAGATATAATATTCGCCGTCTTTTTTATAAACCAGGCTTTTGCCGTCCGCCGAAGCCGATAAAAGCAGAGCGCCTTCCAAAGAGATCGGCGGGTTTGCGCCGTTGTCGATAAAGCTTTTGTAAAACGGGGAATAAGCGTCGCCCTCGTTCACCGTATAAAACACTCCGCCGTCTGAGATAAATCCGGCGTTCGCCACGTTTTCCTTCACGACCGATTCGGTCCCCGACGCGGTATATATCAACAGTTCTCCGCCGAAGGTGTAAAGCACCCGTTCTCCGTCGGGCGATATATCCATAAGCTTTGCCGCCTTGAAAGTAAACGATCCGTTTCCGTCTTCGACCTCGACGGTCTCGGCGATCTTTACGGTTTTTCCGCCGCTGAAATAATAGATCGAACTTTCGTTGTTCTCGACCGTCATCAAAGCGGCGGCGCGGCGGTTTTCGGAAATAAGCGCCGAAGACAGGCTTAACCCTTTCGATTCGCTGAACGCGGCGGCGCTTTGCTCAAACGCCGGATAGATATATTCTTCGTAGTTTCCGCTTTCGGTATATATCATCAACCTTCCCGCTTCGGAAAACATCACGATATATCCCGCGTCCTCTTCCTTTTCGGGCGCCGTCTTTTCCGGCGTGACCGCGGAAGAAGAACCGCTTTCTTCCGGCGTGCAGGCGAAAAGCCCCGCCGTCAGCGCCGTTATAAGCAAAACAGCAATTATTTTTTTCATTTTGTCACCACTCCAATTGAATTTCATATTCTTCACGGTAAAAATCGACTTCCGCCCTTGTAACCGTATAGCCGTACAGTTTCACCGTGATCTCCGGCCGGTCAAAGTTGTATTTAAGCGCGGTGACCGCCGGGGGGAGCACCGCGACTCCGTCGCTTCCGGTGCGGTAGACCGGCGCGTAAAGGTATCTGTCGCCGCGCACGCTTATGCGAACGTCGGCTCCGCTTACCGGGGCGCCGTTCGGATCGGTCACCCTGACCACGGTGCGGGGGAACGATTTATCGGCGATCACCAGGTCGAAAACGCAATCGCTGTTCCATTTGAGCGTTTCGGCGTTGATATAGTTGTAAAGCACCGATTTTTCGTAGTTTTCATCGCCGTCGAAACAAACTCCGAAAAAGTCGTTCCCGACTTCGAACCGCGCGTAACCCGACGTGTTGGAATAAACGTATCCGATCCGCTCGCCGCCGCCGTTCAAAAGCCAGATCTTAAGCGGCGAACCTATTTTTTTGCCGTTCGTTCCGTTTTCGATAAAATCCTTTGCTTCGCGCAGGCGTATAACGATATATTTTTTGCCGGAATCGGCGTAAAGCCGCTGGTTGTAATCGGTCACGTCTTCGGGGGTGAGGTGCCCGTCTGCTTCGGCGGGGCCTTGAACCGCGCCGACCGGTTCTTCTCCTTCGGGGACGACCGCCGTCACCGCCGAACCGACCGGGTCGGTCGCAAGGCAGATCGCGGCGGCGACAATAAGCGCCGCGGCGGCGAAAGCCGCGGGTTTTCCGGCACGCTTGAACCCGAGAGCGCGTTTTATGCGGCTTTTTACCGCAAGCTCGCCGAACGCCGCGGGATTGAACGTGATATTGAACCGTGCTCCGCTGTAACCGAACAGCGCTTTTCCGTAATTCCGGCGGAATTCGTCGCTCTTTCCGCGGCAGACGCTTTCGTCGCAGGCGTATTCGATATCGTGGCAGAACAGCATATAAGAGATCCAGACGAGCGGATCGAACCAATATACCGCGCAGACGGCGAACCACAGCGGTTTAGTTATATTGTCGAGCCGTTTTATATGCGCCTTCTCGTGAAGCAAAACGCAGGATTCGGTGTTCGGATCGAGCCCGAACGGCATATAGATCTTCGGCTTGAACAGCCCCCACACGAACGGCGAGGATATCCTGTCGCACTTGCGAACGTTCCCGCCCGAAGGGACCGATTCGGCGAGTTTGCGCCTTATAAGAAAGACGTTGACCGCGGCGTAGATCAGCAGCGCCGCCGCCCCGGCGATCCACACCGCGCAGGCGAGCTCCGCCGCTTTGTAAGCCGGGATCGCGGTTTCGGCCGCGGCCGCGGCTTCGGCGGGAGCTTCAAAAGTACCCGCCCCCGACACAAAACCGCTGAATTGCTTTTCGGCTTCGACCGCCGGGCGCGGAACAACGCTCAGCCCGGTTTGGATCTCGAAAGGGAGCGCCAACCGCAGCGCCACCACCGCCCAAATAAGGCAGGCGACGCTTTTCGGCGCACGGCGGCTTACCGCAAACCTTATTGCGACCGCCGCCGCGATAAGCATCGACGACGTGAGCGCGGTACGCAAAACCGCGTTGAAAATCTGTGTGATCATTGTTGTTCAAGCATCCTTTTTATCTCTTCGGCGTCGCGTTCGGATATCTTGCCGACTTTGGTGAACGCGGCGATAAACGCCGGAAGCGATCCTTCGAACCGCTTTTCCAGCAGATCACCCATTTCCGCGCGCTGGACTTCTTCTTTTGAAACAAGCGATCTTACCGCGCCGGCTTCGGCAGTCAGCACCCCCCGCGCGGCAAGGCGGGATATTACGGTATAGGTCGTCGTGCGCGACCAACCGAGTTTTTCTTTGCAGACGGCGGCGAGTTCACTGCGCGATACCGGCTCTTTTTCCCACAGAATAAGGCAAAAACGGTATTCGCTTTCGAATATTTTGGGAGTCGTGTTTTCCATAAAAATACTCCTTAAAAGCAATGTTGTCTAACGCATTAGAGTCTAACACGTTAGACAATATTTGTCAATAGGTTTTTCAAATAATTTTAAAACGGGCGCTGACGGTCAGGCGGCGATAAATTGTTGTTGAATTAATGATCAGAATGTTGTAGAATATAAAAAAACGCGAAAGGCGGTAACGAAATGAGCGAACGTCTCAGACCCGAGGATTATGAAGAGCCGCGCTGTCTGTTGGATATGAGCGGCGGCGACAAAAAAACGCCTGCCGAAACGGTCCCTTTGCGCAGGATCATCGAAAAACTCGACGAATATCTTACAAAGCAGGATTATTCCGGCGCCGAAAGGCATTTGAAATATTGGGAGCGGGAGGCGGAACTCGGGCGCGACAACGGCGGTTTGCTTTCGATCGTGAACGAGGAGATGGGGCTTTACCGCAACGCGGGGATGAAGGAAAAAGCGCTTGACGCCGCCGAACGCGGATTGAAGATCGCCGCGGATTTCGGCTATGAAGGCACCGTCACCGGGGCGACGACTCTTTTAAACGCCGCGACGGTCTGCAAGGCTTTCGGTATGTCCGAACGCGCGGCGGAACTTTATGCCCGCGCAAAAACTCTTTACGAGGAAAAACTTCCCGTTGACGACTACAAGCTCGGCGGGCTTTACAACAACATGGCGCTCGCGCTGGTCGATTTAAAGCGGTTCGACGAAGCCTTCGATCTCTATGAAAAAGCGATCGGGGTAATGAAAAAACGCGAGCATTGCGAGGCTGAACAGGCTGTTACCTGCCTTAATATGGCGAACGCGGTCGAAGCGCTCAAAGGGCTGGAGGAAGGAGCCGAGGAGATATCTGCGCTTTTGGAAAGAGCCGAATCGCTTATGGATACCGAATCGCTGCCGAAAAAAGGGTATTACGCCTTTTATTGCGACAAATGCGCGCCGACTTTTGAATATTACGGCTGGTTCGCATATGCACAGGAGCTTCAAAAGCGCGCGGCGGAATGCCGCTGATCGGGGAATTCGGTTATGAAAGGTCTTGAATTATCGCGCGGTTATTATGAAGAGTTCGGCAGGGATATGATAAAAGATCTTTTTCCCGAGCTCGAAGGCTTTATCGCCTGCGGGTTGGTCGGAGAAGGGTCGGAATGCTTCGGGTTTGACGATGAGATATCGACCGATCACGATTTTGAACCGGGCTTTTGCCTTTTTATCCCCGACGGCGAGGACAAAGTCGATTCGCGCACGGAATTCCGGCTTGAACGCGCCTACGCCTCGCTGCCGAAAGAGTATCGCGGCTATAAGCGCCAAAGGTTAAGCCCGGTCGGAGGCAACCGCCGCGGCGTGATCCGCATCGGTGATTTTTACAAAAAGTTCACCGGCAGACCGGACGGGCTTAAAACGCTCGGGGATTGGCTGGGAATAGAGGAGCATTTTCTTGCCTCCGCGACAAACGGCGAGATCTTTCGCGACGATTCCGGCGTCTTTTCGGCAATAAGGCGATCGATTGCATATTATCCCTCCGACGTGTTCAAAAAGAAACTGGCGGGGAGCCTGCTTATGATGGCGCAGGCGGGGCAATACAACTATACGCGCTGCATAAAACACGGCGAGACCGGAGCCGCCCAGCTCGCCGCGAACCTATTCGTCACCCACGCGATGCATGCCGTTTTCCTGCTTAACCGAAGGTATATGCCGTATTACAAATGGAGCTTCAGGGCTTTGCGCGGGTTGGAAAAATTCCCGCAGTTTGCCGAAACGTTCGAATATCTGCTCACCACCGACAACGGCGCCGAAAACGCCGAAACAAAAGGCTTTGTCATCGAGGATATCGCCGGAATGATAATCGGCGAGCTTCAGGAACAGGGACTTACGGGCGCCGTCTGCGGCGATCTTGAAAAGCACGCTTATTCGGTCAACGACGGTATCGCGGACCCCGGTCTTCGCAACGAACACATATTGCTTACTGTAAAAAGCGCTGTATAAAGCGAAGTATAAAAAACGTTTGCTCAAAAGGCAAACGTTTTTTATGTTTTGTCGTTTACAAATTATTTGCGGAGTTCGGGAAGGCTTGCGGCGGCGACGGACTGACCGACCCTGCGCGAGCTTTCGTCCGGGATGTGGAGGCGGATCTTCTTTGCAAGCTCGGGGAATTCTTTATCGAGCACTTCCTGGGCGCGGGAGAGGAGTATGACTCCGCCTTCTCCGGAGGTGACGCGCCCCATGATGAGGACGTGTTTTATGTCGTAAAATTCGGAATAGAACGCGATCGCATAGCCGAAATAAGCGCCGATCGTATCATAGATCGCGGCGGCGCGTTCGTCGCCTTGCTTCATAAGGCCCTGGACCACTTTGAGTTTTTCGGCGGGGGAAAGCGATTCGTCAAGTTCTATCCCGGCGGCGGGCGCAAGTTTTATAACGCCGTCCTGAGAGAAATATTTTACTCCGCAGCCATAATCGCCGGACCATTCGTCGACCATCGCGTTTTTGCAGTAATCCACCGGGACGAACGCAAGCTCGTTGAGCCATCCGGTTATGTTGCCCTGAGGATCGACGTAACCGCCGGCTTCGGAGGTGCCCATCGCAACGCCGAGCACCGAATCGTCGTTAAGATCCATCGCGCCGGCAAGCGCGGTGACGTCGCCGTCGTTGGCGACCTCAATGGGAATGTTCTCGCCGAGTTCTTTTGCAACGTCAAGATACATATTCTTAACGCGTCTGTCAAAATCCTCGTCGCTGACTTTAAGGAACAGCGAAGCGACCATTATGCGGTTGTCGATATAAACGCCGGCGCTCGAAACGCCGATCGCGTCGACGCGCGGCATATGCGAAGCGGCGGTCTTCATCGCCTCGAGTATCCCCTGATAGTGATATTCCGGATCGGAATTGGTTTTGGGGAACCAGACGACTTCTTCGGAATAAACGCTTTCGCCGTCGATAACTGCGCTCACTTTGCGGTCGCTTCCGCCGGCGTCAAAGCCGATGCGGCAGCCGTCAAGATGCCTGCCGACGGGCGCGGCGGCTTCGTAATCGACGGGCGCTTCGGAGAGGGGACGCACTTCCACCTCGAAAGGCCTTTCGTAAACGCGTTCCATAAAATGAACGTCGAAATCGCGCAGACCGCCATCGGTATAAGCCTGTTTTATTTTGTTTCCGACGACTTCGCTTCCGGCGATGATTATTTTGTATCCGCCGACAACCCAGAGCAAGGCCTTTGCCATACGTTCGACAAATGCAAAATTTTCTTCGTCGTGACCGGTCCCGTCTTTGAAGATGCGGGTTTTATATGTGGTGATATAGCCTTTGTTCCTTTGAACGCCGATAACCAGATCCTGACCGTCTTTTTCGGTCTTTTCGCGCATTTCGCGCACTACCAGCGCAAGCGGGATAAACTGTTCGTCGAGTTTTGCGTTTACTTTAAGCTTCATATTTCAGTTTTCCTCCGATAAATGTTTTTTGAACTTCAAATTCGCCGTCGGTTATAATAACGTCGGCGTCTTTACCCACTTCGATCGAGCCTTTTTTATCCTGCAGACCCAACCTTGTCGCCGGGTTGAGCGAAGCGCAGTTCACGCATTCCCACAGCGGGATCGAAGAATTGGTATAAACATTCCAGACGCCTTTGTTAAGGTGAAGCACGCTCCCCGCGACGGTGCCGTCCTCGAGGCGGCAGACTATATCGCGATAGATGATCTTCGTTCCGCCGAGCGTATATTCGCCGAACGGAAGACCGCCCGCCGGGAGACAGTCGGTGATAAAGCAGAGCCTGCGGCCCTTGAGTTTATAGATCATATCGTAAAAAGCGGGATTGACGTGGAAGGTGTCGACAATAAGTTCGGCGGTCACGTCGCTGTTAAGCGCGGCGGTAACGACGCCCGGCGCCCTGTGCGCAAGCGGAGACATTGCGTTGAAAAGGTGCGTAACGTGGCGAATGCCGAGCTCGGTGCTTTTGAGTGCGGTGGCGTAATCGGCGCTGGTGTGTCCCATCGACATGATAACGTCGGTATCACGGCGGATCTCTTTTATGGCGGCGAAATCCTCGTCCTCTTCCGGCGCAAGCGTGATTATCTTTATTATATCGGCGTATTCTTTAACAAACTTCGCGTCGGGCTTAAGGATATATTTCGGGTCCTGGGCGCCTTTTTTCTTCTCGCTTATAAAAGGGCCTTCGGCGTGTACGCCGAGTATGGCGCATCCGTCCCAATCTCTGCTCTCGTCTTTAAGAGCGCGGCAGACTTCAAGCGCTTTTTTGATAACTTTCATATCGACGGTCATCGTCGTCGGCAGATATCCCGTCACACCGTTGGCAAGCAGGCCTTTGGATATAACGCGTATGCTTTCCTCTTCGCCGTCGCAAACGTCTTTTCCGAGATAACCGTGGATGTGAAGGTCGATAAGTCCGGGGGCGACGTAGCCGCCTTTGGCGTCGATCACTTCGGCTCCTTCGGGGATGCTGCCGCTGTCGACTATGCCCTCAAAAACGTCGGAGAACAGCAAAACGCCGCCTTCGACGATCCGGTCGCTTAGAATGATTTTTCCGTTGATGATCGCTTTCATTTTCAACTGCTCCAAACATAATATTTCATTTATAATTATAGCATACCGGCAATAAAAATCAAGTGCTTTCGGCAAAAAGATAAGGGGCGGTTTATCCGTACCCCTTTGCGTTTTTTTGTTCGGGCAATTTACGTCATTCGTGCCGTATCGGTGCGTAAATAGCCGCTTTGTCTGCACTCTGCTCAGACTGTAATAAAGCGGCAGGGTTTTATCTCCGCCGGATCGAAATCAAGCCAGTCTCCGGCGGTCAGATAAAGGTTCGCCCCCGCCGTCTGCGGGACGAGCAGCGATTTCTGCGCGCCGTGTATATGGCCGTAAAAGACCCTTTTAACGCCGTATTCGTTTATCACTTCGCAGATCCGTCTGCATTGCAGCCCGCCGTATGCCGGAGGATAATGCAAAAAGACCAGAAGTTCGCTTTCGGGATGTTCTTTTTTTAATTCCAGACCTTTTAAGATCGAGGTGCGCAGCCGTTCCGCCTCGCGGTTCACGATTTTTTCGTCGTCGGGGCTGTAATTGTCCTCCGGAAACCAGCCGCGCGTTCCGCAAATAATGAATCCTTCGGCGTAATAGGCGTTGTTAAAAAGGAAGTCGATGCTTTCCGCGCCGAGCGAATCACGGAATTCATACAGTTTTTTCATCGTCGCCCACCAGAAATCGTGGTTGCCTTTGACGATTATTTTTTTGCCGTTGAGCGATTCGATAAAAGCCAGGTCGGCTTTTGCGTCGTCGATGCGCATCCCCCACGAAACGTCGCCGCCGATAACGACGGTGTCCCGCGGCTTTACCTTCGCCTGCCAGTTTGCGCGCAGGCGTTCGGCGTGGTTTGCCCACTTCGGGCCGAATATATCCATCGGTTTATTCGAGGTATAGGAAAGATGAAGGTCGGCGATCGTAAAAAGAGACATTTGTTCTTCCTTTGTAAATAATCGAGAAGGTTTCGGGGAAAACTCAATAAGCGGGGCGAAAACGCCTTCGCAAAAAATCAAACGGAATAAAAGGAGTCAGATCCATGGATTCGATCACTTTCAACAAAGCGCCGAAGCACAACCGCGGCATAACCTGCAGCGCGGTGAATTGCGCTTATCACGACGGGATCCGCTATTGCACGGCGGAAAAGATCGCCGTCGGACCCGCCACCGCCACAAACAGCACGCAGACGGTCTGCGCGACTTTCAAACCGAAAAACCGTTGATCCCTTTACCCCCGCGTCGGCGGGGATTTTTTTCAGGCGTCGGCGATCACCGTCATCGCCATATCTTCAGGATCGACGGCGCGGTCGAACCTGACATTTGACGTTCTGAGCGAGGCGAGGTTTTCCGGCACGGCGACGCCCGTCGCGCGATAAAGCCCGTCGAGCGCGTCGAAATCGTCCGGCGGGACGTCTTTACCCAGCGCCGAAAGCACCGCCGGAGCGAATTTATAAGGCGAAGCGGTCGATACCACCACTATCTTGTTCCCGCCGTATTCATCGGAACGACGGTATTTTTCGGCGCAAGCCGCCGCCACGGCGGTATGCGGATCGCAAAGATAACCGAATTTTTCAAAAATGCCGCGTATTGCCGCCGAAGTGCCGTCGCCGTCGCAATAATACCCCGTGAAATCACGGCGAAGCAGCCGCAGTTTTTCGCCGTCGAGCTTATAAAACCCGTTTTTCGAAAGATCGCTCATATAAGCCGCGGTCTGTTCCGCGCCGAACGCACTGTAAAGCAGGCGTTCGAGGTTGCTTGATATAAGTATGTCCATCGAGGGCGATTCGGTCGTGAAAAATTCGCGGCGGCGATCATATATACCGGTGTTGAAAAAGTCGGTAAGCACGTTGTTGCGGTTTGAGGCGCAGACGAGCTTCCCGATGGGGAACCCGCAGCTTTTGGCGATGTATGCGGCGAAAATGTTGCCGAAGTTGCCCGTCGGAACGACAAAATCGATCTTTTCGCCGGGCTCGATCTGTTTTTCGTTCACAAGGTCGCAGTATGCCGAGATATAATAAGCCGTCTGCGGCGCAAGCCTGCCCCAGTTGATGGAGTTGGCGCTCGAGAAGAAAAAGCCCTTTTCCTCTGCGGCGGCGCGGCAGTCGGGATCGTTGAAGATCGCCTTTACGCCGGTTTGCGCGTCGTCAAAATTGCCGTTTATCGCCACCACGTCGACGTTTTCGCCGGTCTGCGAACTCATCTGCCGCTTTTGTATGTTCGAGACCCCGTTTGCCGGGTAAAAAACTTTTATCTTCACGCGCGGGACGTCTTTGTAGCCTTCAAGCGCGGCTTTTCCGGTGTCGCCGCTGGTGGCGACGAGTATATATGCGTCTTTTTCCTCTCCGGTCATATCCAGTGCAAGCGAAAGCAGGCGCGGCATTATCTGCAGCGCCATATCTTTAAAAGCGCTCGTCGGGCCGTGCCAGAGCTCCAGAAAATAATCGCTTCCGACTTTGGCGATCGGAGCCGCCGGACCGTTGAATTTTTCGGGCGAGTACGCCGCGCGGGCGGCGTCGATAAGTTTGCAGAGAGGGTAATCGGTAAGAAAAGCCGAAAGCACCGCCGCGGCTCTGTCCGGGTAATCCATTCCGCAAAGCCGTTCGAGATCGCAATAAAGGTCACGCACAGCCGTCGGGATAAAAAGCCCGCCGTCGTCCGCGATGCCTTTTTTTATCACCTCCGCGGAGGAATAACTGTTTTTGCCGCCGCGGGTGCTTACATATAAGACGTTTCCGCGGTTGACGGCGAAGTGTTCGATATCTTCTTTTTTCATAGCGATTCGGCTTCCTTGATGTGATTGATCTTTTCGGTACCGCCGAAGCGGTCGAGATAAACTTCGATTATATCTATTGTCTGGCGGCTTACGCGCCGGTTCAGCGTTATCCCGCACGGATAAAACACCGGGACTTTGCCGCCCGACATATTCGCCGCGCGAAAAGCGAAAACCGCTTTTTTTATGCGGGATATCTTCGCCCGGTCGACCGCGTCGGCGGGGCGCCCGAATTTGTCGTTGGAGCGGGTCTTGACCTCGAAATAAGCAAGCGTTCCGAACCGGAATCCGATAATATCTATCTCGCCGCCGCCGGCGGAATAATTCCGCGCGATCAGCCGCCAGCCGCGTTTTTCAAGATATTTGCCGGCGATATCCTCACCTTCCGCGCCGATGTTCCTTGCCGTCTTTTTCATCATTCCCAAATATCCTGCTGGCCGATATCTTTTAATATTTTGCGCAGGAACGAGGTTCTGTGCGCGGGGCAGGGACCGTATTTTAATATGGCGGCGATATGCGCTTTTGTGGCGTAACCTTTGTGTACGGCGAAACCGTATTCCGGGTAAAATCCGTCTAACTCTTTACAGAACCTGTCGCGTTCGACCTTTGCCAGCACCGAAGCCGCGGCGATCGACGGACATTTTCCGTCGCCCTTCACCACGGGATAAGCCGGGATGGGGAAATCGCGCGCGATATTGCCGTCGATCAAAGCCGATTCGGGCTTTACGCGCAGTTGGGCGATCGCCCGGCGCATTGCCAGCATCGAGGCGTTAAGTATGTTTATCGCCTCGATTTCATATACCTCGGCGTGTGCGACGGCGCAGTCCACGCATTTTTCGCGTATTTCGTCGTAAAGCTGTTCGCGCTTCTTTTCGCTTAACTTTTTCGAATCGTTCAGACCTTCGATCTGCACTCCGTCCGGAAGTATCACCGCGGCGGCGAACACCGGACCGGCAAGCGGGCCCCTGCCGGCTTCGTCACAGCCGCAGACGACGGAAGCCCCGTCGGTGCGAAGAGAAAATTCGGTTTCCCAACTGAGTTGTGTGGCCATATCCTGCCTCCCTGCGTATTTTTACTTCCCGATGACGGAAATTTTTAATCCAGAGTGATCATGCCGATCTTTCCGGCGCGGAATTCGTCCAATATCACGCTCGCGGCGCGTTCTTCGTCGATAACCCCGCCCGACCTTATAAACCCGCGCTTCCGGGCGATAAGCTCAAATATCACGCCGCTTTCTTCGGTACCGGAAAAATCGATATTGAACCGGGTTTTAAGGCATTCGGGATATTTTTCTTTCAGAATCCCGATAAGTTCCAGCGAAAGCCCCCAGGAATCGAGTATGTCGTCGTTGATCGACCCGAGGCAGGCGAGTTTCACACCCACCGACCTGTCGTCGAACTTGTGCCATAAAAGCCCGGGAGTGTCGGTAAATTCCAGTCCGAGCGAAGGCGCCGATATCCTCGCGTTTTGCCTTGTAACGCCGGGTTTATCCGCCGCCGCGGCTTTTTTTGCGCCGCAGACCGTGTTGATAAAAGTAGATTTCCCTACATTCGTTATCCCCACGACCATCGCCCTTATCGGTCTTTTTATCCCTCTCGCCGCATCCCGTGCGAGTTTTTCCGCCATAAGTTCTCTTATAGCGGGGGCTATATCTTTCATCCCGTAACCGACTTTGCAGTCGATCGCCCTCACGCGCGCGGATTCCGTCGAAAGTTCGCGCAGGAACCTCGCTGTGGCGTTCCGGTCGGCAAGGCTGCTTTTTGTGAGCAGCGTAAGCACGGGCTTGTTTTTGAAAATGCTTTTAAAATCGGGGTTGCGGCTCGATATCGGGGCGCGTGCGTCCAACAGCTCGATGACCATATCGACGTTGGGCAGAGCCTCGATGATCTTGCGTTTTGCGCGCGCCATATGCCCGGGGTACCAGCTTATGTTCTGTATCAGCTCGTTCATTTCTTTTTTACTCCACCGATCCGATATCGGGATAAAGCCTGAACAGCACCCTGCCGAGAATGCGGTTTTCGCCGATCTCGCCGTATTTGGGCGAGCGGCTGTCGGTGGAGTTGTTGCGGTTGTCGCCCATAACGAAAACCTTTCCCTCGTCCACCACGAACTCGCCGCGGAACTCCGGCACCGTCGAAACGTTCATCGTGCCGCCGTAAAATTCGCGCATCGGAGCAATATAGGGTTCGTCGAGCTTTTCGCCGTCGACATAGACTTCCCAATTTTCGTAATCGATAAAAACGGTCTGCCCGCCGGAGGCGATAACGCGCTTTATTATCGGTTCGTCGCTCGCCGAGTGGTTTTCGGGGTTGATAACGACAATATCGCCGGTTTTCGGGCTGTAAAACATATTCGATATAATAAGCCGGTCGCCGTCGTGAAGCGTTTCGCGCATCGAATCGCCGTCGACGGTGACGACGCGGAACACAAACAGGAACAAAACGATCATCGCCGCCAAAGCGAAGCAAAACGTTTCAAGGTAATCGTAAACGGTTTTTATCGCTTTTCCCTTCTCGCGCGCGGGGCGAGCGGATCCGGCTTCCGACGGCAGTTCGATCGCGGCGGCGGAATGCCGGGGTTCTTCGATTTCGGGCAGTTCGTCTGCCGTTTCGACGGGATCTAATTCTTTGTTTTCATCGTTCATCGGCGGTATCCTTCTTTTCTGCGCCCGTATAAAGCCGGGCTGAAATAAGCAAAAGTGCCTGCGGTACGCGCAGACACTTGATTTGCGGTTCCCCGCCGGAGCGGGGCGATTTGAGTCTTTAGATTTTTTCCTTGACCTTGGCGTATTTACCGACTCTGTCGCGCAGATAATAAAGCTTAGCGCGGCGGACCTTACCGACTCTTACTACCTCGACGTTCTGGACGTTCGGGGAATGAAGCGGGAAAGTCTTTTCGGTGCCGACGCCGTAAGAAACGCGTCTTACGGTGAAGGTTTCGGATATACCGCCGTTTTTCTTGGCGATAACCGTTCCTTCAAAGATCTGAGTTCTGACTCTGGTTCCTTCGACGATCCTCTGGTAAACTTTAACAGTATCACCGATCTCGAACTGAGGAACCTCCTTCTTTAACTGCTCATTCGTAAATGCTTTTAAAGTATCCAAAGCGTTTACCTCCGATTTCTTCGTGGCGTTCTTGCTGAGCCGCAGAGGACCGCCCGATATTTAGCAGTTCATTATAACACGCAAAAACTCAAAAATCAAGTGTTTTTTCAGTTATTTTATTGTTATTTTCCCGTTTTTTTGCGTTTTCAGCGGGGTAAAACTATTTTTCGGTTCTCTTCTTTGCTCGAACGGCGATAGATCACCACGCGTCTGCCGATCACCTGGACCGGTTCGCAGCCGAGCTTTGAGCACAGTTCGGCCATGATTTCTTTCGCGGGGGAGGGGCAGGTCTCGAGCACGGACAGTTTTACAAGCTCGTGAGCTTCAAGCGCGTTTGCGACGGTTTTCAGCCCGTTTTCGCCCAGACCGCCTTTGCCGATCTGAGTCGCCGGTTCGATCGCATTTGCAAGCCCGCGCAGATATGCGCGCTGTTTTGTGGTTATCATATAAAAACTCCTGTTTTTTATATTTTTTTATCGGTCGATCCGAACCCGCCGCGGCGCTGTCCGCCGCAGTCGTCGTCACAGGTTATTCCGTAGGGTATAAATATCGCCTGAGCGAACGCCGAACCTTTTTTTACGTTGTAATCGGAGCTTCCGCCGATGAGTTTTATTTTTATGTGGCCTTCGTTGTCGGCGTTGAAATAATCCGAATCGATCACCCCGGCGGTGTTTGCCAGTCTCACTCCGTATTTGAACCCCGAACCCGAGCGCGGCAGGATCATAAGAAACCAGCCCTCGTCTATTTTTGCCCGGATCCCGGTTTCTATAACGGTTTCGCCGCCAGCTTCAAGGCAAAAATCATAAGGAGCGAAGAAATCGTATCCCGCCGAACCGGAAGTCGCCCTGCGCGGAAGGATTATTTCGTCGTATCCCTCGCCTTTGTATTCTTCTTTCGAAACTTTTAAAAACTTTGCGATCCGTTCCATAAAAAAGCCGCCTTCCCGGTTTATTTCCAACCGCCGTCGACGTCCAGCGCCGCCCCGGTTATATAAGAAGCCTTTTCGCTTGCCAGAAACAGCACCGCCCCGGCTACCTCGTCCGCCGTCCCCATGCGGCACAGCGGTATTTCGTCGGTAAGACGGTCGACGTCCTCAAACGAAAGGTCGTCGTTCATCTCGGTATCGATCAGCCCCGGGCAAACGCAGTTTACTCTTATGCCCGATGGTCCGAGTTCCTTCGCCAGCGCCTTCGTAAGCCCGATCAGCCCGGCTTTCGCGGCGGAATAATCGACTTCGCAGCTGCCGCCGACTTTACCGAACACCGACGAGATATTTATAATACACCCGCTTTTGCGGCTTATCATCGCCGGCGCGAACGCCCTGACAAGTTCCGCCGGAGCAAAAAGGTCGGTGGCGTAAAGCCTGCGCGCCTCTTCGGCGGTTACGGCGTCGAACGGCGAGACCAGAGCGATCCCCGCGTTGTTCACAAGAACGTCCGGCGCCGGCAGCTCCGCGGCGATCCGGGCGACGTCTTCCGGGACCGAAAGGTCGGCGCAGATATACTCGGCGCCGGGCATTTCGGCGCAAAGCTCGCGCGCGCGGAGAACGCTTTTGCCGCAATGGATCACAACTTTATATCCTTCGGCGTAAAAAGCGCGGCTTATGCTTTCCCCGATGCCCCTTGCGCCGCCGGTCACCAGAACGGTGCGAACGTCTTTCTTCATTTCTTCATCGCCTTCGCAAGCAGCCCTTTAAGGTCGCTTTTCGTGTATTTATAGGTCTTGTCGCAGAACCCGCAGGACATCACCGTGTCCTCGCCGGAGGCGATCATATCCGAAAGTTCCTTTTCGCCCAGCGAAACAAGCGCGGCATCGGTCTTTTCGCGGCTGCAAACGCATTTATACGCGCATTCGATCCTGTCGAATATATCGTATTCGATCCCGTCGAACACCGCGGCGAGTATATCTTCCGGCGTGCCGTCAAGCAATATCTCGGTCACCGGGCGCATCCCGCGCGCGTTCGATTCCAGTTTTTCGGCGACCGCGTCGTCGGCAAAAGGCAGAAGCTGAACCAAAGCACCGCCGGCGCGTTTTACCGAAAGATCCACGTCGACAAGCACTCCCAAAGCGCAAACCGTGGGGACCTGTTCGCTCGTCGCGTAGTAATAGGCGATATCGTCGCCGATCTCGCCGGTCTGTATCTCCGAAACGCCGATATAAGGTTCGGCGGCACCGGTATCGCGCAGGACGTAAAGGTTGCCTTTTCCGACGCACCCGCCGACGTTCAGTTTGCCGTCCGGGCGCAGCGGAAGATCGCATCGCGGATTCTGAATGAATCCGCGCACGTTTCCGCGCCAGTCGCCGCTGGCTACGATCGCTCCGCCGGGGCCGTCGCCCTTGAACCGGATCGTAAGCAGATCTTCTTTTTCGCCGAGAAGCGACCCGGTAAGGCTTGCGGCGATAAGCGTTCTGCCCAAAGCCGCCGTCGCCGTCGGTGAAGTATTGTGTATCTCGCGGGCGCGCTGAACGATGTCGCGCGCGTCGATGACCGTCGCACGGGCGGACCCGTCTTTTGTTATTGCTCTTATTATAGTTGCCATAAACCCTCCTGCGGGAACTTTACCAAGCCCCCCGCGGATAAACAGATATTTATTTCAAACGCGGGGCGCTATTTTGCCGTGGCGTCTACTGTACCGTCGCTTAATCTAAGCGTAAAATCCCTGCCCGGCGGCAGTTGGGAAACCGACCGGAGCGCTTTGCCGTCTTTGTCAAAAGCCACCGCGAACCCGCGCCCCAGCACGGCGAGCGGATCAAGGCTCGCAAGTTTTTCGCGCTTGACGCCAAACCGCATTTTTTCGCGTTCGAGACGATTTTCCACGGCGGCGGTAAGCCGCTCTTCCCCGCGTGCGACAGCCATACGGCGTTCGTCGAAATATGCCCGCGGGCTTTGAAGCACCGGGCGTTTTGTAAGCGTTTCGAGCCGCTGGCGCGCATAGCGGGTGTTGTTGTTCAGGTGGAGCGCCATCCTTGCACGCACGTTTTCAAATTGGCGGATAAGCGTCGCCGCCTCGGGGACGGCAAGCTCAGCCGCCGCCGAAGGAGTCGGCGCGCGAAGATCCGCGACAAAATCGCAGATGGTAAAATCGGTTTCGTGACCGACCGCCGATATGATCGGGGTGCGGCATTCGAACACCGCGCGGGCAAGCGATTCGTCGTTAAAGCACCAGAGATCCTCGGTGCTGCCGCCGCCGCGCCCGATGATTATTACGTCGCAGATGCCGGAAGAGTCAAGCGTGCGGACGGCGTTTATAAGCTGCGCCGGAGCCGACGGACCCTGCACCTGCGAAGGGAAAAGATATATCTTCGCGGCGGGGAACCTGCGGTGTGTGACGTTTATCATATCCCTTACCGCGGCGCCGCCGGGAGCGGTTATCACCCCGACCGAAAAAGGTATTTTCGGGATCTTCTTTTTGCGGGCGGGATCGAAAAGCCCCTCTTTTTCGAGCTTCGCTTTAAGCTGTTCAAAAGCGATAAACAGCGATCCGGCGCCATCGGGTTCCATGCTTTCGGCATAAAGGCGGTATTGCCCGTCGCGCACGAAAACCGCCACGCGCCCGCGGCAGACGACCTTCATCCCGTTTTCGGGAGTGAATTCCAGCTTCGAAGCGCCGCCGAACATTGTCGCCGGGACGGCTGATTTTTCGTCTTTCAGGGTAAAATATATGTGTCCGCTCCCGCCGTAAACGCGAACGTTCGAAAGTTCGCCTTTTACCGTAACGTCGGCAAGCAGCGGCGAAGAGCCGAGATAGTCTTTTATATATGTGTTCAGCTGTTCGACGGTAAGCGCCGTGCGTTCGGCGTTCATTGCGCTCCGCCCTCTTCCCGCCGTTCCGGCTTTTTGGCGGCAAGCGGCTTTTCAAGCCCCGCGGCAAGTTTGCCGAGCACGCCGTTTATAAACGGGACGGATTTTTCGTCGTCGTATTTTCTGGCGATCTCGAGCGCTTCGTTGACCGTCGTCTCTATGGGGATCCCGGGAAAAAATTCAAGTTCAGCCGCCGCAAGCCGAAGGATCGCCAGCGTTACCTTTCCGATCCTGTCGATGCGCCAGTTTTCAGCCGCGCGCGATATCTTTTCGTCAAGATCGCCCATGTTTTCGCTGACCGATTCGAAAAGTTCGCGAGCGAATTTGCTCGGACGGGGTTCGCCGCGCTCCTCGACGGCGGTATTTATTATTTCTTCGGGGGAACGGGTGACGTCGAACCCCTGCTCGAAAACAAGGCTCATTGCCGCTTCCCGTGATTCTCTTCTTGTCATAAAAGCAAAACCTCTGCAAGATCATATATAATAATACAAGCTATATATTAACATATCTTTACGGTTCTGTCAATTATTAAAATTCCCACTTGAAAAGCCAAAACGGATAGTATATAATAAGTTGTTGTAATATAACAAAGTCATCAAAGGACGGCAAAAATGCTTACAAGAATACTGTTTGCCGATATGTCGATCGGCGAAAAACTCATATTTGCGATCATCTGGATGGCGGTGGTGCTCATCTCGCTCACCGTGCACGAGTTCGCTCACGGATTCACTGCTTATAAACTGGGGGATTATACCGCCAAAGCCGACGGCAGGCTTTCGCTCAATCCGTTAAGGCATATCGAACCGGTCGGCTTGCTTTTGCTTTTATTCCTCGGCGTCGGCTACGCCAAACCCGTCCCGGTCATGACGCGCAACTTCAAAAAACCGCGCCGCGATCTCGCGCTGGTATCCGCCGCCGGGCCGTTAAGCAACTTTGTGCTCGCCTTTTTGTGCGCGATGTTCTATGCGATCGTCTGCGTCTTCGCGCCGGAATCGCTTTTTGAGACGACAGCCGGGGTCGCGCTCGTCAACTTTTTCTATTACGCCGTGCTTATAAACGTTGGACTCGGGCTGTTCAACCTTATCCCGATCCCTCCGCTCGACGGCTCCAACATCCTTATATGCCTGCTTCCCGGCCATATCGCCGCAAAATATGCAAAACTGCGTTATTATTCCCGTTATTTGTTCCTCGTCCTCGTCGCCGCGACCTGGATCCCCGCGCTCAGTTCGGTAATATTCTATCCGATCGACGCGCTCCGTTCGGTGATCACAACGGGGTTCACCGGGTTCTGGTTTATGATATTCGGATAATACGGTGGCGTTTGTGGAAAATGTAAATTTAAAGATCGAACAGTATGAAGGACCTCTCGACCTGCTGTTGGCGCTTATTGCCAAGCATAAGATCGATATTTTCGATATCCCCATATCCGAGATAGCCGACCAGTACGCGGCTTATCTCGACGCGATGCGCGAACTCGATATGGAAGTCGCTTCGGAGTTCATCGTTATGGCGGCGGAGCTTATGCTTATAAAAAGCCGTATGCTCCTCCCGCGCGACGAAAAGGACGAAGATCCGCGCGCCCCGCTGGTCGACGCGCTCCTCGAGCACCGGCGCGCCAAGATCGCGGCAGAGTTTTTGCGCGTGCAAAGCGCCGGGCATTTCGACACTTTCACAAAACCCGCCGACGAACCGCCGAAGGGCGATTATTCGCGCGGGCACGCGGTAAACCTTCTGACCGAGGCGTTCCTGCGTATTGCCGACAGGATCGCGCTGAAGCGGAACGAATCCGAACCCGAACTTTTCAAAAAGATAGAGGAACGCTATTATTCGGTGGCGGAAAAGACGTCGGCGCTCATATCCAGGCTTGAACAAGTCGGGACCTGCCGGTTCGACGAACTGTTTATAAGGGTCCGCAGCCGGTCGGAAGCGGTGGCGGTGTTCCTCGCTTTGCTCGAATGCGTGCGTGACGGAATAATCGACGTCGAACGTGACGAGAATGACGATATAAAGCTTTCGCTCGGCGCCGACGGCGCCGCGAGATACGAAAGCGCGGAGGAATACGATGAGTATAAATAAAGAGACTCCCGCCGCACTCGAAGCGGTACTGTTCGCCTGCGGCAGCCCGGTGACTTTCGACCGCCTTTGCGAGATATTGGAAGTCGATCCCGACGGCCTGCGCGAGGCGGCTGCCGTCCTTAAAGAAAAATATTCCGACGACCGCACGAGCGGGATAACGTTAATAACCGTCGAGGACGCTTATCAGCTTTGCACAAAGGCTTTTGTGGCGGATTATGTGAAAAAAGGGCTTGAAATGCGCAAGACCCCGCCGCTTTCACGCGCGGCGCTCGAGGTTCTGGCGATAGTCGCCTACAACCAGCCGGTGACCCGGTCTTTTATCGAGATGGTACGCGGAGTCGACAGCTCGTCCATCGTTTCTTCGCTGGTCGAAAAGGGGCTTATCGCCGAGCGCGGCACGCTCGACGCACCCGGCAGGCCGATCCTGTTCGGCACGACCGACGCGTTCCTGCGCTGCTTCGGGCTGGAAAGGATCGAAGACCTCCCGAAGACCGACCTGGCTTTGACGAGCGAACAACTTTCGCTTGAACTGTCGCCCGGCGAATCCGGCGAGCCCGACCCCGGCGGGGAGGCTGTATAGTGGCGGCGCTTTATATTATACTCGGCATACTCGGCGTTTTCGCTTTTCTGCTTTTGCTGCTGCTTTTGCCGATAAAAGCGTCGCTGGTATATAACGGTGTGTTTGAAGTAAAAATAAAGTATCTGCTTTTCAAAAAGACGCTTTTCAAAGCCGTCCCGGGCGAAAAGGCAAAGACCGCCGCCCCGAAAAAGCCGAAGGAGCGGGTAAAAGAAAAAGAAGATACGTCCCGAAAAGACAAAGAAGAACTCGAATCGCCTTCGGTCGGGGAACTTGTCCCGGTCGCTTCGGAAGTATTCAAAAAGGTGCTTTCAAGGTTCGGGAAGAGCGCGCGGCTCGAAAAAGCCGTCTTCAAATGCCTTGTGGCTTCCGACGACCCGGCAAAAACCGCCGTCATCTACGGTGCGGTGAGCGGCGCGGCGGGGAACCTGTTCGTTTTATTAAAGTCGCTCAAAAGGCGTTCGAAGCGGAAAGGCAGCGTCGATTTTCTTGTAGAACCGGATTTTGTCGCCGAAAGGTTCGAGCTGTTTGCCGACATTAGGATATCCGTCGTGCCGTTAAAACTTCTGATCGCGCTTTTGTTGGCGTGGCGCGGATATAAAAGAATAAGATCGCTTTGGAAAGAAAAGCCCGAAGAAACAAAGAATAAAAGAAACGAATCGGATAAAGGAGAAGAAAATCATGAGTGAAATGCCGTTAAAACAAATTATTGACGCAGCCCTTTCAAAAATCGGCTCTGTCGCCGACGTAAACACCGTTATAGGTGAACCGATCAATCTGCCCGGTGAAGTCACCGTTATACCTTTTTCAAAAGTCAGCGTGGGGTTCGCCTCGGGAGGGAGCGAGTTCGGCGGCAAGAACCCCCGTCCCGACGGCGACGCTTATTTTGCCGGCGGCAACGGCGCGGGCGTAAGCGTTTCTCCCCAGGGATTCATCGTGGTCGAGCAGGGTAAGGTAAGGCTTATAAGCCTTTCGGATCCTTCGTCTTACGGCGAACCCAAAGACGCGGTAAACAAAACGCTCGACGGGATCGACGGACTTATAACCAAAGCCCCCGACATTATCGAAAAAGTAAAGGAATTCGTCGCCGAACGCCGCGAAAAGAAAGCGGCTAAAAAAGCCGAGGAAGCCGCCGAGGAAGCCATCGACGAGATAATCGCCGACGAACTCGGGGACTGATCAGCCCAGCATAACGTCAAGCGCCATCATAAGCGTAAACCCGGCGGCAAACGCCGCGGTGCCGGGGTGCGCGCCATCGCCCCGGGCGAACTGGGGAACCAGTTCCTCGACGACGACGTATATCATCGCGCCCGCCGCGTAGCACAGCAAAAACGGCATCGCAGGAGTAATAAAGTGCGCCGCGGCAAGCGTTATCACCGCGCCGAGCGGCTCGACGGCGCCCGAAGCCGCCCCCGCGAGGAATGACCGGCTTTTCGATCTTCCCGCCCCGCGCAGCGGAAGCGAAACGATCGCCCCTTCGGGAAAGTTCTGCACCGCTATCCCGAAAGCCAGCGCCGCGACCGAAGCGGAGCTCACTCCGAGGTTCCCGTCGAGATATCCCGCCAGCGCGACGCCGACGGCAAGCCCTTCGGGAAAGTTGTGCAGAGTCACCGCGAGTATCATAAGTTTTGTGCTTTTTTCGCGCCCGTCGCCTATCTTGCCGCGCAGGGCGCGGTTTTCGATCCGCGGGATCATAAAATCGAGCAGCAAAAGCGATCCCGTCCCGGCGATGAAACCCGCACCGGCGGGGATAAACGCCGCAAGTTTGCCCGAACCTTCCGGCGCCGATTCAAGCGCGGGGAGCATAAGGCTCCACACCGCCGCGGCGACCATTACCCCGGCGGCTGATCCGGCGAGCGCGTCCTGCAGCTTTTTCCCGACGCCTTTTTTCATAAAAAACACGCACGCGGCACCGAGCGCCGTGCCGGCAAACGGCAATAAAATACCGGTTATTACAATTTTATCCATTATTTCACACTCCCGTACAGTAACATCTTATGTTATTTTCCGGGGAGTTGACAAACGGAGGCAGATTTGAAGATCGCTTTTTTTGACACTAAAAATTACGATAAACCCCATTTTGACATAGCTGCTGCCGCGCACGGGTTCGAGCCGGTGTATTACGACACGAAACTCAACGTAAACACCGCCGAGCTTGCAAAAGGGTGCGACGCGGTCTGCGTTTTCGTCAACGACGACGTATCGGCGCCGGTCATCGACAAGCTTTGCGTCTACGGCGTAAAACTTGTCGCGCTGCGCTGTGCCGGATATAACAACGTCGACGTAAAATACGCCTATAAAAAGATACACGTAGTTCACGTTCCGGCTTATTCGCCTTACGCCGTTGCTGAACACGCCATGGCTTTGCTGCTGACCTCGATCCGCCGGATCCACAAAGCCTATAACCGCACGCGCGATTTCAATTTTTCACTTTCGGGGCTCGCGGGGTTCGACCTTCACGGGAAAACCGTCGGCGTCGTCGGCACCGGAAGGATCGGCAGGGTGTTTATCGATATCTGCCGCGGGTTCGGGATGAAGGTCATCGCCTATGACAAGTTCCCCGCCGAAGGGAGCGGGATCGATTACGTCAGCAAGGAAGAACTTTTTGAAAACAGCGATATAATCTCGTTCCACTGCCCGCTCACCGACGAGAGTTTTCATATGCTCAACGCCGAAACGATCGGAACTCTGCGCAAGGGAGTCGTTATAATAAACACCTCACGCGGGGCGCTTATCGATTCCGAGGCGCTGCTTGACGGGATAAAATCCCGCCGGATCGGCGCCGCCTGTCTTGACGTTTACGAAGAGGAATCGGATATCTTCTTCAACGATTATTCGGGTCATATAATCAACGACGATACGCTTGCAAGGCTTATATCGATGCCGAACGTAATAGTCACCTCGCACCAGGCGTTCCTTACCGAAGAGGCTTTGGCAAATATTGCCGAGACGACGGCGAACAATATCGAGGAGTTCTTCAAAAACGAGATCTGCGATAACGAACTTTGTTATCAGTGCGGAAATATCGAGCATTGCAAAAAATCGAAAGCAAAAAAATGCTTCTGATATGCCGTCGCGACAAAATTAAAACTTGACGGCAAAAAACTATTGACAATTCGTCTGTTGTGTGTTAAAATTACCGCACAGACGAAAACGTGGGTGTAGCTCAGTTGGTCAGAGCACTTGCTTGACATGCAAGGGGTCGTTGGTTCAAGTCCATTCATCCACACCAAAACAAAAACTCCCCCGGGAGTTTTTTGTTTTGATCCGTATGGACTTGAACGCCGCGTGTTAAAAAACTGTCCGGTGGACAGTTTTTCCGCGGTGAGGCCTGCCCGCAGGCAGGCAAGTCCATTCATCCACACCATATCGGGTATTCATAACGGACTTGAGTTATGGATACCCGATTTTCTTTATCAGTACAGTACCACCGCCTGCGGCGGTGAGTAAGTGCGCATTTGAAAGGAGTTTGCAAAGTATGAAAAAACAAAGTGTTTTAATCATTTCATTTTTTGTTATCGCGACAATTCTATTCTGTTTTTTTGCTTCCTGTTCATCTCAGGTTTTACAATACCCATTGCAAAAAGAATATCTTTCTAAAAACGACTACACATCGCCTTATTTGTATTTTGATACAGATGATTGCAGGTGGAACACGGGTCAAGGAAAGTTATACGATCATAATTTAAACGGGAATTATGAGATAAAAGATAACGTAATCATCTGTACTGAAACATATTGGGATTTAAGAATCGAATTGGAATTAACCGGAAATAACGAAATAAAAGTTTTGTCAATCAAAGATAAAGATGGTGTTCTTGATTGGCTGCATGAAGGTGATATTTTGACCCACTTTACTGAAGAGCCAACGGTTTCAAATGCGATCGAATTTACAGGCAACTACTAAAAACAAGTCCATTCATCCACACCATATCGGGTATCTATAACGGACTTGAGTTATGGATACTCGATTTTCTTTTGCCGGAAAGAATTGTAATGACATTTTCTTTGTTTTGTATTGACAAAAATGATTAATCGGCGTATAATAACAATTGTAAAAGGAGGAATAAAAAATGGCCACGACAAATCTTAATATCAGAATAGATGAAAATTTGAAAAAGCAGGCGGAGGTATTGTTTTCGGATCTGGGCTTGAATATGTCTTCCGCGATCACCGTTTTTCTAAAATCCGCCGTCGACTATAACGGGATCCCGTTTGAGATCAAAAAGACCGAGCGAAATGCGGTCGCGAGCGACGCCGAGCTGCTTTCCGTTTCAAACGAACTGATCGCCAAAAACAAAGAAGCATATAAGGTTCTGGCAAAATGAAAATACTGACGAAAGAACAGGTCATTCTGCTGCACGCACAACTGATAAAAGAAACCGGCGGAACGGACGGGATACGTGACGAAGGACTGCTCGATTCCGCGATCCTCAGCCCGTTTCAGAGTTTTGACGGCAAAGAGCTTTACCCTTCCGTTTTGGAAAAAGGAGCGCGGCTTGGTTTCGGGCTGATGCAGAACCACGCGTTCGTTGACGGCAACAAACGAATCGGCGTGCACGCGATGCTCGTTTTTCTTGCGCTGAACGGTTATGTTTTTTCGTATATGCAAAAAGAACTGACCGAAATCGTTCTTTCCGTCGCATCGGGCGAAAAGAATTGCGACGATCTGCTGCTCTGGCTTCAATCACACTTGAATTGATTTGTTTCAGCACAGTTTCGCCGCACGGTGGTGAGTATGTGCGCCGTTGTAAATAGCGATTATGCATGATATAATGTTGTGGGAGGTGTCAAAAATGGTTTACGGAGCAATAAATGAAAAAGGTGAAAAATATTTCACCTATATAGACAGAGTTTTTGAAGCGATCAATAATAAGCAAATGGATTATAACTGGCTGATTACTGATTGCGTTTGCTATCCGAAAGATCCTAAAATAGACGAAATGCTCAACCGGAAATATTGTTGGATGAGCGGTGAAGAATTGACCGCGCTTGTAACAAAAGATAATTTTCAATGGATATGGGCGGTTTTATCTGCGTTTGACAAATCGGTTGAACTAACAGAAGTATTAAAATATGATTTACCGTACGCAGACGGCTATCCGGGATTTTGGGAAACTCCTATTAATATCCAACATCCGTTGGCGCAAATGGAAATCGTTCCGTGGGATAGCAGTTTAACATTGCTTTTCAGCAAAAACAAAGAAGATGTTGACGCATTTTTGAAATATTACCCACACAGCGAACTGTTGGAAGATTATATAAACAGAAGATAAATCCGTTATCGATATTCGCACCAAAACAAAAACTCCTTCGGGACGCCTGCGATAAAGCGGGTGTCCCGATTTTTTACTTTTATCTTATCTGTGTCGTTTTAAGCAAAACTAACGCAAAAGCGCTTTTGATGACCTGCGGTCATCAAAAGCGCTTTGCACTCTTCGAGGCGGGAACAGTAATCAGTAAAATCGTGGGCGGTTTTTAAATAAATCATCAGATAATAAATACTCACGAATTCTCAATAATCGAGGAAAAATCTCACAAACTGTGCGCTTGATTATTATTTACAGCCTGGTATAATATAGTTACCGGTTGAAAGTCTCTGCGCAGAGCAAATAAAAAATGGGAGCCAACTATCATGAAACTTAGCTTAGGTAATCAAATACGTGCTAACCGTCTTCGCTTGGATATGACGCAGGAACAACTTGCGGAAAAGTTCGGGACGTCTCCGCAGGCAATATCCCGTTGGGAGAATGGTACGACTTACCCGGATATTGAAATGCTGCCGATGATTGCGTCGTACTTCGGAACGACAATTGACACATTGCTCGGGTGTACCGATGAGGAAAAAGAAAAATTCTGTCAAAATCTCCAGCAATCATTGACGACCGCCACAAAAGAGAAAAATGTTGAAAAGACGATTGAGATTTTACGGAAAATCCGTCGAAATCTGCGTGAATATCAACGTTATTGGTTTTGGGGATTATACCGCGATCTGTGGAATTCAAGGCTTTTCAAAAACGAGCAGGTGCTTGACGAAATGCGCCTATTAGCAGAGGAAATCTTTGCTGTTTGTCCGCGAGGAGATCATTTTGCCGTAATCGAGTATATGGCATATATGGAAAACGATGATAACATCGATGCTTTCCTTGATATGTACGCAAGCCGCGAAGATCAAAGCAGATCAACATTACTGTTCGGACGTTATAAGATGCGGGAAGAGCTCGACAAGATCGAGCCCGTGCGTCAATTCATCTTATGGTATGAATTAGAGCATATCCTGACCGCTGCCAGCGATTGGCAGGAGTATCTTTGCAAGGATGCCGCACATTTTAAATGGTTTTGCGAAACACAACTGAACTATCTGAACGCCATAAATTGTCTGATACCGGATAAAAAGCACATCGTCAGCGGCGGCGGAGAACTTGACCTCTGGTGTGAACCGCGCGTGCAACTTGGATTGAGATACACATGGGCTTTATCACGGTTGGGTGAAATCGACGCCGCTTTGGACGCTTTTGAAGATACGGTGTCAATTGTGGAAAAAGTCATGAACATAAAAGACGACGCGTTCAAGCTTTGCTGTTGTTCTCCGGCACTAAAAGGGTTTGTTTTGAACTGTGAATTTCACTGGATGGATAAAGATGGCAAAGAGTATCGTGAATTGTGCCTTGAAACAAACGGATGGAATGACTGGATCATACCAACAGATTATTTACGCGTAGTCACTGGTGATATTTGGTTTGAACCGATCGAAATCCATGATACTCGGTTTGATGTGCTTATGGAAAGGCTGAAAAAGTGTATTATTGTCAGAGAGAAAGACGAATAACAGGAAGCACAAATCTCACTGCGATCCATTCGCACCAAACCCGCAAACAAACCGCGAGGGACACCTGCTCTATGGCAAGTGTCCCTCCGGGAGTTTTTTTATATCGGCACAAAATGTGTTGCAATTCGGGTTTCGCCGTGTTATAATGTTTTAGCACATTAATACGCAAAAGCAGAGGGGCTTTTTATGCAGGGCGTTGAATATTACGGAGATTATTCAATAAAGAACAGGACTTCAAGGGAGCTTGCTCTTTCGCACGAAAGGGTGAACCTTTTAAAAGGGCTTAAACAAACGGTAAAATGCTATGAAGATATCGAGGACAAGCATTGCACCGACTGGTTCAACAGCAAAGCCGAAAGCGGCGAACTTACCGACGGGATATTTGCGTCCGTCCCGGAATGCCACGACCCGGCGTTTTTCCGCTTTACCGGCGGCGAGGCGCGAACGGTGTTTTACGATCTCGGATCGGTCTGTGCCGTAAGCGGGTTCCGCATCGGTGTGCTTCGCCAGAACGGAGCAGGGATATTTCAGCCCTCCAGAGTATGGCTGTTTCTTTCGGACGACGGCGAAAACTGGCAGACCGCCGGCAGCGTTGTCGGGTTCGAGACCTGGGGCAAGGACGAAGTCACAAGGCTTTCCGCCGAGTTTTCCCCGACAGCGGCGCGCTATGCGAAATTCACCTTTAACGTACCGATACACGTCTGGATCGACCAGATCGAACTTTTCGGCTGTACCGAACCTTCCGGCGCGGCAAAGATCGTCCCCGACCGCCGCGACGAGGAGGATTTTCCGCGCCGCTTCGCCTCCACCGCCCAACTCGGCGCAAAGGACGTTATGCTTGCATATATGTGCCGGCAGGATATCCCGCCCATATCCAAAGAGATGCTTTTGCCTTACGTCGGATATATCGAGGACGGCAATGTAAAAGACACTATGTTCGACAGTTTTCTGTTTTTGCCGCACGTTTGGTATCTTTATGATTATTCGAGCGGATACGGCAGGAAAAAGCCGCTTAAAAAAGAGGATTGGCAGTATTATATGGACGTTCAGTTCAGCAAAGGCGCCAACCTCGACGCGCTCGACAAAGCGGCGGAGGAGATCGGCGCCGCGCTCGGCAAGCCCGATCTGCGGCTTACGGTGTTTTTGTCGATCCTTTATCCGGTGGCGGAAGTTAAAGATTTCGGCGTGATCAACGGCAAAAACCTCGATTTTTCGAACACCGGCGACAGGTTTACGGCGCTCGAATGGCTTATCGACGAGCAGTACCGCCGTTTTAACGCGAACAATTACAAACACCTTTCGCTGCTCGGTTTTTATTGGTTTACCGAGGAGATAAGTTATCTCGACGCTCCGCTTATGGAACTTTTGCGCCGCACCACCGACCACGTGCGCGACGATCTCGGGCTTATAACCACCTGGATACCTTATTACCACGCCTGCGGATATAATGACTGGCGCGAGCTGGGATTCGACGTGGGCTGTTATCAGCCCAACTACGCGTTCAATCAGTCGGTTCCGGACAAAAGGCTTTTCGAGGCGGCAAAAACCGCGAAACTTTTTGGTATGTGCATAGAGCTCGAGATGGGCGGCACAAACGATTGGAACATCGAACGGATGAAGAAATATTACGCCGCCGGCGCGATCACCGGATATATGAAAGACGCGGCGCACATGTATTATCAGGGCAGTATGCCGGGCGAATTCTACCGCGCTTATGAATCGAAAGACCCGTATCTGCACTCGGTATATAAAGACACCTATGATTTTATAAAAGGAACTTTCGACCCGTCCCGCGTCGCCTTTGACGGCGAAGAAATGGAGAAAAACGATGCTTGAAAAGATCAAAGACGAAAAAACCGATAAGCTCGCCGAAGCGCTCGCCTGCCTTAAAACCGCCGATGAGGTCTACCGTTTTATCGGCGACATCTGCACAATAAGCGAGATCACCGAGATGAGCAAGCGCCTTGTCGCCGCCGAGATGCTCCGCGACGGATACACTTACAGCGAGATCGCCGAAAAGACCCATCTTTCCACGGCGACCATCACCCGCGTCAACCGCGCTCTTCGCTACGGGAACGACGGATATACGATGGTCCTCGACCGCATAAGCAAATGAGTTTTATATCTTCCGCCGCCTTTTACGACGGCATAAACGGCGAAGCCTATGTCCCTTACGCCGAATATCTTACCGAATGTTTCTCAAAAGCCGCGATCCCGGTCAAAGAGGTGCTCGATCTCGGATGCGGGACCGGCGGCATCTGCGCGATCCTGGCGAAAAAAGGCTATGATATGATCGGGATCGACAACTCGGCGGATATGCTCAACATAGCCTATTGCGCCAACTCGGGGCTTAACACGCTTCTGCTGATGCAGGATATGCGCTCGTTCGAGCTTTACGGGACGGTCCAGGCGGTTTATTCGTCGTTCGACTGCCTTAATTATCTCGGATCGGCAAAAGAGCTCGGCAAGGTTTTTGCGCTGGTACACAATTATCTCGAACCGGGAGGGGTTTTCGCCTTTGACGTAAACACGCGGTTCCGCTACGAGAAGATATTTGATGGGATGACTTACGCCTATGAATCCGGCGACGATATGATGGTCTGGCGCAGCGCCCTTTCGGACAACGGCAAAAGCTGCGAGTTCTGGCTTGACCTGTTCCTTTGCGACGGCAAGGGCGGTTACCGGCGCGAGCGCGAAACGCAAAGGCAAACCTGCTTTTCACGCGAAGAAATAACCGGCGCCGCCGCCGGGTTCACGCTTTTGTCACAGACCGGCGGCAAAGGGTTCGACGGATGCGGCGAAGCCGAGAAAGATTATTACTTGTTCCGCAGGGACTGAGAACAGAGAGGGAATTATGAAGATATCTGATATAATCAAAAGCAAAGAAATAACCGTTTCCTGCGAGCTGTTTCCCCCGAAAAAAGGCGAACAGCTCCCCCAAAGCCGTAAAGTCGCCGCCGAGACCGCGGCGCTCAGACCCGATTTTATCAGCGTGACCTACGGCGCGGCGGGGTCGACCGCGGGGTTCACCGCCGAGCTTGCGGAAGAGATCGAGAACAGCGGAGTCCCCGCGCTTGCCCACATAACCTGCGTTTCTTCCGACAAAGAATCGCTTCGGTCTTATCTTTCGCTGCTTCGTTCCCACGGGATCGAAAACCTGCTCGCCCTGCGCGGCGATATGCCTGTCGGACTCGAGCCGAAAAAGGTTTTCGGGCACGCCAGCGACCTTATAACCGAGATAAAATCCATCGGCGGATTCTGCGTGGGCGGCGCCTGCTATCCCGAGGGGCACCCCGAAGCCGAAAGCGTAAACGCCGATATAGATTTTCTGCGGCTTAAAGCCGATTGCGGATGCGAATTCTTCACCACGCAGATGTTTTTCGACAACGAAATACTGTATTCCTTCCTTTCCAAACTCCGCCGCAAAGGGATCACCACCCCGGTAATAGCCGGGATAATGCCGATAACCAACGCCAAACAAATAAAACGCTCGGTCGCGCTTTCCGGCACGGTGCTTCCGCGCCGCTTCCGCGAGATCGTCGAACGCTTCGGGGACGATCAGGCTTCGATGCGCCAGGCGGGGATCGCTTTTGCCACCGAGCAGATAATCGATCTGATCGCAAACGGAGTGAACAACGTTCATATATATACCATGAACAAGCCGGAGATCGCAGAAGCGATAATCGGAAATATATCCGAAATAATAAAATGACCGGGATAAAAAGGGAGAAAGCGTAATATGGATCTGTTCTCGGTATTCGGCGGCAGACCGGCGGTATTCGACGGCGCAATGGGTACAATGCTGCAAAACGCCGGGCTTGCGCCGGGGGAACCGCCGGAAGTGCTTAATTTCCGCGCGCCGGAAACGATAATCGAAGTACACAAAAAATATATAGCCGCCGGGGCGGACGTGATCACCACAAACAGCTTCGGCGCAAACCGCATAAAGCTCACGTCTTACGGGCTCGACGCCGCCGAGACCCTGAAAGCCGCCGTGAGGCTCGCAAAGACCGCCGCCGAAGACGCGGGCAGAAAACTGCTTGTCGCGGCGGATATCGGGCCGACGGGGAAGCTTATGCGCCCGGTCGGGGATCTTGATTTCGAGACCGCGCGCGATGTTTTTGCCGAGGTTTGTTCCGCCGCCGCGGAGGCGGGAGCCGATTTCCTGCTTTTCGAGACGATGAGCGATCTTTACGAGTGTAAAGCCGCGGTGATCGCCGCGCGGGAAGCGTGTTCGCTTCCGGTGGCGGTATCGGTTACTTTTGACGACACCGGGCACACTCTTACCGGAGCCGACGCCGAATGCGCGGCGGTATATCTTTCGGGGTTGGGCGTCGACGCCGTCGGCATCAACTGCGGGCTCGGACCCGACGCGATGGAGCCTATCGCCGAGGCGATATGCCGGTACACCGACGTCCCGTTTTTCGTGAACGCCAACGCCGGGATGCCGGTGATGATCGACGGGAAGACTTTTTACCGCGAAACGCCCGAAAAATTCGCCGCTTTTGCAAAAAAATTAATGTCGTTCGGGGTGAACGCCGTCGGCGGGTGCTGCGGAACCACGCCCGACCACACGTCTGCCGTCGCCGGGGTGTTGAGATCGTTCGCGCGGGCGGATCGCAAGTCCGATAAGCTCCCCGCTTGTTGTTCCGGCACAAAGGTTTTCCGGTTCGGCACAAGGACCGCCGTGATCGGTGAAAGGCTTAATCCCACCGGAAAGGCGTTTTTGAAGCAGGCGCTCCGCACGGGGGATATGACCCTCGTCTCGGCGGAAGCCTCCGATCAGGAAGCCTGCGGCGCCGACCTGCTCGACGTGAACGCCGGGCTGCCGGATATCGACGAGCGCGCTGTGCTTACCGAAATGGTCGAATCGGTCCAGGCTGTCACCGATCTTCCGCTTCAGATCGATTCTGCCGACCCTTCGGCTCTGGAGGCCGCCGCGCGGATATATAACGGGATCCCGGTGATAAATTCGGTAAACGGAAAAGACGGCAGCCTTGAACAGGTTTTGCCGACAGTGAAAAAATACGGCGCGCTTTGCGTCGGATTGCTGCTTGACGAATCGGGAATATCCGATTCGCCCGATGGCAGGATGAAAGTTGCGCGGAAGATAATTTCCGCCGCCGAAAACGCCGGGATAGACAAAAACCGATTCCTGTTCGACGCGCTGACGATGACGGTCGCCACCGACCCCGAAAACGGCAAAAAAACGCTCGACTGCGTGGAAAAACTGAACAAGGCGGGACTTTTGACGGTTCTC